>CACFZB010000008.1 GCA_902570715.1 uncultured Pelagibacteraceae bacterium
TAAGGGTGCATGATTTGTCTAAAAGCTTAAAACCCCTATGACTGCAAACATTGTGGAATACTCTAATTCTCTTGTCTTTATCTCTCACTACAATGAGTGGAACTCCAAGAAGGTTGTGTGGTCTGGCATCTCCAGGATTTGGGGTTGAGCTTGCTACACCAATTACTGTCCATTTATTGAAAAAGATCTTTTCTTTTTCATGCGCCAAATAATCATTATTTAAGTAACATTCATTGGGTAAACCATTGGCTTCTTCAATAGGTTTATCAACATTTTTAAGTTTTTTGATATCAAGTATTTCAGAAAGGGGTAATTTTTTAAGATTTTGGTCCACAAAAAAAATTATCACGCGCATATTTTTTGGCAACAAATTTCGCCACACCTTTAAATGAATTTCTTTGACAGCTTTTTTAAAAAAGATAATGATCAAGAAATGAAATTTTCTTTGGAAATTGGTCCCCAGACTGACCTATCAACAGTGCCTCCAGTAAAGGATGTTTATATAACTATGTTGCCTGGAGGAGATTATAAAGAAACAGCTCAACAAGCGGTTGAGCTCGTAAAAAAAGGTTTTAACCCAGTACCTCATTTTCCTGCAAGGTCAATGCATGATGAAAAACAGCTGAAAGATTATGTCTCAAGATGCAAAGATGGAGGGGTTAAACAGGCTTTAATAATTGGGGGAGGTAGAGAGCCCCTAGGAAAATTTGATAGTTCGTTTCAACTTTTAGAGACTGGTTATTTTGAGAAGATGACAATAGGAATTGCTGGACACCCAGAGGGGAGTCCTGATATATCCGACTCAGATTTAGAAAAAGCTATGATAGATAAAAAGCCTTATGCTGATTATATAGTAACTCAATGGTTATTAGATCCTCAGCCTATTATAGATTTTATATCTAAACAAAGCGTACCAGTGCATGTGGGAATTACTGGACCTCTAAAAATATCTAGCTTAATTAAATTTGCTAATATCGTTGGAGCAAAAAATTCCTTAAATTTTCTTAAATCTAATTTTACTAAGGCGTTAGATTTATTGAGACCTAAAGACCCTAATGATTTAATTGGGAAAGTTAAATCGCATACTGATTTCTTCCACATTTATACATTCGGCGGCTTGAAGGAAACTAACAAGTGGTTGAAGGAGAATGGTTATGTCTAAAGAATTTGACTATACTAAACTAAAACATGTTACTTCTGTTGATCAATCAGATAGAGAAGTACCATACAATTTAAGACAAAGTGGGCCAACTAAAGTTGAAATGTTAATTTCAACAAGGGTTAGAAAATCACCTTATTGGCACTTATCAATGCAGGCAGGTTGTTGGAGAGCTACAGTTTATAATCGTATTTATCATCCAAGAGGTTATGTAAAACCTGAAGATGGTGGAGCGATGGTAGAATATGATGCAATCGTAAATCATGTAACGATGTGGAACGTTGCTGTTGAAAGACAGATAAGAGTTAAAGGTCCAGATGCAGAAAAATTTACCGACTACGTCATAACTAGAGATGCTACAAAAATCTCTCCAATGAGAGCAAGGTATGTAATTTTATGTAACGCCTATGGAGGAGTTTTAAACGATCCAATTCTTTTGAGAATTTCAAAAGATGAGTTTTGGTTTTCTCTATCAGACTCTGACATTGGAATGTATCTACAAGGTGTCAATGCTGACGGTAGATTTAATTGTACTGTTGAAGAAATAGATGCTTGCCCTGTTCAAATACAAGGTCCTAAATCAAAAGCTTTAATGAAAGATTTATGTGGAGATCAAGTTGATTTTGACAACATGCCTTTTTATGGTTTAGCTGAAGTTAAAGTTGGAGGAAGAAGTTGTGTAATTTCACAATCAGGTTTCTCTGGCGAAGCTGGATATGAAATTTATTTGAGAAATGCCACTTTATATGCTGATGATATGTGGAATGCTGTTCTTGAAGCGGGTAAAAAACATAAATTAATGGTTATTGCTCCTGCACACCATAGAAGAATTCAAGCTGGTATTCTTTCATGGGGACAAGATATGGATATGCAACATAATCCTTATCAGTGTAATTTAGGTTATCAAGTCTCACTATCTGGTAAAGGTGAGTGGAATAAAAAAACAGACTACGTTGGTAAGGCCGCTTTAGAAAAAATGGGTAAAGAACTTAAGGATGGAAAAAAACCTTATAAACTTCAGTTAGTTGGACTGGAGTTAGGTGGCAAACCTATCGAGGACTACGCTCCAGATTTTTGGTTAATATCTAATGAGTCTGGTGGAGATCCTGTAGGATTTATAACTTCACCCTGGTATCACCCAGAAAAGAAAATTAATATTGCTATGGGATACGTGCCATTTGATGGAACTTTAAATTCGAATGGATTTCCAAAAGGTAAAGTCGGAACTAAATTTAAGGTTCATTTACCTGAAAAATACTCTGATACTCCAGGAAAACCTGTAGACGCAGTTGTAGTTGATATACCATTTAAAGAGTCTTTCAACGCAAATACTAGAGAAGTTAGTAAAGGTTAATATTTCTTGGGAGGGGAGTTCAATCCCCTCCCTTTTCAATTTAAATGTCTAAAGCTTTTTTAATTGCAATTTGCATTATCATTGTTATTGCATTAATAATCTTTCCATTAATTGTTTCGTACAAAGAGGAAAAAAATAAAAAAAAATAAATGTTTGGTGAATTTCTTAGTATCGTATTTAAATCTTTAAAGTTAGATAAATCACTTTATAGAGATCCAAAAAATTTTGGAGAAGCATCTATATACTTTGCTGGGATAATAATGATTTTAGATGGTGTTGCAGGGGCTATTGCAGCAAACACTATTGTAAAAACTGCTGTGGCGATGTCTGGATTGACTGCTATTTTGACATGGTTTGTTTGGTCAATTTTAATTTACGTATTAGGTGTAAAGATTTTTCCTGACAAACAAACTAAGACATCATTCAAAAAAGTACTCACTGCAGTGGGTTTTGCACATGCTCCTGGATTGTTAAGATTTTTTGCTGTCACACCAGACTTAATGATTACAATTATTTTTCTAACACAATTTTGGATATTTGCTGGATTAATAATTTCAACAAAGCAAATTTTAAATTTAAAATCTAGTTTTAAATCATTTGGAATAGTTTTTCTTTCATTTTTAATAATTATATTTTTATCAATTTCATTCGTCATGAGTAGAATGGATGTATTACCCGTTAATCACATTTAAATTGGAAAAATAGTTTTAGATACTCTGCAAGATTTACAAATCTTAAAACCTGTCAAAATTAAATTTTGAGAAACACTTTCATCTTTTTTTTTACACTCGTCACATATATCATCTAATTCTTTTAGATTATTTTCTTTTAAATTTTCGTTCTCAGTCATTATCAGTTAAACCTGCACCCGCTGCACCTTTTTTTAAACTATCTGTTTCCTCTACAAAAGTTTCCTCGGAAAGCTTGTAAAGACTCTTCCATTCTATTTCGCTAAAATTATCAGTATTTTCTAAAAAATTAATTTTTATATTTTTTGCTAAAACTGGGCACTTTTCTTCAATGAAATTTGAAGAAATACTTAAATTAAAATTTAATAAAAATTGATTTTTATCAAAATTATATAAAATTTTTTTACCAATAACCTCAGAAGCTCGACTTAAAAAAGGTAAAAGCAATATTGGATATGCAATGTTTTTGAATGTACAATTATTGAATGTTTCTATATTTCTTATTTGATCCAAAAAACTTATCCCAAGATTAATTGGACAAAACATGTCTTTTTGAGGTTGATTGTCTTTATCAATTAACTTTAAATTTTCAAAATCATTTAAATTTTTTTCATTAAAATAAGAATTCAAATTTTTAATACCTGGTAATCCAAAAAGTTCTAATAATCTAATACATTTGCCGACTTCTTCAGAGATACCCCATGAAAATCCAGCTGCTCGAGTTGCTCTTTTTGATGTCGTTTCTATTTCACTAAGGGATTTCATAAATTAAGAGTTTGTTTTATAAATCCAATGATCATCATAATCTTTTAATTCATTAGGTAATGGCGCACCCTGAAACATGCATATTCTTAACCATTTATCAGAACGTGGATCAAATTTTAAAGCACCAAAAAAAGATAATTTTAATCTCAGCATATCTATTGGGATCGTATTTTGACTAATTGTATTGTCTTGAATTTCAGAATAAGGAAATTTTTCAATTATAAAAGCTCTTCTTACTACATGTCTTAAATCAGAATTATCGCTTAAAAACTTATCAATTGTAATGTCTTTCTTAATTATTAGTAATTTTTCATATAATCTTTTTATATCTCTAGCGATTGCAAGAGGTTGTTCTAAATCAGCTCCCTGTTCTTCAAATCTGTCAGCAATTCTAGGTTCTTCTTTATTTTTCGAAATAAACCAAAATTTTTTATGATTTTGTTTTTTTTCAAAATTAACTGATAAAATATTTGAATATTTTGATTCAATTATTAACCTTAACTCCTCAACTTTTCTATTTGTTGGTATAGTGAAATACCTATCTTCTTCAGAACTCATTTGTTTTACTAGCGGTTCAATAATTCTGTTATATGGCTCCATCATCAAGGAAACAATATACTCTATACATTCCTCACAAGTTTCCCTTTCAACCCATAAGTACAATTGATTGAATGGATAATCCGTCCCGAAATTAAATTTTGTTTCAATAAAATCTAAAAATTTTTTTACATCATTTAATAAATTTTTTATCTTTTTTAACTGGTAATCACTTTCTGTATTCCAGCTTGTTATATTTTTGATTGAATTTCTCAGGCATTGTTTAAATAATTTACTATCTTGCGGGTCGACCTTTTTAATTTCCCTGATTTTTTTTAGAGCTTTTTCTCTACTCATAATCCAATTATTTAATAAAGTTGGATGATTAACAATGAATGGAGCCATACCTAAGCCTGTTGAATTTCCAATACCAAGATTTTTGCAAATTTTAGGATCTAATTTAACAGCTTTTTTCGGGTTTTTATTCTTAGCTACATGGTTTACTTGATCAAACGTAAATTGTCTTACCAAATAAACTAACATCATTTCCAGTCTAAACGGACCATTTATTTCATCTCTATTTTTAATTCTAAAACGATCTGCAAGACCAAATTTTCCTGAACCATAAACTGCTGTCGTTCTATAAAGATAACCAACTTTATCCAATAAATCTAAGTTTGGTTGTTTGCCGTTACTTAGATTTTTTACAACATGATCAAAAACTCTTACTGATTTATTTGCTCTCGATAAAGTTAACTCTTTATAAGATAATCTGCCAACTTCTTGTTTAGGCACTTCTTTTTTCAGTCTCTCAATATCCTCTTTATTTGGAGTACCATCATGCAAGGTAAAAGCTGCATCCCATTTTGTTGCAATTACACGATCTGACCTTTCATCATCATGTATTTTATTCGCAAAACATATCAAAGAGTAAACTCTCTCTTTTTTTTTGAATGAATAAACTACAACACCAAATCCATTTTGATCTAAATCAAATAAATCTCTTTTATATTCCCAATCTTTAAACTCAGTTAGAAAACTTCTTAAGAATGATAATTTAGACTGATGAAAAGATCCTAGTCTTGAAAGTTTCATAATTATATTGGGGTCTCTTAATTCTACTTTCATATCTAAATTGTTTTATAAAAATTATACCAGTTATTTCCAAGTATTCCGTCAATTTCTATTTCTTTAAATCCTATTTTACTCAATCCTTTTTCTAAATTTACAAAACCTCTAGCATCCTCGAACCATTTTGGCTGTTTTGGAAATCCAGGCCTATTCTTTGTGCCCTCTCCATAATTTTTACTCTTTGACCAGGTTCCATTTCTCATCCATTCAACAACCTCGTCTGGTTGGTTTAAACAAAGATCGGAACCAATACCAATATTTTTTACATTCATAATTTCTGCTGTTCTAGCAACCATTTCACAAAAACTTTCAATTGTGCAATTTGTATTGTCTTTTAAATGATGTGGATAAAGCGATAAACCTAAAATACCACCACTATCACTCAATACTTTCAATAAATCTGAGGACTTATTTCTTTTAGCAGCATGCCAGAAAGAAGGGTTGGCATGTGTAATTGCAATAGGTTTCTCGCTAAATTCGATAGCATCAAAAGTACTTTTTTCTGCTGAGTGAGACATATCAACGACAACACCAACTCTATTCATTTCTTTTATTACTTCTCTTCCAAAGTTTGTAACTCCACTATCATTTTTTTCGTAACAACCTGTTGCCAATAAAGATTGATTATTATATGTCAGCTGCATAAATCGACAACCTAGATCATGAACTTTTTCAACTAAATTGATATCATCCTCGATTGGCGAGCAGTTTTGAAAACCAAAAAAAATAGCCGTTTTTTTTTTCATTATTTGCTTTTTCAATATCCTTATAATCTTTACCTAAAAATACTAAATCAGAATTATCTTTAAATAGTTTTTCCCATTTCTTAATTTGGTCTCCTAATTCATTAAAATCCTCATGATATACAATTGTAACATGAACTGCATCAAGTCCTGCTTCTCTATTTATTTCAAATACTTCTCTAGTCCAATTACAATATTGAAGATTATCAATTTTAAATTTCATTTTGCTAATTTCTTTTAAACCATATCAATATGTATTTTCAAATTCTATTTATTTTATTGAAATTTTAATTTAATTTTGAAATAAAGTTTAAACTTTATAAACCATGAAAAAGAATAAGAATCTTAAAGTTGCAATCATTATGGGCAGCCAATCTGACTATAAAACGATGAAATTAGCTGAAAATATCCTTAAAAAAATAGGTGTTAGCTTTGAGACTAAAATAATTTCAGCGCATAGAACTCCAAAAAGAATGTATGAATTTGCAACTTCAGCAAAAAAAAATAATTTTGGGGTTATAATAGCTGGTGCAGGTGGATCAGCACACCTCCCAGGAATGATTTCGGCTTTAACAAGTATACCGGTTTTAGGTGTTCCAATTGAAAGCAAAAAACTAAAAGGGTTAGATAGTTTACTCTCAATTGCTCAAATGCCTAAAGGTATACCTGTGGGAACTTTAGCAATTGGCGAGGATGGAGCAACTAATGCTGCATTACTTGCAGCTTCAATAATTGCTAATAATAATTTTAATGTAAAAAAAAAATTGGAAAAATGGCGATTGTCACAAACAAAATCTGTCAAAAAAAAACCAAAATAAATTAATGTCCAAAATTAATTTAGGTATAATCGGGGGTGGTCAACTTGGAAGTATGCTCGCTGAAGCTGCTAAAAAATTAGAAATCAGAACTATTATTTATTCTGATGATACAAACGCTCCTGCTCAAAATTTTTGCGATGATTTTATACATGGTCATTATAGTGATAAAGAAAAAATTTTAGAATTCATAAATAAAGTTAATTTGATAACTTATGAATTTGAAAACATTCCGTATGAAACTTTAAATGAAATTAATAAAAAGAAACCTGTTTTACCCAAACCCTCAATAAACAGACTTATTCAACATAGGTTAGCTGAAAAAGATTTCATAAATAAATTAAATTTAAGAACAACTCAATATGCATCAGTTGAAAAAAAATCTGATTTAGATTCATTAAACGATCTTCTTCCAGGAATATTAAAAACATTAACTATGGGTTATGACGGTAAAGGTCAATACCCAATTAATGAAATTAAAGATATTAATATAAAAAATATAGATTTTTCAAAAGGCTTTATACTTGAAAAAAAAGTAAAACTAAAAAAGGAAATTTCAATAATTATTACTAGATTTGGTAACAATAATTACGAAATTTATGAACCGATAGAAAATATCCATGAAAATCAGATATTGAAATATTCCAAAATTCCTGCTGAAATAAGTGAAAATATTTTTAACCAATCAAAAGAGTGGGCAACTAGTATTGCAGAAGAATTAAAGTACATAGGAACTCTATGTGTAGAATTTTTCATTGATAGAAATGAAAATTTATATGTTAATGAAATTGCTCCACGAGTTCATAATTCTGGTCATTTAACAATCAATGCATATAATATTAGTCAGTTTGAAAATCATATTAGAGCTGTTTGTTCACTAAAAAAGATACCATTAAGAAAATTATCAAACGCAAAAATGGTTAATTTAATTGGAAATCAAATAAAGCCATACAGACAGAATATGCAATTAAAAGATAATGAATTTTTCTTTGATTATTTGAAAAAAGAGATTAAAGACAAAAGAAAGATGGGTCATATTACAACTTTAACACAATGATAAAATCAATCGAAGGAAATTTTGATAATCCTGAGGTAAATGATCTTCTTACTAAACATTTTATCGAATTAAGAGCAGCATCTCCAGAGGGTAGTGCCCATGTCTTAGATATTCCTGGACTTAAAGATCCTTCAATTAAATTTTGGAGTTTATGGGAAAATGAAAAATTAATGGGATGTGGTGCATTAAAATTTTTAGATAAAGAACATGGTGAGTTTAAATCTATTAGAGTTCATGACAATTTTAGAAATAAAGGAAATGGCATAAAAGTAATAAATCACCTTATTGAAGAGGCAAAAGGTCTAAATGTTAAAAGAATTAGTATTGAGACAGGAGCAGGTAGGTTTTTTGAACCAGCCAGAAAACTGTTCAAAAAGTGTAGTTTTGAATTATGTGAACCGTTTGCACATTACAAAAAGGATGTTAATTCACTTTATTTAACAAAGCTTATTGACAACGATTAAAATTAATAACGAAAAATAGATCAATTTTGTTGACAAATCCCTCAAAATTCTAAAGAAAGCTAAAATTACTTAATTATAAGTAATAAATTAACATAACAAAAAGTAAGTAAAAATATGAGTCTACAAGGTAAAGTAAAGTGGTTCAATCCAACCAAGGGTTATGGTTTTATTGAAAGAGAAGATAAAGAAAAAGATGTGTTTGTACATGTTTCTGCAGTTAGAGATGCGGGTATGAACGGTTTAGATGAAGGTCAAGCTTTGACTTTCGATGTTGAAGATGGTCCCAAAGGTCCTTCAGCAGTTAACTTAAAAACTGCATAATTTTCACAACTCAATTATTGGCTATATCAACTAAATTATTAAAAGATTTAATTTATTTTTATAGCCAATAATCTATTCTTTTATTTTATGAGTAAAAGAAAAATAACCAAATTAGATAGCTTAAAATTTAAACCTTTCAATAAATATGGAAAACCAATAAAGGGTTGGTCTTGGCATAAAGTAAGTTTTAATAAAAAAACAAATTTTGGAACCTATGTTTCTAAATTAGAGCCTGGGACCAAAACTATACCTCATGTTCATTCTGGACATGAGGAGTTTTTAATACTCAAGGGAGAACTGATTGACTCGGATGGGAAAGTTTTTAAAAAAGGAGACTTAATTTCTTATAAACCTAAAAGTCGACATTCATCGTTTACAAAAAAAGGTTGTTTAATTTTAACTTTTATGAGAGGACACAATAAACCAATTAAATTTAAAAAATAATATGATAGGAATTCTAGGAGGTATGGGTACGCAAGCAGGATTAGATTTCTGCAACAAATTAGCCATTCAGTATAGAGGAAAAATAGATCAAGATTATCCTTTATTTTTTTTATATAACAAATCTAATATTCCCGGAAGACCAGAGTCAATTGGAAAAACAACTGGAGAACTTTCAAATAGATTTGAGAATATCACCTCAAAAAAAAAGTATGAAAAAGTTTTAAAGAGTTTAGTTGATGGATGTAAAAAATTAGAAAAAGCAAAGTGTAAATTTATTGTTATTCCTTGCAACACTGCTCACTATTGGTATCAAGATCTTCGAAAAAAAATTAAAATTCCAATAATAAATATGCCGAAAGAAGTGTTTATTCATACAAAAAAGAATTGTAAAAAAAATTCAAAAATAGGTTTACTGGCAACTGAAGGAACTCTTAAAACTGAAGTTTATGACAAAATTTTTAATAAAAATTACAAATTATTTTTTCCAAATAATAAACTCCAAAAACAAAGTGTAAATAAAGCAATTAAAGATGTGAAAATGGGTAATGTTAAAAGAGCTGCTAAAATAATTCAGCCTGCAATAAATTTTCTAATTAAAAATAAGTGTAAGAAAATTATATTAGGCTGTACAGAATTACCAATTGCTATTTTTGCTTTTAAATCTATTAAGACAGTGAAATCATCAAAAATTTTTTTAGATCCAAATTTGATCCTAGCTAATGCTGCTATGAAAAAATACAAAAGTTAAATGAAACAATCAAAAGAACGTCCGTATGTTTTGTTTGTTGCTGAAATAATTTATCAAAAAATTGTAGAAATTAAAAAAAAAAATCCTGAGTTATCAAATTTAGATGCAATCGATGCATTTATGGGATCTGATACATATAATCATATAAGCAGTGGTAAATTTCATGATGAATGGCTAGATGAACTAAGAAAAAATAATTTTATTGATAATAAAACTAAAAAACAAATACCTGAGGAAACGGTTCGATTACTGAATATGCAGAAAGATGTAATGGTTAAACAATTAATTCAATTTCCAAGTTTATATTATGCTAAAAGTCATTTTCCATTAGAAATTTCTCAAAGAGCATTTGACCATCTATGGAGAATGTGTGAAAGCTATGAATTGTGGTGCAAAGAAACTAAACAATCTGAACTGATATTTCTAAATATTATTGATTAGAATTAAGAATACCATTCGTCATCTTAATTCGTTTTTCTACTAAACGTTGAAACTCTTCACTTTCAACTGTTCTTTTCTTAATATTTTTTTTCTTATTTTCATCAATTTTTATTTCGCTAAGTTCTATAAGATTTTCCATAGGTGATTGACCTGTATAACTTTTTATTAATTCACTAGAACCATAGGATAAACCTGCCTGAACTAAGCTTCCACTTGATGAGAATGTGTAAGCAGGACCAAGCATTGCTGTTGGCGCAGCACAAGCACCTAGAAAACTTAATAAAAATATTCCAAAAAACATTTTTTTGTAAATCATCTTAAGAGAGAATCCTAAGCATTTTGTAATACAACTCAAGGTAGAATATAATTTTTGACCAAAATGCCTAATTTTCATAGACAAATTTAACTAAATTTGAGAATCAAATGTAAGAATTTTTTATTTATAAAACCTAAAATGATCAGAATTTATCCGTTCATATTTATCTTATTATGGTCCTCAGCTTTTATAACAACAAAACCAATTGTAGATCATAGCGATCCATTTTCTGCTCTAGCATTCAGATTTTTTATTGTAGCATTGGGATTTTATTTATTTTCTGTTTACTCGAAACAATCAATTAAAATTAGTAATAGAAATTTAATTGAATCTTTATTAAGTGGAGTTCTTTTTCATGGTCTATATTTAGGTGGTGTATTTTACTCTATCTCTATTGGTATGCCTACGGGTATAGCCGCATTAATAGTAACTCTTCAGCCTATTTTAACGAATGCACTGAGTGGGCCTATTTTAAATGAAAGAGTTACCGCTAAACAATGGATTGGGGTTTTACTTGGTTTTATAGGTGCAGCATTGGTTTTAGGTTTGGATATAGGTATGGGCATTCCTTTGCTAGGATTAATTGCTACGGTTGTAGCTTTAATTTCAATAACAACTTCAACAATTTGGCAGAAGAAACTAAGTAACAACTTACCTTTGCCAGTAAGTAATTTTTATCAAGCCATCGGTGGATGCTTGTTTCATATCTTAATTATAGTCTTTTTTGCTGAACCATATATTGATTTTACTAAAACCTTTATTATCGCAATGGGTCACCAAATATTTTTAGTATCATTTGGTGCTTTTACAATACTAATGTTTTTAATTAAAAAAAATTCTGCTAGCAAAACAATCTCGATATTTTTTCTTATACCAGCAACATCAGCATTTATGGCTTGGCTTTTTTTAAATGAAAGTTTAACCCATTTAGATTTAGTAGGATTTTTAATAACTACAATAGGTGTTTATATCGCTACTCGTGACTAAGAAGCTTATAATGATTTAAAACCAAATTCTAAAGATGCATCTGTAATAGAGTGATAAAAAGACTCTCCAAAACTTCGTAGAGCAAATAATCTTACTTTATCGGGGTTTTGTCTCAATAAATCAACTGTGAAAGCTATGCCATTATAAGTAGAATTTACAGAATTATTTTTTTCTAAAGTATTAAAATTAAATGGACATCCTTTTTTTAAAACTTCTTTTACTTCTTGTCCTTCTATTTGAATTACAGCTCTTGAATGTGATAGGTCAGTTACAGCAAAATCTGATTCTTTGAAATTTTCTAAGATATTTTTAAACAAATCTTTTTTTGTTGAAACAACTAACCAGTTTTTTGGTCCATTCCACAATAGTCTTGTCTCATCATTATTTGCTACACTCAATGGTTTATCTTTTAATTTTAAACCATCAATATCAATACTATCAATAGAAACTGAAGAATTTTTATATTGGACTATCTGAACTATTAATAAATTTTTTATTTCTGAGATTTTAAGAAGATCATTTTCATTTTTACCTTCACAATCGCCAAACTGACCAGTTAAATGAACATTCGCTAATGCTGAAATTGAGTTCATGATCTGACCCTTTCACCTTTTGGATCAACATAATGCGAAGAAACAATCTCAACTGGGATAACTTTATTTTTAAGTGGTGACATTACAAATAATTTTTTACCAATCATATTTTTTCCATCTTTAACAATAGCTAAAGAAAATGGATTATCATATTCTACACTCCAACATGAAGCTGAAATATATCCTAATTTTGGATTTGGTAATGGCGCATTTGAGTCTTTAACTAAATGAGATCCCTCCGGAATGCTTGTTTTTTTGTCTAAAGGAACAACACCAACAATTTTTTGTCTATCTTCAGCTGTAAATGCCTTCCTATTTAAAGATCTTTTTCCAATAAAATCTTTCTTTTTACTTAATAAACCTTCAAGAGAATTGTCATAAGGAATTGTTCTTCCATCAAGTTCTGATCCTGCTACATGTCCCATCTCAATTCTTAAAGTTGATAATGCCTCCGTGCCATATGGTTGGATCTTAAATTCTTGACCAATTTCCATTATCTTTTCCCACATAAAGTATCCATTATCTGACTCAACATTTACTTCGTATGCAAGCTCCCCTGAAAATGAAATTCTAAAAATTCTAGCCTTAACTCCAAACAAGTCTCCCTCCATATAACCCATAAAAGGCAAGCCCTCATTTGATACATCAGATTTTGGAAATAATTTTTGTAATAGTTCTCTTGATTTTGGTCCAGCTATTGCGGCCCCTGCCCATTGTTCTGTCGTTGAAACAACATTTACATTCAATTCTGGCCAAACTAATTGTAAATAATATTCTAAATGTGAAAGAACATTTGCAGCTTGTGCTGTGGTGGTTGTCATATGATAATGATTTTCAGAAATTCTTGTAGTTGTTCCATCGTCCATTACAATTCCATCTTCTCGTAACATTACGCCATATCTTGCTTTACCTACTGGTAACTTTAACCATGCATTTGTATAAACTCTATTAAGCAATTCTGCTGCATCTGGACCTTTGATATCTATTTTTCCTAATGTAGTTACATCGCAAACACCAACATTAGTTCTTACATTTTTTGCTTCTCTCTTCGATCCTTCAAATAAACTTTCATTTCCTTGCTTGTAATATCTTGGTCTTAACCACACTCCTGCATCTACAAAAACTGCATTATTTTTCTCATGCCATGAATGCATTGGAGATTTTCGTGTTGGTTTTGAATGTTTTCCAACCTCTCTTCCAACTATTGCTCCAATCGAAACTGGAGTATATGGAGGTCTAAATGTTGTATGACCCACAGCTGGTACAACTTTGTTTTCTATTTTTGATACTAATTGTAAACCGTTAAGATTACTTGTTTTACCTTGATCCGTCGCCATTCCAAGAGTTGTATATCGCTTAACATGCTCAATTGATCGATATCCTTCTTTTAAAGCAATTTCTATGTCTGATACCGCAACATCGTTTTGAAAATCCAAAAATCTTTTATAATTTTTTCCTTTTGGAAGTGGAACGCACCAAAATTTATCATGAACAGTTGATTTTTTTTCAATTACATTTGGGAAAGAAACCTTATTATCATTTTTAGTTATCTCTTTTGATAATTTATGACCAGCTTCAAAAGAATTTTTTAATGTTTCCTCCAAAGTATAATTTCCATTAGCAGCACCTAAAGTAGTTTCATTTTGCTTTGATGTTCCAGGAACAAAAGCGTCTATATCCTCTTTAAATTTTGTTTTATTTCCTGATTGTGAGGCTAAATGAATTGTTGGTGTCCAAAAACCAGATACACATATACAATCACACTTAATATTTTCTATTGTTCCAAGTTGCTCTTTATCCTCAGAAATTTTTGCGATATCAGCTGATTTTACTTTTTTGTAACCTTGAGCAGCAACTACTACATAAGAAAATTTAATATTTATTCCTAAATTTTTTGCTTCATCAACTATCTCGGACTTTGGATCTTTTCTTGTATCTAGAATAATTGGGTTTATACCATTTTTATAAAACTCAATCGCAGTCTCATAACCACTATCATTATTTGTAAATATTAAAGGATTTTTTCCAACCAACACTCCATAAACTTTGAGATATTCTTTTGCGGCTGATGAAAGCATCACTCCTGGTGTGTCGTTATTACCAAATACAATTGGTCTTTCAATTGATCCTGAAGAAATTAGAACTTCTTTTGCTCTTATGTACCACAATCTTTGTTTTGGGTGAAATTTTTTTGTTTTAGGTAAATGGTCACTTATTCTTTCTGACATCACCAACATATTATGATCATAGTAACCAAATACTTGTGATCGATTTTTAACAGTCACGTTTGGCATTTCTTTAAGTTCAGAAATTATACTTTCAGCCCACTCTTTACCTGATTGATTACCTATATTAACTTCACTGGTTAACAGTGTTCCTCCAAACCTAGATTTATCTTCAGCTAAAATTACTCTAGCCCCATTCTTAGCAGCGGCATATGCGCTTGCTAATCCAGATGGTCCAGATCCTGTAATCAATAAGTCACAATATTCATACTTATGCTCGTATCTTTCTTTGTCGTGCTTTGTAGACGCAACTCCAAGTCCTGCAGCTTTTCTAATAAAAGGTTCATAAACTTTAAACCAAAAGCTTTTTGGCCACATAAATGTTTTGTAATAAAAACCTGCAGGAAGAAATATTTTTAAAAAATTATTAATCGCTCCAATATCAAAATTAACACTAGGCCAACAATTTACACTTGTAGCTTCTAAACCTTCGAAAAGTTCCTGCTCTGTCGCTTTAATATTTGGCTCAGTTTCACCATTTCTGTACAATTGAACAATTGCATATGGCTCATCAACTCCAGCACCAAAAAAACCTCTGGGTCTATGGTATTTAAAACTTCTACCTACTAAATGAACTCCATTTGCAATCAAAGCTGATGCTAATGTATCCCCTTCATAGCCATAGTAAACTTTTCCATTAAATTTAAATGAAAGTTTTTTATTTCTATTAATCAGCCCAACATTTTCTAATCTGAAACTTTGAGTCATTATGAAATTTCCTCACTTGCTTTAAGAGTTTTAAAAATTTCATGTGTCGCCGTATCCCTTTCAACTTTAATCCATTGTCGACATCCTGATAAATGTTGCCATAATTCCCAATGTTTTCCTCTTAAACTTTTTCTATTATAAACAAAATCATCCCATTCTTGATCTGTAACTTCCTTCCCTAGCTTAGGTCTTTTAACAGTAGCATCCCCACCATAGGAAAATTCATTTTGTGATCTCCATCCACAATGTGGACATTTAATATAGAGCATTTATGAAATCCAAGTTTTTGTACCAAGTCCCTTTTCATCAAGTAAGTAACCTGTATTAAATCTATTCAAATTATATCCAGCATTTAGTTCGTGGACCCTGTCTTGTGCAATGGTATGAGCAAATGTCCAACCAGATGCTGGTGTTGCCTTAAATCCTCCATAGCACCAACCACAATTTAAATATAAGCCTTCAATGTGAGTTTTATCAATTATAGGTGAACCATCCATAGACATGTCCATTATACCGCCCCAAGTTCTTAGCATTTTTAATTTACTTAGAAAAGGCATCATAGCAATTCCTTCAGTCAAAACATGTTGTAACGTTGGTAGGTTACCTC
Organism: uncultured Pelagibacteraceae bacterium; assembly: GCA_902570715.1. Classification (GTDB taxonomy): domain Bacteria; phylum Pseudomonadota; class Alphaproteobacteria; order Pelagibacterales; family Pelagibacteraceae; genus Pelagibacter. Next base: position 16,165 of record CACFZB010000008.1, read on the forward strand.
TTTGAGCATAACTGTTATATCCATCTAAATCACCGCCCATAACCATTTCACCTTTGTCTGATTGACTTATGTAAAAATGTCCGGCTCCAAAAGTAACAACTCTATCCAAAACTGGTTTTACAGGTTCAGACACACATGCTTGTAAAAGATGTGTTTCAATTGGTAATTTCATATTTAATTTTTCAGCTAAAATATTTGTACTGCCAGCAACACACAAACCAATTTTTTTAACTTTGATATCTCCCCGTGATGTTCTTACACCTTTTATTTTTCCACCTACAACATCGAAACCTGTTACTTCACAATTCTGAATTATATCAACTCCCATGGAATCTGCCTGTCTCGCATAACCCCAAGCCACTGCATCATGTCTTGCAGTTCCTGCACTGGGTTGCATTAATCCACCAAAAATTGGAAACCTAACATTTTCAGAAAAATCAGCCATTGGAATAATTTCTCTAACTTGATCTCTATTTAAAAGAACTGCATCGATCCCGTTCAATCTCATTGAATTACCTCTTCTTGCGTAAACATTCATTTGTGCATCTGAGTGGGCAAGGTTGATAATTCCTCTAGGAGAAAACATTACATTATAATTTAAATCTTGACTCATCCTTCTCCAAAGATCCATGCCAAATTCACTAAATAATGCATTATCATCATGCATATAGTTTGATCTTATTATTGTTGTATTACGGCCAACATTACCTCCACCGATCCAACCTTTTTCAATTATCGCTACATTTGTTATATTGTGTTCTTTTGCTAGGTAATAAGCAGTTGCTAGACCATGGCCTCCTCCTCCAATAATAACGACATCATATTCTTTCTTTGGCGAAGGGTCTTTCCAAGCTAAATCCCAATTTTTGTGATTAGAAATAGCGTTCTTAATTAAGCTAAATATTGAGTATTTTTGCATGACTGAATTTTATAATAATGAATATAAATAGTTCATATTTTTTTTATATATAATTTTTAGATATTTCCAAACCTGTTAAAAAGAGATACTAATCGACCAACTTTTTAATATTAATATAGGACTTTTATGAGTGAAGTTAAATCAGACATCCAAATAGCAAGAGAAGCAAAAATGCAACCAATCAAAGACATTTTAGCTAAAATCGATGTTCCAGATGAAAGTTCTGCATTCAGCCCAATGGGGCGTCATATAGCAAAAATAAATTTAGAATATTTAGATCAACTAAAAAGTAAAAAAGATGGAAAGCTAATTTTGGTGACTGCAATAACACCTACTCCAGCAGGTGAAGGAAAAACAACAACATCCGTTGGACTAAATGATGGATTAAATAAAATTGGAAAAAAATCCATAGTTTGTTTAAGAGAACCAAGCCTAGGTCCTTCTTTCGGCATGAAAGGTGGTGCAGCAGGTGGAGGTTATGCTCAAGTTGTTCCTATGGAGCAAATTAATTTACATTTTACTGGTGACTTTCACGCAATAACATCAGCACACAATTTACTTTCAGCATTAATTGATAATCATATCTATTGGGGAAATAAACTAAACATAGATGTTAGAAGAGTAGTTTGGAAAAGAGTAATGGATATGAATGATAGATCATTAAGATCTATTGTAGTTGACTTAGGAGGTGTTGCGAACGGCTATCCTAGACAAGATGGCTTTGATATAACTGTAGCTTCAGAAATCATGGCTATATTTTGCCTTGCTACAGATTTAAATGATTTAGAAGAAAGAATTGGAAATATTACAATCGCATACACAAGAGATAAAAAAGCAATTTATGCAAAAGACTTAAATGCACAAGGACCCATGACTGTTCTTTTAAAAGAAGCTATAAGACCAAACGTCACTCAAACTTTGGAAAACAATCCAGCAATTATTCATGGTGGGCCATTTGCAAATATAGCTCACGGATGTAATTCTGTTATTGCAACTAAAGCAGGTCTTAAACTATCAGATTATGTCGTTACCGAAGCAGGATTTGGTGCTGACCTTGGAGCTGAAAAATTTTTAGATATCAAATGTAGAAAATCAGGAATTAAACCAGATTGTGTTGTAATTGTTGCAACGATAAGAGCTCTCAAGATGCATGGGGGTGTAGCAAAAGATGATTTAAAAAAAGAAAATGTTGATGCACTAAAAAAAGGTTTAATCAACTTAGAAAGACACATAAATAATACAAGAAAATTTGGTCTACCAGTCACAATTGCTGTAAATCATTTTATAACCGACTCTGATAAAGAAATGAATGCCTTACTTGATTTTTGCAAAACTCAAGGTGTAAAAGCTTCTAAATGTACCCATTGGTCAAATGGTGGAGAAGGTGCTAAAGAGTTAGCAAAAAATGTAGTTGAAATTTGCGAAGAAAATAAAAATACTTTTAAATATTTATACGAGGATAAATTACCATTATTTAAAAAAATTGAAAAAATCGCACAAGAAATTTATCATGCTAGTGAAGTTGTTGCAGATACAAAAACGAGACAACAATTAAAAGATTTTGAAGAAAAAGGTTATGGAAATCTTCCAGTTTGTATTGCTAAAACTCAGTATAGTTTTTCAACAGATCCTAATCTCAAAGGAGCTCCTACTGGACATGTATTACCAGTTAGAGAAGTAAGATTATCATCAGGAGCAGAATTTGTCGTTGTTGTTTGTGGAGAAATAATGACAATGCCAGGTCTACCAAGAGTACCAGCGGCAGACTCAATCAAATTAAATGATAAAGGTGAGATAGAAGGTTTATTTTAACTTAATTGATTAAGCCAATTTTTTAATTCTAACATTCTTTTTTCTTTGTTAGTTACTAAAATTTCTTTTTTTATAAATGAAATATGTTTTTCAACTTCCCCAGTGTCTTTGAAAACTTTTCTATTTTCAATTAATTTATCTTTTCTAAATTCAATTAAGTTTATCATTTTTTCATATGTTATCTCTGGGTGATATTGTAAGCCATAAACTTTAGTATCATTTATCTCAAAATATAAACTTTGTATTTTGTTTACCTTATTGGAGGCTAAACAAATCCCATTTCTTGGCAATTTTACAACTTCATCAAAATTAAAAGCAGGAGAATTAAATTTTCTATCTTTATTAACATATAGAGAATGGCTTATTCCATTTTCATTTAATTCGATTTCATTTGCTATTCCAATATGCGAGTTATTTGCTTTTTTAACCTGACCGCCGGCAGCAGTAACTGCTACTTGCATACCCCAACAAATAGCTAAAATTTTTTTTACTTTTCTTTGACAATCTTTCATAAATTCAATTTGTTTTCTGATTTCTGGAGTATCATCATAAATATTTAAGCTACTACCTCCCCATATTAGCCCATCATAATTTTCAAGTTTATCAGATATTAATTGAATATTTTGATCTGATGATGGATTAACAACATCAAATTTTAGTTCATTAGTAAAATAAGCAAGGCTATCCTTTAAACTTTCTGTATGAGTTTGTATACCAACTTTTGAAAAACTTTGATTTTCTTCTCTTAGATTTCCCTCAACAATTAAGATGTTCTTCATTTAAATAAATCTCCTGTAATGCTGTACTCATACATCATTTTTAAATCATCTTTATCAATTTTTCTTGGATTTCCACTTGTTGATGGATCTTCGTATGCCATTAAAGATAATTCATCTAAATTGATTTTTGAACAATCCATAACATCCGAGAGCTTATGAGGAATTGCCATTTCTTTTCTTAACTCTAATATCCATTCCAAGAAGCTATCAAATTTTTTATCTAAATCTAAGTAATCACATATTGAAATTATTTTTTTTTCTATACAGTCTTTGTTAAATGTTAAAACATACGGCATAAAAATTGCATTTGATAATCCGTGATGAATATTGTACTGGGCATTTACTGGATGGCTCAACGAATGAATGGCACCTAATCCCTTTTGAAAAGCAGTTGAACCCATTGATGAAGCTGTTAATAAATTTTGTCTTGCTTGAATATTCCCTCCATCTTTGAATGCAACTAGTAGTGATCTCTTAATCAATTTCATTCCCTCTAATGCAATACCTTCTGCCATTGGATGATAATTGGGTGCACAAAAAGCCTCAAGGTTATGAGCTAATGCATCCATACCTGTAGCTGCTGTTAATCTTGGAGAAAGCTCTAAGGTTAATTTTGGATCTAAAATAACAATTGAAGGTAATATTTTTGGATGAAAAATAATCTTTTTAATACCTGTTTTTTTATTAATGATAGCAGATGCTCGACCTGTTTCAGATCCTGTTCCAGCTGTTGTTGGAATAGCAATTATTGGTGAAATATTTTTTTCATCAGCTCTTTTCCAATAATCCCCTATATCTTCAAAATCCCAAATAGGCCTATTTTGCCCCGACATAAACGCAATAGCTTTTCCAAC
>CACFZB010000009.1 GCA_902570715.1 uncultured Pelagibacteraceae bacterium
ATAAAGGTTTAGTAATTTTTAAATTTGCACATGCTTCTCCCAAATCGTTTACTCTATCTTCGCCAACCCAAACTGTTGTCGGATAATTCCAATTAAATTTCATATATAATTTTAACTGACTTTGAGTTTTTTATTATTCAATATTGCTCTAAATAAATTAATCATTAAAGGAATTTTCTTTTTATCTATTTTTTTTAATATAAATGGTGCAATTTCTCTAACCAGTTGCTCTCCCTCAACAGTATCATTTGGCATAAATTTTCTCTTTGCAATTTTAAATGTATAACCTTTACCTAAATAACTTCCCATTTTACTATTTCGACCTCCCGCTGCACTAACATATAAATCACCAGCCCCAGCAAGTCCTAGAGCAGTTTTTTCTTTACCTTTAAAATATTTAGTTAAATATATCATTTCTAAAATTGATTTCTGAAATAAATTAGATGAAGCATTCAAACTTTGACCAGCTCCAATTATCATTGAATATATATTTTTGATTGCAGAGCATACCTCCACCCCAATGACATCTTTAGAAAATTCAGTAAGATAATATTTGGTTGAAATCCTTTTTCCAATTTTTTTTGCAAAATTAATATTTTTATTTGCTATGACAACACTTGTTTGATTTTTTCTAGCTAATTCTTTTGCTAAACAAGGACCTTTTAAAACTGATACATTTTTTATTCCAGAGTTTCTTATTAAATTTTCTGAAATTGTTAAAATTTTTTTATCTTTAGATAGGTATTTTAATCCTTTTGTAAGTACTAAAACTGGAGTTTTTATTTTTTTATATTTTAACTTTTTAGCAATAAAATCAATTCCAGGTAAACTTAAAGCAACTACTAAAAGATCAAATTTTTCCTTCAAAAGATCACTTGAAAATCTCCTAAATTTTAACTTTCTTGAAAGTTTAATCTTTAATGCAGAATGAAACTTTTTTTTTGAAGATAAATCTTTAATAAATCTTTTTGAGTAAGGTTCAGTTATTGTGACATCATTTTTATTTTCAAGACATGGGATCGTAAAAGCAGAACCCATTGCACCACCGCCAATTACCAAAATTTTTTTCATATGTATTTAGCTCAAAAATTATGTGTTTAATACAACACATACGAGAGAAAGTAATCTCAAATAATCTTAGTTATATTGAATATTTTATTTTAAATTCCTAATTTTGTTAGTAAAATAATTTTACAAATAAAAACTTAGTAACTAAATGACAAAAGTAGCAATAATAGGAGCTGGACCATGTGGACTGTCTATGCTCAGAGCATTTGAATTAGCAGAAAAAAATGGTGAAAAAATCCCTGAAATAGTTTGTTTTGAAAAACAAGAAGACTGGGGAGGATTGTGGAACTATAATTGGAGAACTGGCTCTGATCAGTATGGAGATCCTGTACATAACAGCATGTACAGATATCTGTGGTCAAACGGACCAAAAGAATGTTTAGAATTTGCAGATTATTCATTTGATGAACATTTCGGTAAAGCTATTCCATCTTTTCCTCCTAGAGCAGTTTTGTATGACTACATTGTTGGAAGAGTAAGCAAAGGAAAACTAAAAAGCAAAATCAAATTTAATACTAGGGTAATAAACACAATTTATAAAAATGATAAATTCGAATTAAGTTATCAAGATAAAGTTAACGATAAAGTATTAAAAGATAATTTCGATTTTGTAGTAGTTTCCACTGGACATTTTTCTGTTCCTTACATTCCAGAATATGAAGGAATGGATTCTTTTCCTGGAAGAATTATGCATTCACATGATTTTAGAGATGCAGAAGAATTTAGAAATAAAAATGTAATAGTTCTAGGCAGTAGTTATTCTGCTGAAGATGTGGCGCTTCAATGCAACAAATACGGTGCTAAAAGTGTAACTATTGGATATAGAAATAATCCCATGGGATTTAAGTGGCCAAAAGGAATGAAAGAAGTTCATTACTTAGATCGACTAGAGGGAAAAAAAGCAATTTTTAAAGATGGTACTGAGCAAGAAGCTGATGTGGTAATTTTATGTACTGGTTACCTTCATCATTTTCCTTTTTTGGCGGAAAACTTACAGTTAAAAACTAGAAACAGACTTTATCCACCAAAGTTATATAAAGGTGTAGTATGGCAAGATAATCACAAACTTTTATATCTTGGTATGCAAGATCAGTTTCATACATTTAATATGTTTGACTGTCAGGCTTGGTACGCAAGAGATGTGATAATGAATAAAATTAAAGTTCCCAATGATAAAGAAATCGAAAAAGATATAAATAAATGGGTTGCCATGGAAGAAAAATTAGAAAATCCAGATCAAATGATTGATTTTCAAACTGAATATACAAAAGAACTTCATGAAATGTCAGATTATCCAAAAATTGATTTTGAATTAATTAGAAAACATTTTAAAGAATGGGAACATCATAAAGTTGAAGATATATTGACTTATAGAAACAAATCCTTTTCTTCACCTGTGACAGGTTCAGTTGCTCCAATACATCATACTCCGTGGGAAACTGCTATGGATGATTCATTAAAAACTTTTTTAGATAAATAAATTAGAATTAATCAATACCTAGGTGCTTTTTTCTTTTTTGAACATAAGTTCTAATCAAATTATCAAATATTAAACCAATAAACGCAACACAAATACCAAGTGTTAATCCAATTCCTGCGCCATTTTTATCTGATAGTGCTTTTAGAATATATTGACCTAAGTCCTCAGTTCCAATGAACGCTCCAATAATAACCATAAATAATGCAAATACGATTGTTTGATTTAAACCTAGCATCATATGTGGAAATGCTAGAGGAAATTCTATTTTAGTTAATCTTTGAAATTTATTTACACCTGACATGGTTGCCGCATCATGTAAAGCAGTTGGAACACTTCTAAGTCCCTCAATAGTATATCTTGTTGCTGGAATAGTTGCATAAACAATAACAGCTATTAAGACTGATGTATCAGTAATACCGAAAAGCATCATTACTGGAATTAAATAAACAAAAGATGGAAATGTTTGAAAAATATCACACACACCTAACATAAAATTAGCTGAGTGTTTATTCTGAAAACATAAAGTTCCAACAGTAAATCCAATTATACAAGAAACTATTACACCAAAAGTTGCCATATAAGTTGTGACCAAAGCTCTGTCCCACCAAGGACTTAGGGCTATAAATAATGTTAATCCACAAACAACTAAAGCTGAACGAACTCCTCCAATTAAATATCCTGCTCCTACAACTAAAACTAAAGTAGCAACTGCTGGCATTCTTAAATACAAAGCTCTCATTGGTTGAAGAACTTCTACAATCAACCATGTATTAAAAGCTTTTATATAAACAAAAAAAGTATCAAAAATCCAATCTACTCCTTTGTTCCAAAAGTCAGCTGTTGATATTCCTTTATTATGTGGAACTTCAAATAAATAATTAAATCCCTGTTTGAAATAAAATGACCCTAAATAAGCCATTATAATTCCAATAAAAACTGCAATACCAAAATATATTGCATTTTTGTTTCGCTCATAAAAACTTAGATTACCAAAATAATCTACTTGCTTATTTGCCCATGCAAGAGACATTTTGTCTAATAATATTGCAATTAAACTTATGCAAAGACCTGCCTCTAATGCTAGTCCAATATTTAACTGATTCAACGCTAACAATAAATTAAACCCTAAACCTTTTGCACCAATAAAGGCTGATATAACTGCCATTGAAAAACAAACCATAATTACTTGGTTTACCCCAATTAAAATATCTCTTCTCGCTGTTGGAATTAATACTTTAAACATTAGTTGCCAATTATTACATCCACTCATTCTACCAGCTTCAATAACTTCTGGTGGCACTGCTCTTAAACCTAGAAGTGTCAATAATATCATTGGAGGAACAGCGACAATCATAGTTATGATTACGGCAGCATGATCACCAACTCCAAATAGGACAAGTGCTGGCACTAAAACAGCATATTGAGGCATTGTCTGCATCACCAATAATATTGGATACAAAGCTTTTTCAACACGCTTGTTTTTAAACGCTGCGATTCCTAAGCCCAGACCAAAAATAAATGATAATGGTGCTGCTACTAATATAAAAGAGAGAGTTTGCATTGAAGGTTTCCATTGACCAAATATAGAAATATAAACCATTACTAGTCCTGCAAATAGAGCCAAACCTTTTCCGCTTAATTGATATGCTAGTATAGCTGCTCCGGCTGCAACTATTGTCCAAGGAAGACCAGGCATTTTTGCCCAAGAATTAGAACCAACAAAATCCCAACTTGTAAATGCTACAATAGTTTTAAGACCTCCTAATAAAATATCTCTGATTAATTCAATCAGAAAAGTCATGACTGAAGTTATTTCTCTTGTTATCTGAAGAACTAAAGGTCTAGTTTTATACGATTGAGTATCTTCATTCCAAAACTCCATCGGTAGCCATTCATTCATTAAAAAAAATAATGAGTCATTTATCCAGATAGGTAGCCACCCAAGTAATGGGGGGCAATCTCCAAAAGACATCAAAAGGATAATATCTTACTTCTTTACCTAAAAAAATATAGAAACTTTGATTAGGATCTTTTACAAACTCCGCTTGACCACGTATAAATTTATATGTTTCTGGAACTTCGATTGCAAAACATAATCCAAAAAAAACAATTAACAAAAGTAACCATTGAAATGCTTTTGGATATTTTTTTATAAATTCCATAATTTAATTACTATTTTTTCGTCCTCCAAAAACTGTATTAATTATCTTTGTTGGATTAATAGAGCCGACAATTTTATTGTTACCATCTATAACAGCTACTGCTTTATCTTGAGAAAGAATTTTTTCAGCTACATTTTCTATGGTTTCATCTTTAAAAACTTTTAATTCACTCAAATCTTTAATATCAGATTTATCCATCACATCCTCAATTAATAAAACTTTTTCTCTAGGCACCTCTTCAGTGAATTTTCTTACATATTCGGTTGATGGATTTAAAACAATATTAGCTGGTGTATCTAATTGCTCAATTATACCATCTTTCATAATTGCAATACGATCAGCTAATTTTAAAGCTTCATCAAAATCGTGTGTTATAAACATAATTGTTTTTTGTAATTTTTCTTGGAGTCTTAAGAATTCATCTTGCATTTCTTTTCTAATTAGAGGGTCTAAAGCAGAGAAAGGTTCATCTAAAAACCATATATCTGGTTCAACAGCTAATGATCTTGCTATTCCTACTCTTTGTTGTTGTCCACCTGAAAGCTCTCTGGGAAAATAGTTCTCTCTACCTTCAAGACCTACTAATTTAACCATATCCATAGCTTTACTAATACTATCTTCAATTTCTATTCCTTTAATTTGAAGTGGAAAAGCAATATTTTCCACCACAGTCTTGTGAGGTAGTAAAGCAAAACTTTGGAAAACCATCCCCATTTTATTTCTCCTAAGATCTATCAATTCTTTGTTGTTTAATTTTAATAAATCTTGACCTTCGATATAAATTTTTCCGCTTGTAGCATCAGTTAATCTAGAAATGCATCTCAGCAACGTAGATTTACCTGAGCCAGATAAGCCCATCACAACTAACATCTCTCCTTTTGCAACTTCAAATGAAGCGTTGTTCACACCTACGATGCATCCATTTTCTTGAAAAGTTTTGGCGTCAACATTGCCGTTAGAATCTTGCAGCATTTTTTTAGCTTTTGCTCCAAAAATTTTAAAAACATTTTCACATTTAATTACTGAGTTAGACATAAATTTTTATAACGTTATATGATATTAAGATAAAATTAAATCTATATAATTATCTTTTCTCCTTAAAAATTTTTAATAAAATATACTCTTGTATCAATTCCTGTACTCAAAAAACTCAATGCTTCACCACTGACGGTAATTGATTCATTAACTCCAACATTTTTTCCACTAACTGTAAAACCTGCAAAACACTTATTTTTTTCTGTGTTCCACTCAACAAATGTATCACTTATTTTATTTCCATTAATTGTATAAATTTCATGTGCTCGAAAATTTAAAAAGTTCGCACCCATTATTGCTCTTTGGGGAATAAGTTTTGTGGCTTTACAGACTTGTTCGTATACCTCATCTGTTAATTTGTAATGATCAGTACCATCAAAAGTTACTAATATTCCTGAAGGAAGTTTTGATATTAGTTGACTTAATTTCTTTTCCTGAGCTTTTCTTTCTTCCTCTAATTTCATTTTTTTAACTAATTCATCACCTTCTCCAAACATAATATTTAAAACAAAAAAAGATGAAATTATAATTAGAATCAGAATTAATAAACCACTAGTTTGTTTTACAAACTCTGGCAATTCTTTAATTTTATTTAAATAATTTTCCTTCAACATTACTCCTGCAACTTTCCATTTTTCCAAGTCCCCTTTTTTTGTGTTCCATCAGAAGAAGTAAAAGTTCCTAATCCATTCATAAACCCTTTGGCCCATTCTCCTTCATATGTTGATCCGTCAGGAAAAGTTAAAATACCTTTGCCGCTCCATTCACTGTTCTTAAATTCACCTTTGTAAATATATCCATTAGGCCAAGTCTCAATACCTTGACCATTTTTTTTTGTTTCTACCCACTCACCTTCATATGTGGTTTTATCTGTGTAAACCCATTTACCAAAACCATTTTCACAATTTCCTTCTTTACATCCTGTGCTACGTGCCAAAGCAGAAGAAACAAATAATAAACTTATAATTAAACTTATAAAAAAATTTTTCATATTTACATCTTACACAAATTGATTAAAAAAAAAATCAGACTTTTTCCTTCTTATTACAAGAATAAAAAGTAATATCCTTTTCAGAATTTTCACTTTTTATATTTTTTGTAATTTCATGAACTAGCTCACCTGTTTTTCTATCAATTATACCTGACTCCGAATAATTGGTATCTTTATCAATAGCTTTAAACAAAATTATATCTTTATTCACAACTTTAACACTGAGCTTTAAAGTTTCAGAGAGAAATGATGACAATCCATTAATGTCAAGATTTTCAGGTTGTAGTGATTTAATTTCAAATTTACTTAAATCTTTTTCATTCAAATCTTTAGCCAAAAATACTTGATAGTTATATTCTGAATTCTTGATTATCTTTTTTTCAAATTTACATTCAAAAGTAAGGCTTATATTTTCTTGAATATTAATATTTTTCGCTAACGACTGATTTAAGAATAGTAAACTTATTAATACACCTAAATAATATTTAATCATGAATCTGAATTAAAAAAAATCCCCCCCAACTAAGTTGGGGGAGATTAATAAATTTAGTTTTAATTTACCTTATTTAATAAATTTTTTCCAAACTTTCTCATTATCAGCTAACCACTTTTTGGCAGCATCTTCATGAGTCATTTTGTCAATATCTACTAAAGCAGCCATTGCTCCTATATGACTTGTAGTAAATGACATTTTTTTGAAAACCGCTGCTGCATTTGGATGAGTTTTTGGAAAATCCTCATGCACTGCTTTTTTCAAATAGCCATCTGGAGAACCACATTTTCCATCTCCACCATCTTCTGGTCTGCAACCTGCTGTGTAAGGAGGAAAGTCAATAAATGTAAAACCAGCACCATCTGTAAAGTTTGGTGTCCAGTTAAATATAATAGTTCCTCTTCCTTCTTTTTCAGCTGCTACTAATTCAGCCCAAAGTGCATCAGCACTTCCAGCGAACTTAACCATCCAAAGATCACCTAATCCCAAAGCATCTACTCTTTGAGGAATTAAATCACCATGCCAAGTTTGTGGACCTTCTAACATACGTCCTTTTCCACCTGAGTCAGGTGTTACAAAGTTTTTAGCACAGTCTGGATTTTTTAAAGCTGTCCAGTCTGGTAGACCTGGGCATAATCCTTTATCAACAACCCAATTAGGATAACCCATATCCTCAAGTGTTCTTGCCTCATGATCACCCCAATCTAATAAACCACCTTTATCCAAAGCAGTTGTGAATGATTTACCGAATGCAGACTCCCATACTTCGTGAGAAATAGTTACGTCTCCAATTCTGATTGACTCATAAACAGCTTGTGAGTCAGCATTAACATAACTCACGTTGTTTCCCATACTTTCAAAAATTCCACCAATAACGTAAGCCATTACAATTTGGCTAGACCAGTTATGTGTTGGAATTACTATAGGGGCACTGCTATCGCCTGATTTTTTTGCAGTTTTATCTCCTCCACCCATGAAGAAAACAAGACCCGCAATAACAACAATTGCACCGATTAGTAACGGTAATTTGTTTTTCATTTTTTCCTCCTAGTACTAGTTTAATCTTAATAGTATGTGCCTAAGTAAAATGATAGTCAACTACTAGATATTTATATAATATAACAATAGATTATAAAAAATGTCGCAAACTACTTTAGATATTAAAGAGCCAGGATTAAATGTACTACCACCTGGAGTTGAAAGACACGTTGTAAATGCTGGTGGTCTTACTGGTTTACAAGTTTTTCCAGATGATGAAATAGAAATTATTAATGATGAAGGAAATCAAATTTGTGAAATAATTTGTTTTGATAAAGACGGAAAATCTGAACTTGGAATTTTAAGTCAAAAAGAAAATAGTAAAAAAAGTTTTATTAAGGAAATACTCAATAGAAAAGACGAAAGTTCTTTAGTCACAAATCTCCAATTAAAGAAAAGAAATTTAGACCTAAATAAATCTAAATCATCTATTCTTTTTGATGACAAAACGCCAAGTGGAGAAAAAATAAAAATTAAATCAAAAGATAAATGCTACGTAATTTTTTCAGCTCCACAAAATGATATGTTGGTCAGTGAACAAAATCCTGCAAGCGATTTAACAATATTTATAAAAAGAGCAAAAATTGTTAATGATAAAGAATTATCGATTATACCTGATCCAGTTTACGACCCTAATTACGAAAAGAATATTGACAGAGAAACTGCAATTTCTTTTCAAGTAAAAGAAGGTGATTATATTCAAGTTATAAGTCCAGCAGGAAGACAGTGTTCTGACTTTGTAGCATTTGATACAAGAAAGCTTGATAAAAAAATTGAAAAAGGTCTTGATTGGCAAACAACAAGAACCTTCATGGGTAATACTTTCCCAGGACCAGGATTGTTTTCAAAATTTTATGACACTGATCATGAGCCATTAGTTGAGGTAATTAGAGATACTGTTGGCAAACATGATACTTTTAACCTAGCTTGTACTTCAAAATATTACGAAGATGCAGGTTATTTTGGTCATCCAAATTGTTCTGACAATCTAAACAACTCAATGGAAAAATATGGCGTACAAAAACAAAAAGGATGGCAAGCAATTAACTTATTTTTTAATACTTCATCTACAGGCTTAAACTCTGTTATTTCAGATGAATCATTTGCAAGACCAGGTGATTATGTGATGTTTAGAGCTTTAAAAGATTTAACCATTGGAACTACCGCATGTCCAAGTGATATTGATGCATGTAATTCATGGAATCCAACTGATATTTTTGTTAGAACCTATGACAAAAAAAAAGAATTTTCAAAATCTTTTGCTTTTAGAATGAAAACAGACTCTGAAAAAAAACTTACGAGAAATTCTGGTTTTTATGAAAGAACATCAAAATTAACTAGAAACTTTATTGATGCCAGAGGATTTTGGTTGCCCAATGATTACACCAAGCATGGTGTGGTAGAAGAATATAATGCATGCAGAGAAAAAGCTGTCCTAATCGATTTATCTTCTTTAAGAAAATTTGAAGTTATTGGGCCAGATGCTGAAGAATTAATGAATTATACGTTAACAAGAAACATCAAAAAACTTTCTGTAGGTCAAGTTGTTTATTCTGCTATGTGTTACGAAAATGGAATGATGTTTGATGATGGAACATTATTAAGATTAAGTGAAACTGGTTTTAGATGGATTTGTGGAGATGAATATGCTGGTGAATGGTTAAAAGAGGTGGCTAAGAAAAAAAACTTTAAGGTAAATGTAAAAAACTCAACAGATCAAATTAGCAATGTTTCTATTCAAGGACCTAAAAGTAGAGAAATTTTAAAAAAATTAATTTTTACTCCACCTACCCAACCATCGATAGATGAATTAGAATGGTTTAGGTTTACAATTTGTAGAGTTGAAGAACTTCAAGGTATTCCACTAATTGTTTCAAGAACAGGTTATACTGGTGAGCTTGGTTATGAAGTTTGGTGTCATCCAAAACATGCACCTGAAGTATGGGATAAACTTATGGAAGCTGGAAAAGAACATGGTTTGATTCCTGCAGGATTTGCGGCTTTAGATAAATTAAGAATAGAGGCAGGTTTAATTTTATTTGGTAATGAGTTTGATGGACAGCAAGATCCTTTTGAGGCAGGAATTGGTTTTGCAGTCCCGCTTAAAACTAAAGAGGAAGATTTTATAGGAAAAGAAGTTTTAAAGGAAAGAAAAGCTAATCCGCAAAAAAAACTTGTCGGATTGGAGCTTATTGGAAAAGAACATGCAGGCCATGGAGATTGTGTACATGTTGGAAGATCACAGGTTGGTATAGTAACAAGTGGCTGTTTATCAACAACTCTTAATAAAAATATAGCACTTTGCAGAATAGACACTCAATATTCTGAACCTGGAACAGAGGTTGAGGTTGGAAAAATTGATGGTCATCAAAAAAGAATTACTGCTAAAGTTGTGCCATTCCCGCATTTTGATCCGAAGAAAACAAGAGTAAGATCTTAATGACAAAAACAACTAAAGATTTATTGGAATTTTGGGAAGATCAAATGAAACTTTCTCATACATCAAGTAATTATTTTTTTAGAAAGTCACCTTCTCATTACCATATGATGCTTCTAGTAATGCATGCTTTTAAATATAAAGAGAATCTAACTGTAGAAGAATTAAAAACAAAACTATTTAAAACTTCACGACCAAAATCAGCTTTAATGATAAATGAAGCATGTGAAAAAGGTTTTTTTTATTTAGAAAAAACTTCTGGTGATCAAAGAAAAAAGCATATCAAACCTAGTGAAGCATTTATTGAGGAATTCAATCAATATCTGGCAACTCTTAAAAATCTAAGTTTTTAAGGATAAGTAATTAATTACTTATATATTTTATATATATAAAAAATTATATATTTACGTCGCATGAAAAATAAAGATGTGAATATGTCATTACCGACAAAAGCAAAAGTAGTTATAATCGGTGGAGGTATCCACGGTTTAAGTACTGCATGGAAATTATCAGAAACTTATAAAAATCCTGGTGACATCATAGTTTTAGAGAAAAAAGATACTGCTGCTGGTGCAAGTGGAATAGCTTGTGGTGTAGTAAGAAATAATTATTTTCAACCAGCGATGAGAGAATTAATGGCCCATTCAGTTTCTGTTTGGGAAAGTGATCCAAAAGCATTTAAGTACAATCCAGTTGGTTATTTACAAATATCACCTGAAGTAATGCATGAAGATGTTGCAAGCATTTATAAACAACAAAAAGCAATTGGATATGAGTCTACATTTATAGAGGGTGAGAAAGATTGTGCTAATTATATGAAAGGTATTTTCGATGATTGGCAAGCACAGGGTATTACATCTATTCTTCACGAAAAAAAAGGTGGATATGCATTTAACAAAGACTCAATAAAAGCTCTTGAAAACAAATCTACGTCTAATGGTGTTCAGGTTATGAAGGGTGTAAAAGTTACAGGTTTCAAGAGAGGAAGTAATAGTAAGGCAGTAACAGGTGTAGAAACTGACAAAGGTACTATTGATTGCGAACAAGTAGTTATTGGAGCAGGACCATGGGCTAGAGATTTCTGGAACATGTTGGAATTACCTAAGACTGCAAACATTAAAGGTAAAGATGGAAAGATGCATGTTACTGATATGTGGACTTACTGGATGTTACAAGAAGGTGTAATTGGTGTTGAGCCAGATTTTTTGAAAACAAATGATGGTAAACAACCACCTGTAGTTCACGTTGACTCTACGGCTCCATTATATTCAGATAAAACAAAAAAATTAATTACAGATAAAATTTGGGGAATTTATTACAAACCAGATATTGAAGGTTTAGGTGTTCAGGGTGGAACATCTCCTTACATTGTTAAAAAACATTTTGATGAAGTAAATGTTGATCCTTATGGAATAGAGTCTCCGGAATATCAAACTACAGATGCATTTAGTGATATGTGGTGTTCGGCATTAGCACACTGCCAAAAAAGATTTGAAGGAAAATCAGATTTATATAGAAAAGGTCCTTCGGGTGGTCTTGGATGTATGACTCCAGATTCATTTCCAATCTTCGATAGATTTTTTGAAAATGTTTATATGATTGCAGATGCAAATCATGGCTATAAAATGATTGGTGTTGGAGAACTTGTGGCAAAAGAAATTCTTGGTACTGAAAGTGATTTATTGAAACCGTTTAGATTCAACCGTTACGAGAAGGGAGAACTTCACCCTACTTCGAACAGTCCGTTCCCTTGGAGTTAAACTTCAAGCCTAGACACAAATAAAATTTTCAGCTACGTTTGAATAAATATAATTCATTGAGGGGAAAATGACTGATCTTGAAAAACATGTTAACCGTCCAGGAAGAGACAAATTAGTAAAAAAAGTAAGAGAAAAAATTAACGAGTTAGGAATAACATACATTTATTATCAATTTATTTCAGTAACAGGTAGAGTTGTCGGAAAAGGAATTCCAGCAGATCATTGGGAAAGAACTGCAGAAAAAGGTTTTCAATTAGTTTACGGAGCAACAGCAAACTTATTTTTAGATCGTCATAATAACTATATTGGATATGGTCCAGAGGCTATGGAGTTGGTGGGTATTCCTGATCCAGAAACTTTTTGCCAATTACCTTGGGATAAAAGAGTTGGAAGAGTATTTGTAACATGTTTTAGAAATAGAGAAGAAAGACAAAATCCAGGTGGACATTTAACTTCTGACTGTAGAGGTAATTTAAGAATTTTCATGGAAGAATTTGAAAAGAAACATGGACTTGAGTTGAGAGTTGGAACGGAGCCTGAAATGATGTGGCTCACAAAAAATGAAGATGGAACACCTACTGGAAAAGGTTTTTCTAAACCATTCTGCTATCATATTGATCAATTTGAATCTTTAAGACCGGTTTTCATGAAAGTAATTGAATATTCAAAAGCTATGGGCCTAGATATGATTCAAGGTGACCATGAAGATGCCCCTGGTCAATTAGAGCTAAACTGGACTTATGATAATGTTTTAAGAAATGCCGATAGACTGTCAACTTATAGACAAATTTGTGCACAAGTTGCAAGAGAACATAACTTGATTGCATGTTTTATGACTAAACCTTTCATGGGTGTATCAGCGAGTGGATGTCATACAAATATGTCTTTATGGAAAGGTGGAAAAGTAAAAACGAACAAACTTGGTCATAAAAATTTACCAGCTGTTGAAGAGGTGTTTGGTTATGTTGAGGGTGGGACAAATACTTTTATGCCTGATACGAAAGATATGCAATTACCAGGTAAAATAGGTTTACAATCAATTGCTGGTATTATGGAACACTTGCCAGCTTTAACTGCGTTAGGGTCATCAACTGTAAATTCATATAGAAGATTGTGGGATCAAGGTTTTTGGGCGCCTGTTTATGCTGACTGGGGATACCAAAATAGAACTTGTGGATTAAGAGTTTCTGCTCCTGGAAGATTTGAATATAGATCAGTAGACTCTATGCACAATCCTTATTTATTAGGTGCAGCTTTACTAAAAGCTTGTGATCACGGAATAAGTAATAAAATGAAACCAGCAGAGCCAGAGTCTAGAAATATTTACGAAGCTCAAAAAGCAGGTAAAGATGTTAAAAAACTTCCTTTGAGCTTAGGTGAAGCTTTACAAAGATTATCAGAGGATGAAGTTATTAAATCAGCAATGCCTGATGAAATGTATAAAGTTTTTCACTGGTATAAAAATGATGAGTGGGAAAGATTTCTAGGTGCAACAACTCAATGGGATCTAGACACTTATTTAGATTGCTTACCATAATAATTACACAGAGAGGGAAAGTATATGTGCGGAATTGCGGGATTAATTCATAGAGGAAAATCATCAAAAGTTGGTCATGAACTCCAAGGAATGTTGCAAGCTCTAAAACATAGAGGTGAAGACTCTACTGGCTATGCCTTATATGGAGATACCGACGGAAAAAATTTCATCATGAGATTTAAGGTTGGTGAAAATGTTGGAGAAGGAAGTACATCAGTTGCAGAGGATGTATCTGTTTATGATGAAAGAAAAAAAATTGTAGATAGCTATCTTTCAGAGATGGGAGCAAAAATTGTTAAAGAAGAAAGAATTCTTCCATATTCTTTAAGATATGAGATTGAATACAATAAAAAAGATTTATTAGAATTTTCACAAAAGATTGAAAGTATTCCTGGTGTCGAAATTCTTTCAATGGGAAAATCTCTTGAAGTCATTAAAGATTTGGGTAATGCTAAAATGGTATGTGACAGATATAATTTAGATAAACTTGTTGGTACTCATGCAATTGGTCATGCTAGGATGGCAACAGAGTCTGGTGTAGATATTAAATCAGCTCACCCTTTTTGGGGCTACCCTTTTAGCGATGTATCTGTAGTTCACAATGGTCAATTAACAAATTATTGGAACAATAGACGTGCTTTAGAGAATAAAGGTATGAGATTTATGTCTGAATGTGACTCGGAACTTATTGCTGTTTATATTGCACAAAAAATGAGAGAAGGTGCATCATTAGAGGAAGGTATGAAAGAGTCTTTAATTGGACTGGATGGTGTTTTTACTTATTTTGTTGCAACTAAAGATTCTTTAGGGATGGCAAAAGATACTATGGCCGCAAAACCACTAGTTCTTTATGAATCGGATGACTTAGTGGCAATGGGCTCTGAGGAAATAGCTATAAGATCAATTTTACCTCAAGAAATTGACACTTATGATCCGTTCGATGGGGAGGTTAAAGTATGGCAAATTTAAAAAATGTAACTAAAAAAACCAAAGCTCAAGCGATGGGTATGCACTCTGAAGTTCTTACAGGAAGAACTCAACAAAAATTTTTTAATCCAGATGAAGCTGAAAATTTTTATTATTTTGGAACTTATGACGTTGATTTTAATAAAAGAACAGATCTTGACGTTAAAGATATGACTGCAGCAGATGCAAATAAAGAAATTGATAACTTAATGAGCCAAGGTTATGGAACTATAGTAATTAAAAACCCTCAAGGCAAACACAGTATTGGCGTTGGTATTTTAAATAAACTAAATTTAATTTTTGAGGGTAGTTTGGGATATTTTGGAATAGGTTCTTGCGATGGGCCAATAGTCCGAATCAATGGAAGAGTTGGCTGGTCATGCGCAGAAAACTTGATGGCTGGTAAAGTAGTAATAGAAAAAAATGCAGGCTCATGTTTTGGAGCAGCGATTAGGGGTGGAGATTTAATATGTAAAGGAAGTGTTGGTGCCAGAACTGGTATCGACATGAAAGGTGGAACAATAATTATAGGTGGAGATGCTGGTGCTTTTACAGGTTTTATGATGCAAAGAGGTAGAATCATAATATTAGGTAATGTTGGAATAAATTTAGGCGACTCTATGTATGATGGGACAATTTTCGTAGGTGGAGAAATTGGCTCATATGGTAGTGATGCAGTAGATGCCGAATTGACAAAAAGTGACCAAGATTGGTTAAAAAGAAAACTAAAGGTTGCTGAAATCGGTGAAAACTTTGATGTGAGTAAAATGAAAAAAATAGTAGCTGGTAAAAAACTTTGGAACTACGATAATTTAGAACCTACTGAGAAAAAAGGAGCGATTTAATGCCTAAAAAAAAGAAGAAAAAAAATGGTAAATTGAAAACTAACGGTAACGTCGGTGGTAAAGCTGATGTACATTTAAGTAGTAACGGATCAAGAAATAAAAGTTTACTTGGTCATAATGCAATTTTTACTCCAGAAGTAATAGATGATATTCATATAAAATCTCAATTAGGAAGATACAGAATGCGTGGAATGGCATTAATGAAAAAAATTCCAACATTTGATGATTTAGTTTTCTTACCAGGAACTCTTACAAGATTTGTAATTGAAGGATACAGAGAAAAATGTGAGACAAAAACTGTAATTGGTCCTAGATGTGAAAATCCAATCGAATTAGATATACCAGTTTACATCACTGGTATGAGTTTTGGAGCATTATCTTACGAAGCCAAAACTGCTCTTGCAAGAGGAGCAACTATGGCAGGTAGCGCAACATGTTCTGGTGAAGGTGGAATGATACCTGACGAAAGAAGATATTCAGAAAAATGGTTCTATCAATGTATTCAATCGAGATACGGATTTAATCCTCATCATGCACAACTTGCAGATGGAATAGAAGTTTTTATTGGGCAAGGGCAAAAAGTTGGAATGGGTGGTCACTTAATGGGTCAAAAAGTAACTGACCAGGTAGCTGAGATGAGATCATTACCATCTGGTATTGACCAAAGATCTCCTGCGAGACATCCTGACTGGTTAGGTCCAGATGATTTAGCTTTAAAAGTAGAAGAGTTAAGACAATTAACAAAAAATAAAGTTCCAATTCAATTAAAATTAGGTGCATCAAAAGTTTATGACGATGTTCGTATGGCTGCAAAATGTGATCCGGACTCAATTTATCTAGATGGAATGGAAGGATCAACAGGAGCTGGTCCTCACATCGCAGCTGCAAACACAGGTATTCCTGGAATAGCTGCAATTAGAGAAGCTAGAAGAGCGTTAGATGATGTAGGTAAAACTGGAAAAGTAACTTTAATTTATGCTGGTGGTGTTAGAGATGGTGCTGATATGGCAAAAGCTTTAGCTTTGGGGGCTGATGCAATTGCAATCGGAACAGGTTCGATGATTGCACTTAATTGCAATAAAGACATTCCAGAAGCAAATTTTGAAAAAGAAATGGGTGTAAAAGCAGGTGAATGTTATCATTGCCACACTGGAAGATGTCCTGTAGGTGTTGCTACTCAAGATCCTAAACTAAGGGCTAGATTAAATCCTGATGATGCAGCATTAAGAGTGTATAATTATCTTCACTCAATGACTTTAGAAGCTCAATTATTAGCCAGAGCATGTGGAAAAACAAATATTCACTCTCTAGAACCTGAAGATTTAGCTGCACTAACTTCTGAAGCATCAGCTTTAGCAAAAGTACCTTTGGCAGGTACTAATTATACTGTTGGAGTTGATAACTTCCATAAAATTTAAAGGTAATTATGGCTAAGAAAAAAAATAAAAAGAAAGTAACTAAATCAATGGCTGTTAAAGACCAACAATTAGGAAAGAAAAAAGAAACAGCTAGAGAAAAGATGATTGGTCAGTCAATTGGTTATAGATATGACGTTAATCTTCTTCCAGACTATAGTAAGATAACTCCTTTTCTAAAAAAATATATTGAAGCAATGGGATGGGATGATTTAAATTGGCTAGAAGATGTTCATATGGGATATGAAGAAGGAAGACCTGCAGTATTCTGTAGAAATGCTAATGGCTGGGTTACAATTCCTAAAACTATTAAACTTCCTAACAATCAACAAGATAGAGACATGATAGCAAGAGAACTTTTAGTAAAATTTCAAATGTCTCCAAAGCATCCTCTTGTTGATCTAAAAAAAGCATACTTAAAATTTTAAATACACAATCTAAAGTTGATTTTTTTTTTATAACTTAGTGTTAATACTAGGTTTTAGACGATTGTTTTGTTTGTCACGCCTTTCTAAATTTTATAGGGTTTCAAAAACTAATATGGAGAGAGGATATGACTGATCAGTTAGGTGCTCTTACTACTATATTTACAGAATTTTACTACTGGGTAACGGTAGTACTGATGTTTTTAATTCACGTCGGGTTCTGTATGTATGAAGTTGGAGCTTCTCGATACAAACATCACCAACATACTCTTATGAAAAACACGATGCTGATACCTTTGGTAACAGTAACATGGTTTTTGTTTGGTTGGTGGATTTATTGGGCTTTCCCAACAGGACCGGGATTAGCACCATCAATAATGAATGAAAGTACTGCGCTAATTACAGACGACTCTGCTTTTAGTGCTACTTGGTATAAAGCAACAAGTGATTTAATGGCTGTAAACTTAGGAGACCACATTTCTGGTGTTTTCTGGGCTGCATTCCTTTTATTCTCTTGGACAGCTGCTTCCATCGTTTCAGGAGCAATCATTGAGAGAATTACAACTTTTGCATTTGGAATTTTAGCAATTGCAATTGGTTCTGTATTCTGGACAATTGATGCTGCATGGGGATGGCACTTTGATGGCTGGATGCTTAAACTATTAGGATACCATGATGCTTATGCATCAGGAGTGATTCATGCAATTGCGGGTGGATTTGCTTTAGGTGTTCTTATGGTTTTAGGACCAAGAATTGGAAAATTTTCATCTAGCGGTGAACCAAGAAACATTGGACCAAGAAATCCTTGGTTAGTTACAATTGGATTATTTCTAATTTATACTGGTTTCTGGGGCTTCTACGCAGCATGTAATATACCAATCTTTGATCTTGGACCTGAATACGGTATGGAAGGCATAAGTTATTGGACAGCTACAAACATATACGTAACCCCTACTACACTTAGTGGTATTACTTTTAACTTCTTGATGTCATTATCAGGAGGATTATTAGCCGGTTATTGGATTGCAAAAGGTGATCCATTCTGGACATACTCAAGTGGACTAGCAGGTATCATATGTGCTTCAGCTGGAAATGATTTATATCATCCAATTCAAGCAATGATTATTGGTATGATCGGTGTTGTGATTTCATACAAACTACATTACTGGGTTGAACGTAAGTTCAAAATTGATGATGCAGTTGGTGCAGTTGCGGTACATGGTTATGCTGGATTTATTGGTCTAGTGATATGTGGTTTTGTTCTAAATGGTTATCCATCATCTGGTTACAGTGTTGGTGCTATGTGGGATGGAACAACTTACGCTACAATTAACCCATTAGGACAATTCCTAGGAGCATTAATTATGTTCGTAGTTCTTGGACTAATACCAGGTTACGTTATTGCAAAAGTTCTTCATGGAATGGGTAAATTAAGAATACCTCGTGATGTGGAGATTGCAGGACTTGACTATGAAATAATGGAAACTGCTAAAAAAGATGAAAGAGCTGTTTCATCTGCAACCAGGTAAAGGAGAAACAATATGGCAACAGTCACAAATTGGATCGATCACCTGAACAAACCTGCAGAAGAAGTTGCAGGTGCTGTTTATCCTGGTGCTGGATCCTCAGAAGGATTGCTAGTAATTTTAGCAATTATTTTATGGGTTGGGTGGCATGTTTTAACTGCAAAGTCTGAAAGTGATGAGCTTGATAGACTTTCTAGAAAAAGACATGGTCCAAATGATCATAAAAGCAATATTACCGATTGGTAATTTAAAATAAAATTTGGGCGCTACTTAGTTGTGGCGCCCTTTTTAATCTATAATCATTAAATGTCTGAAGAAAATAATAACGAAGAATTAAGACCAAGTAAAATGCGGGGTGTTGCTTTTCCAAAAGCAAAATATGGTGTCATACTTGCAGTAATCGTAATTATTGTAGTTAATTTAATTTATTACAAAGAGACAATTTTTTCATTTTTTAAATAACTATGTTAACCTAATTTATGTCAAAAAATTTATTCAAAATAGCTAAAGAAAAAAAAATTAAATATTTCTTAATTAGTTTTGTCGATTTATTTGGAGTGTTAAGATCAAAACTAGTGCCTGCACGAGCAATCAAAGAAATGCAAGAAGCCGGAGCTGGATTTGCTGGGTTTGCAGCATGGTTAGATATGTCTCCTGCAGACTCTGATATGTTTGGTATTCCCGATCCTGATAGTTTAATTCAATTGCCTTGGAATAAAGAAGTTGGCTGGTTAGCTTCAGATCTTTGGATGAATGGAAAGCCAGTCGAGGCATCCCCGAGAGTAATGCTTAAAAAGCAAATTAAAAAACTTCAAAAAAAAGGTCTAACAATGAAATCTGGTGTTGAGTGTGAATACTTTCTAATTTCACCAGATGGCAATTCAATAGCAGACTCTAGAGATACTCAATCAAAGCCCTGTTATGATCAATCAGCTTTAATGAGAAGATATGATTTAATAAAAGAAATTTGTGATTGTATGATTGAAATGGGATGGGGTCCTTATCAAAATGATCACGAAGATGCTAACGGTCAGTTTGAAATGAACTGGGATTATGATGATTGTTTAGTAACTGCGGATAGACACACTTTCTTTAAATTCATGGTTAAAACTATTGCTGAAAAACATG
>CACFZB010000010.1 GCA_902570715.1 uncultured Pelagibacteraceae bacterium
ATTTTCCACTACCTTCAATACCTTCGAATACAATAATAGGTTTTTTATACATCACCCCAGATTAAATAATTCAAAGATTTCATTAATCTAGAAAAAACATTTACCCTTTTTACTTCGTTAAGGGATAAAAGATCATATTCTCCTATTTCTTCATCTTCATAAATAAGTTTTAGTTTAGCAACTACTTGGTCTTTTTTGATTGGGGCTTCTATTGGTCCTGAGTAAATCATTTTTGCTTTAAGTTTTTTTTTTTGACCTTTTTGAATCGTCTTATAAATATTTTCTTTTGTATAAACTTTAACAGTATCTTTTTTTCCTAACCATATTTCAACATTATCAAATGGTTCATTTGATTTAGAAATTTCAACAAGATCGAAATTTGTTAGGCCATAAATTAAAAGTTTAGAGCTTTCTCTGGATCTTGAGCTTTTTGTCTCAAATCCACTTCCTACAGCAATTAATCGTCTTCCTTTTCTTTTTATCGATGATGCCAAAGAATATTTTTCTACTGCTAAATATCCAGTTTTAATACCATCAGCACCCATGTTTTTATAAAGAAGTGGATTTCTGTTACCTTGAGTTATGGGATCACCACCTGTTCTGTCCCATGTAAATTCTTTCTCTTTAAACCATTCGTAGTATTCTGGATGTTCTTTAATTAAATAATTTGACATAATAAGAATATCTTCAACAGTTGAATAATTATCAGGGTCATTAATTCCTGAAGAGTTAGCAAAATTTGTGTTTAACATTCCTAATTCTTTTGCTTTAGAGGTCATCATTATTGCAAATTCCTCTTCTGTGCCAGCAATACCCTCTGCCAAAGCGATACAAGCGTCATTACCTGATGCTACTATTATTCCTTTTAATAAATTTTCTACAGAAACTTCATCTCCTACCATAACAAACATCGATGAATAACCAGCTGTAGATAATCGCCATGCTTTTTCTGAAATAATAAATTTTTCATCTAAACTTAAATCACCTGATTTAATTAAATCAAAAGCGATAATAGATGTCATTATTTTTGTCATTGATGCAGGATAGATTGATCTATCTGGTTCTTTTTCGTACAAAATTTCACCTGATAAAAAGTCTTGTAAAATTGCTGTTCTTGCTTTTATTTCAATATTAGCACTAAGCGTATGAAAAAAGAATAAACTGATTAAATTGTATAGAAAAAATTTTTTAAACATCTT
This sequence comes from uncultured Pelagibacteraceae bacterium, assembly GCA_902570715.1. Classification (GTDB taxonomy): domain Bacteria; phylum Pseudomonadota; class Alphaproteobacteria; order Pelagibacterales; family Pelagibacteraceae; genus Pelagibacter. The sequence continues at coordinate 1,200 of CACFZB010000010.1, forward strand.
TTAATACTTCTAAATTTTCAAAATTTAAAGAATTCATTTTTTCAAATGACTCTCTCAAACTTTTTATATCATTAAAGGGACCTATTAGTACCCTATATTTTGTGTCAGAAAGTTTAATGATTTTAACATCTGAAAGTGAATTTTTACTTTTTATCTTACTTATCATCATATCAGCAGTTTCCTTAAAATAAAAATCTGCAACTTTAATTGAGTAAGAAAATTTTTTTGATTTTGTTAATTTCTTTTCAATCTTTTTCGTCTTAAGATCGTTTATTTGTATACCATCAATTGGTGCTTTTTCAGCAACTGATCTCTCTTCCTCAAACGTTTTTGCCTTTTTTGCTACAAAGGTATTATTTTTTGATATAAGTGAAATTTCAACATATGGTTCATTTAAATCCAGCTCTAAAGTTTCAGCTATTCTTAAGCTTAATACTGAATTATAAAAATTAGAAAATTTAATTCTATTAGATTTAACCTCAGCAATTAAAGAATTACCATTTTTAGGATTAGTAATTTTAACCTTTGATTTTCTTTTTAAAGTTTTGTGATATATATCAAGTGATCTTGTTTCTAGCTTTTTAATATCTTGAATATCATCATTATAAATTAAAGCAAAACCAATATTTTTATATCTCTTTTCAATATCGAAAATAATTTGTTTTGATTTTCTTTGAGTTGTCTGTTCACAGTTATTAAGTAAAAGAGATAATATTAATAATAATATAATTCTAAAGTTCATTTTTAATTTTGTCCTTTAAAGTACATACAGCAAGACCAAATCTTAATGATCTATTCCATTTTAAAATAATTTCATAATTATCAAAAACTATATATGCTGGCGTAAGAGTATCGGAGCCTGGAATAATATCTTTGTCAGGAGTTATTATTGCAACTTTTAAATTATCATCTATAGACTCTATCTTTTTTGAATCATTGATATATTTCTTAAAATATTTTAAACTTTTTTTATTATTAAGTTTTTTTGCTGATACATTTAGATACTTCTTTTGTATTTTATCATTTAATTCAATTTTATAAAAACAAGGTAAATTTTTGTTCCATCCCATGTTGTTCAAGTAATTTGCAGCAGATGCATAAGCATCCTCTGTATTCTTTAAATCAATGTAATTATCTTGATTAAAATCTATCGCATGATTCTTAATAGTTGAAGGCATAAATTGAAAAAAACCGAAAGCTCCAGCCCAAGAACCATAAAGGGTCTCATAATCAATTTGGTTTAAGTCTATTAACTTTAATAATATTAATAATTCTTTTGTAAAAAATTCTGATCTTCTTTTATCGTAACTTAAAGTAGCCAATGATGACAAGATATCCATTTTACCAACATATGTTCCATAGTTAGTTTCTATACCCATTAAAGCTAATAATAATTCTTTTTCTATTTCGTATTTATTTTCAATGAAGTTAATCAGTTGATTGTTATCATTATAAAAATTTATACCCTTTTTTACTTTTTTTGATGAAGTTCTTTTCGAAACATAGGTTTTTGTATCTTCATAAAATTCAGGTTGATATCTGTCATATTTAATAACGTTAGGTAAAAATTTTAGATTAACTAAAACTTTATCGATAGTGATTTCAGAAATTCCAGTACTTAAGGCTCTTGATTTAAATTTTATTTTCCAATTTTCAAAATCTATATTTTCATCAGCTAATAAATTAGTTGAAAAAATAAATAGAATTAAAAAAAAAATACTAATTTTTTTCATAAAGATCTTTCAGATATATAATTACAGCAAACCAAATAATAATAAAACTTACAAATTTTACTAATGAAAAATCTTCCCCATAATAAAAATAACCTAAAATGAACTGTAATGTAGGAGTAATATAAAAAATCATTCCTGTTGGACCAAGCCCGATTAGTTCAACACCACGAACATAAAGAAATAAAGGAATCACTGTCATTGGACCAGCTAAAACTAAAAACAAACTTAATCCTGGATTATTAAAATTAAAATCATTAAGCCCACTTTTAGAAATCAGATAAAAAACAAACAATGCAAATGGAAAAATATATAAACTTTCTATTAACAATCCAATATCTGTATCTATATTAATTTTTTTTCTTACTAAGTTGTAGAATGCCCAACTGAATGCAACAATTAAACCAACCCAAGGTAATGATCTAAGACTAAAAAAAATTAGAATAATGATAGATAAAAATACTAAAAAAATTGAAAAAAATCTTTTTTTATTTAATTTTTCTTGGAAGAAAAGATATCCTAAAAGAACACTAATAATTGGCATAATAAAATAACCAAAACTTGCATCAATAATTCTTTCAGATGCAACTGCATAAATCCATATTGACCAATTAACAAATATCAAAAATCCTGAAACAAATAGTGCTAGTAGCTTTTTTTTATCTTTTATTTCTTTATAAAAAATTTTCCATTTTGAATAAAATGTCGTTGTTAAAATTAACATTACTGCAGTCCAAAGGCATCTGTGAACAACTAATTCAATGTGTCCAATAAATGAGACATATTGAAAATATATAACTCCAATGAAACCCCACCAAAAAGATCCTAGGGATGTTAATAATAAACCTTTATTAAATTCTTTGTTCATAGAAATATAATGATTAATCTAATAAACAGATTTAATAGACTATTTTATAGTTGAATTAAATATTTTTAATTATAAAAAGCTTTACACGGAGAGATGGCTGAGTGGTTGAAAGCACCGGTCTTGAAAACCGGCAAAGGGGCAACTCTTTCCTGGGTTCGAATCCCAGTCTCTCCGCCACAAACTTATTTGTAATTGAAATCTTTAAATAATTTAAGAATATAATTATCCTCATATTTGAGACGCTTAATTATTCCGTTATAGAATTTATACAAATCTTCATCATCATTTTTTAAAAATTTTTCTAAATTTTGAAGTTTTATTTCATCCATCTTATCAATATATTTTGAGACAAAAGAAAATAATAATTTATCCATTTCCCTAGTTCCTCTATATTGAGATCTGTATAATATTTTTTTTTTTAAATTTTCTATATCGATTTTCATAATTAGATTATAATAAAAAATAATGAATAATGAAAAAAATTATAATTATTTATTGTCAGACTTAACAAAATTAAGAGGTGTTGGAAATAAAATTGCTGGTTTACTTAAAAGAAAAAAAATCAACACTATTTTTGATTTACTCTGGAAATTACCAAAATCTTATATTGATAGAAGCATTTCATCTCATATTATTGATTTAAAAATTGGTGAAATTCAAACAATTAACATAGTTCCTTATAAATACAATTTTCCAAGAATAAGGAATCTACCCAACAGAGTTTTGTGCAAGGATAAAACTGGTAAATTAGATTGTATATTTTTCAACAGCTATGAAGGTTATATTAAAAAGATTTTACCAATTGGAAAAGAAATTACTATTAGTGGAAAAATAGGCTTTTATAAAAATAAATATCAAATTACTAATCCAAAATATATATCTGAAGATTCATCTATAATAAAAACTAAACACAACCAATACTCTTTAACCGAAGGTATTACTGAAAAGATATATAACAAAATAATTAAACAAATAATTAAAGATCTTCCGAAACTTGATGAGTGGCATAATAAAAAAATATTAAAAAATTTTAATTATATTTCATGGTATGACTCTATTAATGAATTACATAAGCCTGAAAATGTAGGAAAATATAAATCTGATTTTTACGAAAGACTTGCTTTTGATGAAATATTTTCATCCTTCCTAGTACATTCAGAAATAAGGAAAAAGATTAAAAGAATTAAAAAAAAAAGGAAATCTTTTCATTTTGAAGATCAGAAAAAATTGGTTTCTAATCTAAAATTTAGTTTAACGAAAGATCAAAATAAAGCACTAAAAGAAATAAATCAGGATTTAATTTCTAATCAGAAAATGTTCAGATTACTTCAAGGCGATGTTGGAAGTGGTAAGACAATTGTTGCTTTGATATCAGCTTTAAATGTAATAAATTCAGGATTTCAAGTTGCTTTTATGGCTCCAACAGAAATTTTAGCTAGACAGCATTTTCTATTAGCAAAAGATTTATTCAAAACATCAATTAAAATTGATCTGTTATCAAGTAAATCAGAATATAAAGAGAAAAAGAGAATTTTAAATGATCTTAAATATAATAAAATTAATTTTATTTTTGGGACGCACTCTATTTTTCAGAAAAAAATTCAATTTGAAAATCTTGGTCTGATAATAATCGATGAACAACATAAATTTGGAGTGAATCAAAGAAAAAAACTATCTGATAAAGGTGGAGTTAATTGCGATGTTCTTTTAATGTCTGCTACCCCAATTCCACGTACATTAACAATGACAATCTACGGTGATATGGATATTTCTATAATTAAAGAAAAACCTAAATCTAGAAAGGAAGTAAAAACATATACAAAACTAGATTCGAAAATTGATGATGTAATTAAATTTGTTAAAAAAGAGATAAGAAATGATAATCAAATTTTTTGGGTTTGTCCATTAATAGAAGAGTCAAAAAAAATTGATCACGCTTCTGCCATAAATAAATTCAAATATTTGAATAATATTTTTCCAAATAAAGTTGCTTTACTTCATGGTAAAACTGATCAGGAAGAAAAAGAACTTATATTGAATAATTTTTTAAATAAAAAATATGATATTTTAGTATCCACAACAATAATTGAGGTTGGCATTGATTTTCCTAACGCCAATATAATTATTATCGAGAATGCAAATAAATTTGGATTGTCTCAATTACATCAACTTAGGGGAAGAGTTGGCCGAGGAAATAAACAGTCAAACTGTATATTAATGTTTAAATCTTCTTTAACAGAAATTGCTAAAAAAAGACTACAAATACTAAAAAATACAAATGACGGTTTCAAGATTTCTGAAGAAGATATGAAACTTAGAGGTTATGGGGATATATTGGGTTTCAAACAAAGTGGATTAAAAACATTTAAACTTGCTGACCCTATATTGAATCAGAATTTATTTAATCTGGCAGAAAAAGAAATAAAAAGGATTGAAAATGATAATGAAGATATAAGTAAATTTAAAACTTTAATGAAATTATATGATCAGGCAGATGTAATTAATGATATTGTTTAATTTTTTCCTGATGAAGTTCCTGCAGAAACTATAAATTTAGAAGCTTCCTCAAAAGTCATATCTAAATAAATTACATCTTCAATTGGAAACATTAACAAAAAACCGCTAGTAGGATTAGGAGTTGTGGGAACAAATACGTTTATTAACTTTTTATTTGTTTTATTTGCCATTTCTCCTGTATTTTCTTTTGTAGCAAATCCAACTGCCCAAACACCTTTTCTTGGATATTCAATTAAAACAACACTTTTTTTATCGTTATCTTTATTTGAAAAAGTATCTGTCATTTGAACTATTGCCGAATAAATAGTTCTTAAAAAAGGAATACGTTTAAATAGATCATCAATAAGTTTTAAAATTCTTTTACCCAAAAAAGATAATGATAGACCACCAACTATTGTGATAAATATAATTGAAATCAAAATTTCTATACCAGGAATCTCATAGGGCAAATAACTATTAGGATTTATATTCTCTGGTAAAATATTTGATGACAGGCCTATAATAAATTTAGTAAGGTATAAAGTAAATCCTATTGGGATTAAAACTACAACACCTGTTATAAAATAATTTCTTAGAACTAGGGTTAAAGACCTTTTATTTTTATTTTTTGACATAAATTAGCTAAAACTTGAGTATATCACAAAAACTATTGCAATTATGAAAAGTATTAATAAAATTTTATTATTTAGATTCATAACATTTTATATTATCAATCTTATATTAAAATGAATAGAAGAAAATTTTTATCATATATTGGTTGTGGTTGTTGTAGTCTGGTTTTAAACTCATGTGGAACAGCGCCAATTACAGAGAGAAAACAATTAAAAATAGTATCTGAGGCTAAACTTAACGCCCAAGCAGCAAAGATTTATGAACAAATTAAACAAAAAGAAAAATTAAGTAAAGATCTTAAAACCCTTAATCTTATTAAAGAGATTGGTAAAAAAATGGAAGATTCGATTAGTGAATATTTTTATAGAGCTAAATTAAATGATCCAACAAATAATTTTAATTGGGAGTATATTTTAATTGATAAAAAAAATGTAAGAAATGCCTGGTGTATGCCAGGTGGTAAAATTGCTGTATACAGTGGAATTTTAGATGTAACTAAAAATACTGATGGGCTAGCAGCAGTTATGGGTCACGAGGTTGCTCATGCCGTAGCTAAACACTCTGTTGAAAGAGCAAGCAGAGGAACTTTATTAAATGTAGGCACAAAAATTATAGATATAGCTAGTGGTGGTGTGTTATCTGATATTAATAGAACAACAGGAATGGATACAGTAGGATTACTATCTCAATTAGGTATTATGAATCCTTTTAATAGAAAACAAGAAAGTGAAGCCGATTATTTAGGAATGATTTTTTCCTCATTGTCTGGTTATGACATTAGAGAAACATCAAAAATTTGGGAAAGAATGAAAAAATTTAACAAAGATAAACAGCCACCAGAATTTATGAGTACTCATCCGTCAGCAGAAAATAGAATAAAAAAAATAAATGATTGGACTAATGAAATAATATTGGATTATCCACCAATAAGTATTTCATAACAAATTAGTGGTGAGCCGTGATGGACTCGAACCATCGACCCATTCCTTAAAAGGGAATTGCTCTACCAACTGAGCTAACGGCCCAAAAATATCTTAAAGGAATTGTGTATACATAATAATCTAGATAATTCAAATGAGAATTAGTGAGACAAATAGTTTATTAATTACAACTTATCTATGTATTTGTCATGAAATTCGTCGAATGTTCCATTATTTATGTTATCTCTAATGGCCTTCATTAATTCTTGATAAAAATTAATATTATGAAGAGTAAGTAGCATAGATCCTAAAATTTCATTAGTGTTGCATAAGTGATTTAGATAGTTTTTTGAATATTTATTTAAATCAAGGTTTTTTACACTGGGATCCAAAGGATTATCATCTTTTTGATATTTATTGTTTCTAATATTAACTCTTCCTTCCCAAGTAAAAGCTAAGCCTGTTCTTCCAGATCTGGTTGGTAATACGCAATCAAACATATCAATACCTCTTTTGACTGCTCCCAAAATATCTGAAGGTGTACCTACTCCCATAAGATAACGAGGTTTGTCTTTAGGTAGATGATCTTTAATATTATCTAAAACATTAAACATTTCTTTTTGAGTTTCTCCAACCGCAAGTCCTCCAATTGCATAGCCATCAAAATTAATTTTGACTAACTCATTTAATGATAAAATTCTCAAATCATTAAATAAACCTCCTTGAATTATACCAAATAAAGCTTTGTGAGGATTTTTACCAAAAGCTTTTTTTGAACGTTTAGCCCAATTAAGTGACAAATTCATTGATTTTTTAATTTTATTATATTCATTAGATTTTTTTGGACATTCATCCATAATCATTAAAATATCTGAATTTAGACCCAATTGAATTCTGATACTTTCTTCTGGACTTAATATAAATTCTTTGCCATCTATATGTGAATTAAAAATAGCTCCCTTTTCTTCATCAATCTTATTTAATTTTGATAATGACATTACTTGAAAGCCACCAGAGTCGGTAAGTATCGGTAAATCACAATTCATAAATTCATGAAGACCACCAACTCGATGAATTCTATCAACTCCAGGTCTAATCATTAAATGATAAGTATTGGATAGAATTATTTGAGAACCAGTTTTTTTTATATCATCAATTGTACAAGCTTTTACAGTCGCCTGTGTACCAACAGGCATAAATGCTGGTGTGTTTATATTTCCTCGATGAGTTTCGATTAAACCAGTTCTCGAGTATTTATCATTATTTAACAATTTAAAGGCAAAATTTTTTAATGCCATTTAGATTATAAAGATTTAAAACTTATAATCTTGTCTGGTTCAGATACAGCACCATTGTTATTTTCGTCACCACGTTTAATCTTATCCACATACTCCATGCCCTCTATCACTTTTCCAAATACAGTATATTGTCTATCTAAAAAAGGTGCAGGTTTAAAACATATAAAAAATTGACTATTTGCACTATTTGGATCTGAAGACCGAGCCATAGATAAAGTTCCTCTGTCATGGGGAAGACTACTAAATTCTTGTTTTAGATCTGGCAAATCAGATCCTCCCATTCCAGCCATTCTTAAATTAAAATCTTTTGAACCTGAATTTCCAAATTTTACATCTCCTGTTTGAGCCATAAATCCATCTATAACTCTATGAAATACGACGTTGTCATATTTACCTGTGTCTGCTAATTCTTTTATTCTTTTAACATGATTAGGAGCAACGTCTGCATAAAGTTCAATTTTTACATCACCATCTTTTAATTTTAAAATCATTATATTTCCCTCCGACATAGTTTGATTTGTTATTAAAAAAAAGAAAATAAAAATATATAATAAAAATCTATTCATATTTTTTTTTTAATAATTTTATTGTACTTTTAGTAGTAAATTTCTTAATGTCTCCATTTAATTTGATAATTTCTTTAACAAATCTAGATGATATAATTTGATTTTCTACATCTGACATTAAAAAAACGGTTTCGATTTTCTTATCAAGTTTTCTATTCATTCCAGCTAATTGAAATTCATATTCAAAATCAGATACTGCTCTTAGACCTCTTAATATAATATTAGATTTATATTTTTTACATAAATCTGTAGTTAATGAAGAAAAAGGAATTATTGTAATTTTTTTTTTATTTAATTTAAGATCTAAAAATAATGCTTTTTTAACGATTTCAATTCTTTCTTTTGAGTCAAATAAATAATCTTTATTGTTAACATCTGATACTGCTACAACTATCTTATCAAATAAACTTAAACCTTTTTTTATTACATCTATATGCCCAAATGTAATTGGATCAAAAGTACCAGGATAAATTGCAATTTTACTCATTAAACTAAATTATCATCGATCTTATCAGCAGTTACAACTTTTTCATCTCCTGATAATTTTATAATCCTTACTCCTTGAGTATTTCTACCTGCGGTCCTTATTTCTTTAACAGCAACCCTAATAACCCTACCTTTATTTGTTGAAATTAATATTTCATCACCATCAAAAACGGGAAAGGAGGATGATATATTCCCGTTTCTTGGAGAATTAATTATTCCAATAATGCCTTTACCACCTCTATTTGTTACTCTGTAATCTGTATGCGGTGTTTTCTTTCCAAAACCATTTTCTGTAATAGATAAAATAAACCTTTCTTTCGCTTTCAATTCAGATTTTATATCTTTATCTTTTTTAGCATTTTTTGATATTTTATCGTTGTTTATTATCGATAATGAGACTATTTCATCATTAGATGCTAAATCAATTCCCTTTATTCCCTTTGATGATCTTCCTTTAAATATTCTTAATTTTCTAGACTCAAACCTAATACATTTACCTAATTTAGTGCTTAAAATTATGTCTTCATCATCTGTGCAAATTTTTACCCCAACAATCTTATCATTTGTATCTAATTTCATTGCAATTTTACCTGATGTATTAATTGACGAAAAATCCTCTAAACTATTCTTTCTAATCTTACCATTAGATGTAGCAAAAATAATTTGATAGTTTTTTAAATCTGACTCTTCATCAGGAAAAGGCATAATTGAACTAATAGATTGATGATTTTTAAGAGGTAAAATATTAAAAAGCGATTTTCCTTTGGAGGCAGCAGAACCCTCTGGAATTTTCCATGCTTTAATTCGATAGACTAAACCTTCTGTAGAAAAAAATAAAACTGATGTATGAGTATTAACTGATAATGTTTGAACAACAGAGTCTTCATTTCTGGTTGTAATACCAGTTTTTCCTTTTCCACCTCTTTTTTGTATTTTGACACTATTTAAAGAACCTCTCTTTATATAACCTTGTAAAGTTACAGTAATTAAAACAGATTGTTTTTGAATTGTTTCCTCAATATCATAATTTAAGACTGCATCAATAATTTTTGTTCTTCTTGGATTTGAATATTTTTCTTTAATATTTTTTAGCTCATCGCTAATTACTTTAAGCAATTCTTTTTTAGAAGATATAATTTTTTTAAATCTATTTATTAAATCAGCTAATTTTTTTATTTCAATTTCAATTTCGTTTATTCCTAAAGCAGTTAATTTTTGTAGTCTTAATTCTAAAATAGCATCTACTTGTTGATCTGAAAGAGAATATAAACCTTTTGTTTTTTTACTTTCAATTAAGGATATCATTTTCTGAGATTTATTAATTTTCCATTTTATCTTTAAAATAGATTTTTTTGCTTCATCAGGATTTTTAGAATGTCTAATAATTTTTATTATTTTATCAAGATTTTCTACTGAAACAGATAGACCAATTAAGATATGAGCTCTTTCCTCTGCTTTAGATAAATCATATTTAGTTTTCTTTATTACTACATCTTCTCTAAATGATAAAAAATTAATTAAAAAATCTTTTAAATTACAAGTTTGAGGTTTTCCATCAACTATTGCTAAGGTATTAAATCCAAATGAACTCTCTATTTGTGTATTTTTGTATAATTGCCTTTTTACTGTCTCTGGTTCAACTCCGTTTCTCAAATCTAAAGACACTCTTATACCTTCCCTATTAGACTCATCCCGTATATCTTTTATTCCTTCAATTTTTTTTTCTCTAACTAATTGTGCAATTCTTTCATTTAAAACTGATTTATTTACTTGATAAGGTATTGAAGTAATAACTAATCTTTCTCTACCATTTTTTAGACTTTCTATAGATATTTCGCCTCTTATCTTAAAAGAGCCTCTCCCTTTATTGTAACCCTGTTTTATAATATCTTTTCCAATTATAACACCACCAGTTGGAAAATCAGGCCCAGGTATGTGTTTCATTAATTCTCTAATCTTAATATCTTTATTTTGAATTAATGCCAGAGTTCCGTCTATAATTTCTCCTAAGTTGTGGGGTGGTATACTAGTAGCCATCCCTACTGCTATACCTCCTGCCCCATTTACTAATAAATTTGGGAACTGAGCAGGTAAAACACTTGGTTCTTTTTCAGTTTCATCATAATTACTTTTAAATGTGATGGTGTTCTTTTCTATATCATCAATTAAAAATTGTGATACTTTTGACAATCTTGTTTCAGTATATCTCATTGCAGCAGCTGGATCTCCATCTATAGATCCAAAGTTTCCTTGGCCATCAATTAACGGTAAACTCATAGAAAAATCTTGAACCATTCTTACTAATGCATCATAAACTGATTGATCACCATGTGGATGATATTTACCTATTACATCTCCAACTATTCTTGCAGATTTCCTAAATTGTTTAGTCCAATCATAGCCTCCTTTATACATTGCAAATAAAATTCTACGATGTACTGGTTTCAATCCATCTCTTATGTCTGGAAGTGCTCTGCTCACTATAACGCTCATCGCATAAGATAGATAAGATGAACTCATCTCATCATGCATAGAGATCAATTTTATATTCTTATCCTCAGGTAATTCAGTTTTTTGCATACTAATTAAAATGGAATTTCATCATCCATGTCATTTGATATTTGTGACATTTCATCTGAGTTGCTAGATTGATTATTATCATTGGCTATACCACCACCAGAATTGCCTCCGCCTAGCATTGTCAAAGAAGAATTATAACCTTGGATGACTATTTCTGTAGAATACTTGTCTTGACCAGACTGTTCATCTTTCCATTTTCTAGTTGTAAGTTGACCTTCAACATAAATTTGAGCCCCTTTTTTTAAATATTGTTGAACAACATTTACTAAACCTTCATTAAATACAACTATACGGTGCCATTCTGTTTTTTCCTTTTTTTCTCCTGTATTTTTATCTTTCCAGTTTTGACTTGTAGCAAGACTTAATCTTGCAACGCTTTTACCATTAACCATTTGTTTAATTTCCGGGTCTGCGCCTAAACGACCAATTAAAAGTACTTTATTTAAACTTCCAGCCATAATATTTTAATATTTGTTAAATTTGTTAATTAGATTTATACCACAATTTACTCTGAATATTAATTTTATTAAGTCAAAGCAACAAAAATTATGATTAAAAAGATAGTTATTAAGGGAGCAAAAGAACATAATTTAAAGAATATTTCTTTAGAAATTCCTAAAGACAAATTTGTCGTAATAACTGGTTTGTCTGGATCAGGAAAATCCTCTTTAGCATTTGACACTATTTATGCAGAAGGACAAAGAAGATATGTAGAGAGTTTATCAGCCTACGCTAGACAATTTTTAGATAAAATGAAAAAACCTAAAGTAGATCTTATTGAGGGGTTAAGTCCAGCTATTTCAATAGAACAAAAAAACACTTCAAAAAATCCTCGCTCAACAGTTGCTACTGTTACAGAAATTTATGATTATATGCGTGTTTTATACGCTAGAGCGGGAGTACCATATTCACCATTTACAGGGAAGCCAATACAATCTCAAACTGTGACTCAAATTGTAGATAAGATTAAACAATTACCAAAAAAATCAACCATATATTTATATGCGCCAATAGTAAGAGGGCGAAAAGGAGAATATAAAAAAGAAATTTTGAATTACAAAAAGAGAGGTTTTAGAAAAGTTAAAGTAGATGACGTAATATATGAAATTGATAAATTTCCTGAACTAAATAAAAAAATTAAACACGATATTTCTATTTTAGTGGATAGAATAGTGCTTAATTCATCTTTGGGGAACAGACTGGCTGAGGGTGTAGAGACATCTGTAAATCTGGCTAACGGATTAATTTTTGTTGAGCATGAAGATGAAACTTTACCTAAAAAATTTAGAAAATTAGAAAAATTAATCTTTTCAACTAAATTTGCATGTCCAGAAAGTGGTTTTACTATTGAAGAAATTGAACCAAGGTTGTTTTCATTTAATAGTCCGTTTGGTGCTTGTGAAGAGTGTGAAGGAATCGGTATAAAATTAAATGTTGATCCTAATCTTGTCATACCAGATGAGAAAAAGAGTATTGGTGATGGAGCTATTGAACCTTGGTCTAAGTCTACATCGATGTATTATGCCCAAACATTAGCATCTTTATCAAAGCACTATAATTTTTCTTTAAATGATAAATGGTCAAAATTGCCAAAAAAGATTAAAGATATAATTTTATATGGTTCTGATGATGAAGAAATAAAATTTACCTATGATGATGGTTATGAAAAGTATTCTCATAAAAAAACCTTTGAGGGTGTCATTAATAATTTAGAAAGAAGATACCTAGAAACAGATAGTGATTGGAAAAGAGAGGAAATAGCTCAATATCAATCAGATACAAAATGTGAGAGATGTAATGGTCATAGATTAAAAGACGAGGCTCTATGCGTAAAAATTGACAATCTACATATTAGTGAAGTTTCAGAAAAATCAATTTTAGATGCAGCGAAATGGTTTGATGATCTTAAAAATAAACTTGATAAAACACAATTTAAAATTGCTGAACATATACTAAAAGAAATTAATGAAAGATTAAATTTTTTATTAAATGTTGGACTTGATTATCTTACTTTATCAAGAGAGTCAGGAACTTTGTCTGGTGGTGAAGCACAAAGAATAAGATTGGCATCACAAATTGGATCAGGTTTAACCGGAGTACTTTATGTTCTCGACGAACCCTCAATTGGTCTACATCAAAAAGATAATGTTAAATTAATAAATGCTCTAAAGAGATTAAGAGATCTTGGTAATACTGTAATAGTTGTGGAACATGACACGGAAACAATGGAAAATGCTGATCATATAATTGATCTAGGTCCTCAAGCAGGTAACAACGGAGGTGAAGTTGTGGCTGAAGGTACTTATAAAGATATAAGTCAAAATCTTAATAGTATTACTGGAAAATATTTATCAAATAAATTTAAGATAAATGTTCCACCAAAAAGAAGATTGGCTAAAAATGGTAGATTTTTAGAAATCACAGGTGCTACTGGTAATAATTTAGATAATGTAAATCTTAAAATTCCCTTAGGTAGTTTAACTTGTGTTACTGGAGTTTCCGGCAGTGGAAAATCAACTTTAGTTTTACAAACATTATTTAATGCATTAAATCTTACTTTGAATAATAATAAATCTAGAAAAATTCCCAAACCATTTAAAAATTTTAAAGGAATAGAACTCATAGATAAAGTAATTGACATAGATCAATCACCGATCGGTAGAACACCAAGATCTAATCCTGCTACTTATACGGCAGCCTTTGGTCCAATTAGAGATTGGTTTACATCATTACCAGAGTCTAAATCTCGAGGTTATAAACCTGGCAGATTTTCATTTAATGTTAAGGGTGGTAGATGTGAAGCCTGTGAAGGAGATGGTGTGATTACTTATGAAATGCATTTTCTTCCTGATGTTTATATTCAGTGCGATGAATGTAAAGGAACGCGTTACAATAGAGAAACTTTAGAAATTAAATTTAAAGACAAAAGTATTGCAGATGTTTTAAATATGACAGTTGATGAAGGATGTGATTTTTTTGAAAATATTTCTAATATTAAAACTAAATTGTTAACATTAAAAAAGGTTGGGCTTGGTTATATAAAGATAGGACAGCAGGCTACTACACTTTCTGGTGGAGAGGCTCAAAGAATAAAACTTGCTAAAGAACTTTCAAAAAGATCAACTGGACGAACTATGTATATTTTAGATGAGCCAACGACAGGATTACATCAGCATGACATTAAAAAATTACTTGAAATACTTCATACTTTTGTAGCATTAGGGAACACAGTTGTTGTTATAGAGCACAATTTGGATGTAATTAAAACGGCTGATTATATTGTTGATATGGGTCCTGAAGGAGGAGTTAAAGGTGGTAAAATTATCGCAGAGGGTAAACCAGAAGAAATTTGTAAAATTAAAGATAGTTATACTGGTAAATTTCTTAAAGAATTTTTAAATTGATAAAAAAAAATGTTAAATTCTGTTTTTTTTTAGTATATATATAAATATATGGCAAATTTACTTTCATCATTATCTAAAACAATCCATGCTTCTTTGGTTGTAGCAATTATACTTTTTTTAGGTTTATTCTACCAAAGCGAGGGTTTTAGCTTTGATAGATTATTTTGGAGTTGGATTACTAGATATATACATGTTGTTGTTGGGATAATGTGGATTGGCTTATTGTGGTATTTTAACTTTGTGCAAATTCCAAATATGTCAAAAATTCCTGATGAACAAAAACCAGCAATAGGTAAAGTAATTGCTCCAGCTGCATTATTTTATTTTAGATGGGCTGCAGCTGTTACAATATTGTCTGGGTTAATTCTTGCTGCTTTAAATGGGTATTTGCATGATGCAATGACTTTAAGTATTGGATCTGGTATACCAAAACATACAGCAATTGGTTTAGGTATGTGGCTTGGAATAATTATGGCATTTAATGTTTGGTTTGTAATTTGGCCAAATCAAAAAAGAGCTTTAGGAATGGTTGAAACTGATCCAGAAACTAAAGCAAAGTCAGCAAAAACTGCCATGTTATTTTCAAGAACAAATACATTACTATCATTGCCGATGTTGTTAACAATGGTAGCTGCTCAGAATTTATATTAATTATTTTCTTCCTCTTTCAAAATTGTTCTTTGAGAAACATTTAATCTCACTAAAACAGTATTAGCTATATATATTGATGAATAAGTCCCGAATATAACTCCAAAAATCATTGCCAAAGAAAAACCTTTTAAGACTTCACCACCAAAAAAAAATATTGATAGCAATGCTAGTAAAGTTGTTATAGATGTAATCAATGTCCTTGATAAAGTTTCATTAATAGACAAATTTGTTAATTCAAAAATTTTAATATCAGAATATTTTTTTAAATTTTCTCTAACTCTATCAAAAATTACAACTGTATCATTCATTGAATATCCAACAATTGTTAAAACAGCAGCAATAATTGATAAATTTATCTCAAGATTTAAAAAAGAAAAGACACCTAATGTAACTATGACATCATGAAATAATGCTAATATGGCACCGAGACTAAACTGCCACTCAAATCTAATCCAAATATAAATTAACATCAATATTAATGCTACAGAAATTGCTATAACACCAGATTTTAATAGCTCAGCACTAACTTTCGGACCCACATTCTCTACTCTTCTAAAATTGAAATTATTTCCAAAAGATTTATCAAGATTAACTTTTATTTCCTCAATTATATTTTTGTTTTTATTGTTTTCAAATTTGATTAAAAAATCTTTTTCGTTGCCAAAATTTTTAACAGAAATATCGCCTAAATCCATTTGATTAAGATTGTCTCTTAATGATGATATGCTTATCTTGCTATCTGTTGACCTTAATTCAATAAGTGTGCCACCCTTAAAATCTATACCAAAATTTAGACCCTTAAAAAATAAGAGTGATAATGAGATAATAACTAATACAATAGAAAAGACGTTAAATTTATTATAATGTTTATTAAAAGCTATCATTAGATAATACCCGCTTTTTCTTTATTTTTTGAGACATAAAGAACAGTTAGTAACCTTGCAATAAAATATACAGAAAAAAGAGTTGTAAATATACCAATACCTAAAGTTAAAGAAAAACCTTTAATAGGACCTGAGCCCATAAAAAATAATATTATTGCAGCCAATAACGTTGTTATATTTGCATCAAGAATTGCCGTTCTTGATTTGGTATAACCACTATCAAAAGCTATCAAATTATTTTTTTCACTTTTAAGTTCCTCTTTAATACGTTCGAATATTAAAACATTCGCATCAACAGCCATTCCAACTGTTAAAATTATGCCAGCTATACCTGGTAAAGTCAGTGTAGCTTCAAAAATTGTTAAAATTCCAACTAAAAAAAACAGATTTATTATTAAAGCTATATTAGTTATTAATCCAAAAATTTTATATTTTAATAAGATGAATAAGATAACTAAAATAAAACCTATTATTAAAGCATTAATACCAGCATTAATTGAGTCTTTTCCTAAATCAGGTCCAACAGTTCTTTCTTCAATTATATTTAATGGTGCTGGTAAAGCTCCAGACCTTAAAAGCAAAGCTAAATCAGTTGCTGATTGAAATGTAAAGCCACCACTTATTTGTCCAGAACCACTTGCTATCGTGTCTCTTACTACAGGAGCACTTATTATTTTACCATCTAAAACAATTGCCAATTGTTTACCAATACCAGTAGATGTAGCTTTACCAAACCTTTTAGCACCCACTCTATCAAGAGTGAAAGTGACAACCGTCTCATTTGTTTGATTATTCATTCTAGGCTGGGCGTCTAAAAGATTATCACCGCTTATTATAATTCTTTTACTTACTGTGGCTTCTTCTGAACTGTTTTCATATTCAATTTTTTCAGAACCAAAAGATTCATTAGAACCACTGGTAACAAATCTAAAAGTTAAATTTGCTGTCTTTCCAAGCAATGTTTTTATTCGCATAGGATCATCTAAACCGGGTAATTCTACCAAAATTCTATCATTTCCCCTCTTCAAAATATTTGGTTCATTTGTACCAACTTCATCTATTCTTCTTCTAACTATTTCTAATGCTTGATCTTGTGAGGAGGTTTTAAGTTTTATCAAACCTTGCTTTGAATATTTAAGATTAATTGAATTATTAATATCCGTAACATCTAATTGATGAGACTTAAATCTTGGATAATAAGGATTTATCGTACTATTTTCGTTTTTAAGATCTTCTAAAACCGTCTCTTTAAATTGTTCTTCTACAGAAAAATATAATGTTTGATCTAAGAGTTTAATATTAAATATCTTTATATTTTTTTCTTTAAAATAATTTCTGACAGTTGAAGACAAATTTTGGAGTTTTTGTTCAATTACAGGAGTATTATCTATTTCTAATAAAAGATAAGATCCACCTTGTAAATCTAAACCAAGATTAATCTTTCTATCTAAAAAATTGTTTTCGATTTTAAAAAAATTTGAAGATGCTATAAAAATAAAAAATAAAGATAATAAAGTAATGAAAATTATTCTAAGTTTTGAAAAGTATAACACTTTACTTTAACTTTAATTATTTTTTAATTTCTTGGGAATTCATTAAACTTTGAATACCAGTACCTCTAATCACCTCAACGGTTACATTTTCAGCAATTTCCACCTCTACTTTGTCATTATCAACAACCCTAGTAATTGTTCCTGTAATACCACCTGAAGTAACTACTTTGTCACCCTTTTTCAAACCTTCAACCATAGCCTTATGTTCTTTAACCTTTTTTTGTTGAGGTCTTATTAAGAAAAAATAAAAAATAACGAATATTAATATTAACGGTATAAATTGACCTATTCCACTTTCCATAAAACTCCTTAATTAAAATGGAATATTTATACTATCTAAGCAATTAAAACAACTTTAATTGAGCGAAATTTTTTCTAAATTGTTCATATAAGGTCTTAAAATTTTTGGAATAATTACAGACCCATCTTTTTGTTGATAATTTTCTAAAATTGCAATTAAAGTTCTTCCAATTGCTAGACCACTGCCATTTAATGTACCTGTGTATAATGTATTTTTATTTTCATCTTTATATCTGCTTTTCATTCTAATCGATTGAAAAGTAGAACAGGATGAGCAAGATGAAATTTCACGATATTTATTCTCAGACGGAAGCCATACTTCAATATCATAAGTTTTTTCAGCGCTAAAACCCATATCACCACTACATAAAATCATTTTTCTATAAGGTAATTCTAATTGGTCTAAGATATCAGTTGCACAATTTGTCATTCTTTCTAATTCCTCTAAGCACTTATTTTGTTCAACAATACTTACCATCTCAACTTTATAAAATTGATGTTGTCTAATCATACCTTTCGTATCTTTACCATAACTACCAGCTTCTTTTCTAAAACATGGGGTTGATGCAACAAATCTCATAGGTAAAGATTTAATGTCTATGATTTTATCTTTAACAATATTTGTTAAAATAACCTCTGCAGTTGG
>CACFZB010000011.1 GCA_902570715.1 uncultured Pelagibacteraceae bacterium
TTGCTCCAACAGAAATTAAGTTTCTAAAACTTTCACAAACAACCTGTTTTCCACCAGTTAAAGGATGCGCCCAGCAATAGACAGCAGATGAGTCAACTGAAGCAGCCACTGCTTTGTCTGTGCCATGAACTCTTACAACTCCTGCATCTCCACCAGGTTTTTGTATAGTATCACCCATAACAGTATGATCATACTGTTGCCAAATCCATTCTTTACTACAAACATTAGGATTTGATAAAATTTTTTTTAAAACATCAATAATCTTTAAGTGTTTTATATCTTCTTTTTTAATTTTATTTCTTTTGGGAAGTTTAGCTTTTTTCCATTTTCGATCATACATGGGAGAATTTTCAACTAATGTACTAACTGGAATATCAACAACTTTTTCTTCATCAAAATAAAGTTCTATTTTTTTTGATTCATTGGTTTTGCCAATTACTGCAAAATCTAAGTTCCATTTATCAAATATTTTCTTTGCCTCTTCCTCTTTGCCATTTTCCAAAACAATCAACATTCTTTCTTGACTTTCAGAAAGCATAATTTCATATGGTGTCATTTTAGACTCTCTACAGGGTACTTTATTTAAATTAATTTCAATCCCTAAATTTCCTTTTGAAGCCATCTCAACGCTTGATGAAGTTAAACCAGCCGCCCCCATGTCTTGAATAGCTATTATTGAGTCTCCGGCCATTAATTCTAAACAGGCCTCAAGTAAAAGTTTTTCAGTAAATGGATCTCCAACTTGTACAGTAGGTTTTTTTTCTTCAATTTTTTCATCAAAACTTGCTGAAGCCATACTCGCTCCATGTATTCCATCACGCCCTGTTTTTGATCCAACGTAAATAACTGGCTTATTTAAACCAGCGGCTTTAGAATAAAAAATCTTATCTTTTTTAACTAATCCTAGGGTCATAGCGTTCACTAAAATATTTCCATTATATGAGCTATCAAAACTTGTTTGACCAGCTATCGTTGGAACACCCATGCAATTTCCATAACCACCAATACCATGAACTACACCTCTTAATAAATTTTTAGTCTTTTTATTTTGAGGGGAACCAAAATGTATTGAGTTTAAATTAGCTATTGGTCTTGCACCCATTGTAAATACGTCCCGCATAATTCCTCCAACACCTGTTGCCGCTCCTTGATATGGTTCAATAAAAGAGGGATGGTTATGACTTTCTATTTTAAATACTATTGCATCATTATCTTCTATATCAATTACTCCAGCGTTTTCACCAGGACCCTGAATGACTTTTTTTCCTTTAGTAGGTAATTTTTTTAAATGTAATCTAGATGATTTGTATGAACAATGTTCATTCCACATTGCAGAAAAAATTCCTAGCTCTGTAATATTTGGAGTTCTTTTTAATAAGTTGCAAATTTTTAGATATTCATCTTTCTTTAATCCATGATCAATTGCTACTTGTTCGTTTACAATCATTTCAGGTTATTTATTAAATTTTTGAAAAATAGGGACCCATCTTCACCAGATAGAGAAGAATCAATCATTCTTTCAGGGTGCGGCATCATTCCTAAGACATTTTTTTCTTTATTAAACACTCCTGCAATATTTTTTATAGATCCATTCGGATTAAATTGTTCATCTATTTTCCCATTTTGATCACAATAATTAACTGCTATTTGATTATTATCTTCTATTTCTTTCAGTTGATCTTCAGTGCAAAAATAATTTCCTTCGTTATGAGCAATATGAAATTCAAGTATTTCATTATCAACGTTTTTAAAGTATTTATTTTGTTTATCATTAATTTTTACGAAGACATTTTTGCAAATAAATTCTAAATATTTATTTCTTAGTAAAACTCCCGGGACCAAGCCTGTTTCAACCAATATTTGAAAACCGTTACAAATTCCCATTACCATTCCACCAGATTTTGCAAAGTCAATAACTGATTCCATTATTTTTGATTTTGATGCCATACTTCCACATCTTAAATAGTCTCCATACGAAAAACCTCCTGGCAACACAACTAAATCACTTTTTGGTAGCTCAACATCTGCATGCCATATCATTTTATTCTTAAAACCAAATTTTTTTAAAGCGACATCCATGTCTCTATCACAATTTGAACCAGGGAAGGTTATTACAGATGATTTCATTAATTATTGTGTCTCAATAATCTTATAATTTTCAATAACAAGATTTGCTAAAAGTTTTGAACACATGTTTTCTACAATCTCTTTTGCTTTTTTTGGATCATTTTCTTTAACATCTATTTCAAAATACTTACCCTGACGTACTTCATTTACATCGTCAAAGCCCATTCCATTTAAAGCTTGATGAATAACTTTACCTTGAGGATCTAAAACATCTTTTTTTAAAGTTATTATAGCAGAAACCTTCATTTACTTTTTTTTTTAATTGATGATAACTTTGTTATATTCACAGCAGATATATTGGATTGCTCATGTAGTATACCCAATCTTTTAGCAACTTCAGTATATGCTGGAATTAAATCTCCAAGATCTTTTCTAAATCTATCTTTATCAAGTTTTTTATCTGTTAAAGAGTCCCATAATCTACAAGTGTCAGGACTAATTTCATCAGCCAATATGATTTGGTTTTTTCCACTCTCATGAGTAAAGCCAAACTCAACTTTAAAATCAATTAATCTTATTCCAACACCCCTAAATAAACCCAATAAAAAGTCATTTAAACGTTTTAAGTTTTCGTCGATCAAATTTAATTGAATTAAATTCAACCAATTAAAAGTTAAAATATGTTCTCTACTTATAATTGGATCACCAAGCTTGTCATCTTTCAAACAATATTCTATCAATGGTTTTTCAAGAACTGTGCCATCTTCAATACCTAGTCTTTTAGTTAACGATCCTGTAGCTACATTTCTAACAACAAATTCTATAGGGATAATATCTACTAACTTTACAAGCTGTTCTCTCATGTTAAGTCTTTTGACCAAATGATTTTTGATGCCTATTTCACTTAAATTTGAGAGAACATACTCAGAAATTCTATTATTTAAAACTCCTTTACCTTCTATAGTTGTTTTTTTTTGGTTATTGAAAGCAGTCGCATCATCCTTAAAATATTGAATAACTAAGTTCTTATCGGAGGTAGCATAAATAATTTTTGCTTTACCTTCGTAAAGTTTTTTACCTTTTTTCATTATTTAAATACTCTTCTAAAAATTAAATTCACATTTTTAAAATGTTTTGAATAACTAAAAATTGATTTAAGTTTTTTTGATGAAATTTTACTCATTATGAATTTATCATTCATAATTATATTAATTAAATCTCGATCTTCAGCAAAACATTTTTTTGCGTAATTTTGAACTATCTTATAAGATTTTTCTCTACTTAATCCAGACTTTGTCAATTCAAGCATAAGTTCTTGAGAAAATATTAAACCTTTTGTTAAATTTAAATTTTTTAACATTTTTTGTGGATAAATAATCATGTTATCTAAAATATTTGCTAATCTTACTAGAGCGAAATCTATAGTTATATTTGCATCTGGCCCTATATTTCTCTCAACGCTTGAATGAGAGATATCTCTTTCATGCCATAATGCAATATTTTCTAGGGCAGGGGTTACTGTGCTTCTAACCATTCTTGCTAGGCCTGTGAGATTTTCACTTAATATAGGATTTTTTTTATGAGGCATTGCTGATGAACCTTTTTGATTTTTTGAAAAATATTCTTGTATTTCATAAACTTCAGTTCTTTGTAAATGTCTTATTTCGGTGGCAACTCTTTCAATTGAGCCTGCAATAATTCCTAATACTGAAAAATAAAAAGCATGGCGATCTCGTGGAATAATTTGTGTTGAGATAGGTTCAACTTTTAAATTAAGTTTATTTGCAACATGTTTTTCTACGTTGGGATTAATATTAGCAAACGTACCAACTGCGCCTGAAATAGCACAAGTAGAAACCTCATTAATTGCATCTAATAATCTTTTTTTATTTCTTTTAAATTCCTCATAAAAGGAAGCCAGCTTTAAACCAAAGGTTATTGGTTCTGCATGAATACCGTGGCTTCTACCCATACAAGGAGTAAATTTATATTTCCTTGCTTGCTTTTTTAAAACTTTTAAGATCTGATCTAAATCTTTAAGTATTATTTTTCCAGATTGTACTAGTTGTATATTGAAACTAGTGTCTAATACATCCGATGAAGTCATTCCTTGATGAAGATATCTAGCTTTAATTCCTGCTTTTTCTGTTACAGATGTTAAAAAAGCAATTACATCATGTTTAACTTGGCTTTCAATTTGATGAATTCTATTCACATTAATTTTTGCTTTTTTTCTAACTGTAGCCGAAACACCTTTTGGAATTTGACCAAGTTTTTCCATTGCTTGTGCAGCAGCTATTTCAACTTCAAGCCAAATTTTATATTTGTTTTCTTCAGACCAAATATCAGTAAGTTCTTTACGAGAATATCTTTTTATCATTAATTGTATGGTGGTTTAGAGTATCCTTTAGCAGATTCTGTAAAGATTTCATAACCATTTTCTGTAATCCCCAATGTATGCTCAAATTGTGCTGATAAAGATTTATCTTTAGTTACAGCTGTCCAGCCATCATTTAACATTTTAACATCGAATTTACCTGCATTGATCATTGGTTCAATTGTAAAAGTCATTCCAGCTTTTAATTCCATTCCAGTATTTTTGCTTCCATAATGTAATATATTTGGCGGTTCATGAAAAGTTGTACTTATTCCATGGCCACAGAAATCTCTGACAACAGAAAAACCTTTTTCTTCGACGTATGATTGAATTTCATAACCTATGTCACCAAGTTTAATACCAGGTTTTAAAATTTTAATTGCCCTCATCATAGACTCGTAAGTAGTATTAATTAAATTATTCAATTTAACTGAGGTTTTACCAATACAAAACATCCTGCTTGTATCACCATAGTGATCGTTGATAATTGCAGTAACATCTACGTTAAGGGCATCTCCCTCTTCCAAGATTCTTTCGTCTGAAGGAATTCCATGGCAGACGACATGGTTTAATGATGTACATAAAGATTTTTTGAAACCTCTATAATAAAGTGGGGCAGAGTAACCACCATTGTCTCTAATAAATTCATACCCAAGTTTATCTATATAATCAGTTGAAACTCCTTCTTTAATATTGTCAGTTAACATATCTAAAGTTCGAGCAGCAAGCTTGCCAGCTATTCTCATTTTTTCAAATTTTTCAGTATAATCACTCATCTATTATCTTTAGTTTTTTTTCTATAAAAATTTTTTTTGGACTTATATTACACCTATAAGCTAAAAAATTAACACCTGCTTTTTTTGCAATAAGATAATTTTTATAATAATCAACATCAATGTCCTTTGCTATCTTAAATTTTTTCATATTTTGTATTTGAACAAGAAAAATTAGATAAGACTTATAACCCTTTTTTATGGCATCAATAAGGTTGATTAAATGTTTTGATCCTCTAGAGGTTATAGCATCCGGGAATTCTGCAGTTTCTTTATCTCTAAAAAGAGTTACATTTTTTACTTCTACAAAAATTTTTTTATTATTTTTTTTGATTAAAAAATCAAATCTAGTGTCTTTATTAAAAAAAACTTCTGGTTTGATATTTTCAATTCTCTTTAACTCGTTAATGAGGTTTTTTGATAATCCATGGTTAACAATTTTATTAGCCAAATGTGTGTTTACACCAACCAAATTACCTTTTGCCCTTATGATCTCGAGTGTATATTTGAGCTTTCTTTTAGGATCGTCATTTTTTAATATATAAACCTCATTCCCTTCATCCAACAAACCTTTCATTGACCCGGTATTTGGGCAATGGGCTGTAATTTTTTGATTATCTAAATTTATATCAACGAAAAAACGTTTATATCTTTTGATTAATTTGCCTTTTATTAAAGACTTGGTAAATTCCATTTTCAAATTATACATATAAAATGAGCAAAAACACAAAAGTAAATGCAGCTATATTAATAATTGGTAATGAAATTCTTTCTGGAAGAACTCAAGATACTAATACTGGTACTTTAGCTAATTGGTTAAATTCCCTAGGTGTAAAAGTAAGTGAAGTTAGAGTCGTTCCTGATGAAGAAAAGATTATTGTCGATACTCTTAATTTTCTAAAAAAAACTTATAATTATGTATTTACAACTGGGGGAATTGGACCTACTCACGATGATATCACCGCACAATCCGTTTCAAAAGCATTTGGCAAAAAATATGAGATAAATAAAGAAGCCTTTAAAATTTTAGAATCATATTACAAACCAGGTGAATTTAATAAGGGTAGACAAAAAATGGTATGGATGCCAGCAGAAGCTGAGCTAATAAAAAATCCTACTAGTGGAGCACCAGGATTTAGTGTTGATAATGTATTTTGTTTACCAGGTGTTCCTTCAATTTTAAAATCAATGTTAGGTGGTCTAAAAAATAAAGTAGTAGGTGGTAAACCAATTTTAAGTCATACAATTAGTTTAAGAACAGTAGAAAGTGAGATTGCTCACTCCTTATCAAAAGTTCAAGAGCAAAATAAAGACGTTGAAATAGGAAGCTACCCTTTTTTTCATGCGGGTAAACTAGGTGTTTCAATAGTAATTCGTTCTGAAGATCAGTCTAAAATTGATTATTGTAACTCTCAAATTTTAGAATTTGTTAATGAAAAAAAAATAGAAGTAGTAGAAAGATAGATGTTATATTTTGCTTACGGTAGCAATCTTCATCATTTCCAGATGAAGAAAAGATGCAAAGACAGTATTTTTATAAAAAAAATTAATCTAAAAGATTTTAGATTAACTTTTAGAAGTAAATATAGAGCTGCAGATATTGAACCTAAAAAAAATTCAATTGTACCTGGAGGTTTATTTGAAATTTCAAAAAGTGATGAAAAAAAATTAGATATGTATGAAGATTTTCCAATTTTATATAAAAAATATTATTTTTATTACTACGGAAAAAAGGTGATGACTTATACGATGGTAAAAAAAACAGTATTTAGGTTTCCAACGGAAAGATACTTAAATGTTGTTAGACACGGATACAAAGATTGTGAGCTTGATACGAAATTTTTAAATAAAGCTCTTATTGATAAATAGATTTAAATTAAACTATTTTTCATTTATTCTTTTTTGTAAATCTTCTTTAACATTTGAAACAATTTCATTCCAATTATTAAATTTTTTTTGTCTATAAATTCTTAAATTGTCATATTTGAAATAATCTAAAATTTTTCCCCAACGCCAATCATAATCTAAAGGCAGCAAAGCCCAAGTTTCTTTACCAATAGAAGCTGAAAAATGTAAAATAGAAGTATCAGAAGTTATGACTAAATCTAAATTTTGAATAAAGGAGGTTAAATCATTTAACAGTAAATTTCCGAAATTATGTATATTTGATTTATCAAATAGCTGAGTATCTCTATCCCATATATCTTTTTGTAAACAATAAAAATTTGCATTTAAAGTTAATAAATCTTTAAATTTAGAAAATGGTATAGCCCTAAATTCAGCATTCATTCCAGTAAAAGCACCAGACCATGCGGCGCCAATATTCAACTGATCAAAATTGATAAGTTTCTTTTTAAATTTTTCAACTTTATTTTCATCAGTCTTAATCAGTGAGTCTCTAATATGATTCATATCTTTATAAAAATATTTATTTAAAGATCCCAGTGTTATTTTGTAGTCATATTTAACAATCTCTGGATTAATTGCGGTTAATATCTTTATTCCACTCTGATCTTCTTTAAAGATACCATTTAATTTCTCATTGATTAAAAAATGGATTTCTTTGCATAACATTTTGAGACGTAATAAAAGTTTGGAAAATTGGATGGCATCTCCTATACCTTGTTCGCTATAAACTAAAATTCTTTTATTATCTAAATTTTCTCCATTCCATTTTTTTATAAATGGGAACTGATCATCTAAATTTTGTTTTCTAAATTCATAAAAAGTCCATCCTTTTTCAAACTTCCCTTCACACAAATATCTAATACCAATAAAATTTTTAATTTGAATATTATCAGGATTTTCCTTATAAAATTTTTCAATAAGCTGGTTTCCCTCTTCTTTTTTTCCTTGGTTAAAATAAATCCTACAAAGTAAGAGATTATTCTTAATATCTTTTTTTTCAGAAATCTGTTTTTTTAGTATTTCAGTAGCTTTTTCAAATTCAAAAATTAAGAAAAAATATTCAGCCTTATTGTAGTTGTACTCTTCATAATTTGGATCAATATCTTTTGCTTTATCAAGATAGTTCTTTGCATTTTCAAGATCTCTATTTTGAAGATAAGCTCTTATTAAATTATTGAGTATAATCTTATTTTGACTGTCTGTTTTATAACCTAATTTGAAATATTTTATCGAATCTTTAATTTTATTTAATTTTAAATAAATATTTCCAATATTGTTAAAAATAATTAATTTTTCTTTAAATCCTAAATTTAATGCAAATTCATAATATTTAAGTGACTCGGTTAAATATCCACAATTCTCAAAAGCATAACCTAATTGAAAATTATATATTGCATTAGATTTTTCAAAACTATAAATCTTTTTTGTAATTTCTAAAAGTTGATTAAATTCTTTGTTAATATCATAGATCACATAAAGATTTTTATATGGATCTATAAAATCTGCTTTAGAATTTATACTTTTAAGGAAAAAATCTTTTGCTAAGTGGAAATCCTTTCTTTTTAAAAAAATTGCTCCTTTGAAGTTAAAAATAATATGTTCATTTTGTTTATTGATGAATTGATCACATAATTTTAAAGCTTTATCTAAATTATTATTTGTAATAGCTTCAAAAATACTTTTCAAATTGTTATCAATATTCATTTTTTTATTTATAGCTTATGGTTAATCAAAAGAGAATAAAATTGCATTTTATTATGATAATTATAATTTAAACAATATTAGTTTAAAAGTTATGTATAATTTTTTAGTAAAAAATAAAAAAAATATCTTATATTTATTAATTTTTATATCATTAGCCTCCTTTATAGACACTATAAGAAAAGGTTTAATAAATGGATGTGATTTCCAATGGCAACCAGCTGTATTATTTTGGGAGGGCATAAATCATTATGAAAAATTTATTAATAACAATAAATCAGATTTTTTATGTCAGGGTGGAGAATACGCACATTTACT
The DNA here is from genome assembly GCA_902570715.1 of uncultured Pelagibacteraceae bacterium. Lineage (GTDB taxonomy): Bacteria > Pseudomonadota > Alphaproteobacteria > Pelagibacterales > Pelagibacteraceae > Pelagibacter. The sequence goes on from CACFZB010000011.1 coordinate 9,145, forward strand.
TCAGGTTATTTTATATCCATTCACTTTACTTAAATGGGAATTCGCACGGGGGTTTTGGTTATTAACAAATATTGTTTTTGCAATATCAATACCACTAATTATTTGTAAAAAATACAACTTATCAAGTTATAAAACAATTATTTTATTACTTATTTTTCTAACTTGCTACCCTACAAGAATGACATTAAATTATGGTCAACAAAGTTTGTTTGTATTATTTTTTTTAATATTACCGTTTATTTATAAAACTAAACTTTCTTTTTTATTATCAGGTTTTGCCAGTGTAAAATATAGCACAGGCTATATTATTTTTTTAAATTATTTGGTTAAAAGACAATTTAAAAATTTTTTATTAGCGACTGTCCCTTATTTTTTGGGCTGGATTATATATTTTTCCTATACAAACAGTGACTTGATAGTAAATTTTTTTGAACCATTAAAATGGATCTTGATAAAGAATTATACAAGAGATGCCGACATATATTCTTTAATACAAATTTATCTTATAAATGAACATCAAGAAATATTAAAATACTTGGCTATTATATTTGTGTTTGTTTTAAATATATTTCTTTTGATTAGAATAAATAGATTATCGAATAATTTTTTAAAAATGTCATTAATATTAATTTGCCCATTAGTTTTCTTTCCACATTCAAATTACGATTATGTTTTATTATTTCCATTAGCGTGCTACTCTCTTTTAAATTTTAATGTTTTAATAAATAAGATAAATTTTTTCTTTGTTATATATTTCTTTTATTTTAGTAGGTTAATCAAACATCTTTTAAATATCGATTATATTTATCAACCAATTTTGCTTATCTTCATAATTGTATTATTGCTTATTAATTCTCAACAGAGACTAAAAGAAAATTAAAATAAATTTACATATTAGTCTTGTTCAATTATAAATATTAGCATAAACACTCATGAAATTCATTAATGCCCTCGTGGTGAAATTGGTAGACACAAAGGACTTAAAATCCTTGCCGCTTGCGGAGTGCCAGTTCGAGTCTGGCCGAGGGCACCATTAAGATGAATAAGATAAAAATTATCTCTGATAAGAATGATAAATCATTAAGGATAAAAAGTTCTCTTTTAAAATTATTAAAAAAGGATGAGATCAAAAAATCTAATTTATCTATAGTAATTGGTGGAGATGGTTTTATGTTGCAAACTTTAAAAAAGAATAAAAAATCAAAAAATTTTTTCTATGGAATTAATTCAGGGAATTATGGGTTTTTGATGAATAAGTATTCATCAAAAAATATAATTAGAAATTTACTGAAAGCTAAAATTTTATCAATTTCTCCTTTGGAAATGACTGTAATGAGTAATAAAAAATATCAAAAAAAATTTATAGCAATCAATGAAGTTTCTATATTGAGACAAAGTAGACAAGCAGCTTCTTTGTCAATTAAGTCTGGCTCAAAACAAATCATAAAAAGATTAGTTTCTGATGGCGTATTAGTTTCTACTCCAGCTGGAAGCACTGCATATAATCTTTCAGTTCATGGACCAATATTAAGTTTGAATTCAAAAAAATTATCGATTTCGCCAATTAGTCCTTTTCGTCCACGTAGATGGAAAGGTAAAATAGTTAGCGACAAATCTAAAATTGTTATTAAAAATCTTAATCCAAAAAAAAGACCAATAAGTGCAGTTGCAGATAATATTGAGGTAAGAAATGCAAAAAAAATTATTATAAAAACAAATAAAAAGATTAAGTTTAATCTCCTGTATGATAAGAATAGAAGTCTTCAAAAGAAAATAAAAATTGAGCAATTAAGAAAAGAAACATCTTAATGGATGGTGCCCCCGCACGGATTCGAACCGCGGACCTATTGATTACAAATCAATTGCTCTACCAGCTGAGCTACAAGGGCATGTGTCCAATGACCAAGTTTTTAGTTTAAAAGATCAAATAAATCAATCCTTAAAAAGATTAGCACTTATGCTCGCTGCTGTTGCAGCTCGCACATCTGTTCAGTGTTGTAGTAGAATTGTGCCAATTCTGTCGGTCTTTCTGTCGGCATTAAAATCTGTATTCATTCAGGATTTCATAAATGCATTTAGCTTCATTAAAACAAACAAATCATGGAGTGGAATTTATGAAAAAGAACAAAGACAAATCAATAAAGTTTACTAAAGCTAAACTACAATCATTAAAGCATACAGAGAAGTTAGAGAAATATTTTGATCTTCAGTGTCAGGGTTTATGTATATTTGTGCATCCTGCGCCATCACTTAACAAATCTTTTTATGGGAACTGGTCCATCAGTAAAATAGATGCTGAAGGTAAGAAAAAAACATCTGGAAGATATAGATACATATGCAGGTTAGAAGAGAGGCCATTAGAAGCTGTAAAAAAATATGTAACAATGAAGCTGCCAGATTGGAAAAAAACTAACTCTACATCCAGTAAGATCAAAACAATTAAAACATTTGTTGAGGCTTACAAAGCATCAGCTGCTGGTGGGTATAGAATTAAATCTAAAGGATCTAAATTAAAATATAAGAATGTAACAACTAATCATTACATCCAAGTTTTAGACACTTATGTTTTAGCAGAAACAGAGAAGCAGCAGATACTGGAAAGATTAAATAATCCTAAAAAATTAGCTGAAAATAATTACTACACAAAGAAGCTGCATGAGCTTCCATTAAAAGATGTAACCAGAAGCGATATTGAGATCTGGCATCAGAAGCTGGAAGATACTCCAACTGCTGCTAATAGAGCATTGGCTGCACTATCTGTTGTATTTGAGTGGGATGCAAAGCAGTTAAACCCTATGTTTAAAGGTGTAAATCCTTGCCTGCGTATTACTAAATATCAGGAAACAAAAGATAAAAAATATATAGATGATTTTCAGAAAGTAATTGAGATCACAAAATATACTGAAGAGCAGCAATGGCGAGATCCACATTTTTTAACTTTTTACAGATTGTTAATGGAAGAAGGGGAAAGAATATCTGATCATCATGGGCTGCAATGGAAGAAGCCAATAAACAAAACTGATGAAAAAGATTGTACTGGCTGGATTGATTTTAGAAGAAGAACTATTTGGCTAAAAGATACAAAGAACAGAGAGCCTGCAGAAGTAGAAATAACTGATGAAATGTTTGTTATGTTACAGAAGCTGCAGAATTTAATTTCTGAAGAAAATACAAATGCATCTTTTGCAGTCGGTAGTAAATGGGTATTCCCTAGACCAACAGATCCAACAAAGCATGTAAATAATTCTAGTTACAGAGTTAAGTTAAGAAATTTCCATTACAAGATGGGATTAACAACTAGAGAACATATAAGAGGTACAGGACAGAGGAAGGTTTATAAATATACAAACCATCTAACACTGAAACATTTAAGAAAAACATTTGTTACATACTATGGAAGAGATAAGGGGCTGGAAGCTGCATCAATCAGAATGCGTCATAGCTCCATGGAAATAACAAAAAACCATTACTACACTGAAGATAAGGAAGAGCTAAAAACTAAAACTAGCATCTATAAAACTAATCAAAATGTAGTGAACTTTAAAAAGGCAGGCAATGATGAAGAATAAAAAAGATTCAGATATTGCATGGATATTAATAGAAGATAAACTGAAAAAGGAGTGGAACAAACGAAATGCCTACAAAGAAAAAAAAGAAGAAGATAAAAAAATCATCAACTTCAAAGAAGCAGCGAAGAGGCTTAAAAAATTTTGATATTGGATTTATAAAAAATCCATATTCAGAAGCTGCTAAAGTTAAGGACTGGAAAGAACTAGAAAAATTTGTATCTACGCATGCAGCTGCATTAGGTCCAGCTGGAGTAGCATATGCTTCAGTTAAATTCGTGATGGATAACTACAATGAATTAAAAATATCTTATGAATGTCCAGATGCTGTATTAGATCTAATTGATGCAACAAATAAAACAAAAGGTGGAGCTGTAAAAATTTATAATCAATACAAGATGCATGGCACTGGCCCATTAGATAATTTTATTTTAGAAACTCAATATGCTTGCCCTAGAATTGTTAAAACTTTCCAAGAGCATATGACAAAGTTTAAAGAATTTATGGGATTAAAAAGAAATAAAAAAAAGGTCCCACAATTTAGAGAATATTAAATCTAATCTCATTTAGGATTACAAAACATATTAAAAATATTGTATTCAGATAATGTTTAGATTCCACTCTGAACATGAGCTGGCTTTTGGTACCATGGCTGCAGGGCCATCTAATCATGCATGAGCCAGCTCTAATCCTATTTCAGACTGGATTTCACATAAGTACACAAATCACTATCTTGCATCCTATGTCTAAATCAAAAGTAAGAGGTAGCTATATGAAAACAAAGATAAGAAAAGACCAGCTAACAAAAGAAGAGATGGAAGTTTTTAAAAATAAAAACTGCAAACTATTATCTTCAAAACAATTAGCTGAATTGCTTGATGTAACAGAGGGAGCAATAAGAAAGCAAAGATCTAAAGACAGATCATTATTTCCATATGCAAAATTGGGTGGAAGAATATTTTATCCAGCTGATTTAATTGTGGAAACCTTGCATAAAAATTTGACGCAAAGTCAGGCAAGGTAATTTATGGCTGCACACACTGGAAATGATATTGATGTTAATTTTCTACAACAAATCCTACTATATAACAATTCAAAATATTTATTATGGGATGGCTATAAACCTGATGGAACTAAAAAGCAGTCATGGGTTAAAGGTGCAGTAGATTTAGAGCTGCATGTTAAAGGTATAAAAAAACAAGGTGGATTGCTTATAGAAGATGGCAAATCAAAGAACATAGTTATTGATATAGATGGCGAAATTCCTGCTGATAAAATTGCAGCAGCTGCATTCAAAATAGATACAAAGTTAATACCATTCAAATCGCCTAGTGGTAGGAAGTGGCATATTTGGAAATTTTTGCCAGATGCTGTACCAGCAAAAGAAGTACATGCTGAAGCTAAAAAAATTGAAAAAGAATTTGTAAAAGTTTATGGAAAGATTGTTGATATAGGTAAAACTCAACCATCACTAAATGGATTTACTGGAATTAATTTTCCATTCTGCACTGATGCACAATATCCTTATTCGCCTGCAGGACATAAATTAACATTCCAACAATTCAAATACAGATTAAAATTTCAAGATCATCCAATACTAGCAATGGCTGCAGGATTACAGCATCCAAGGCATGATGCATTGATACTGATGGCAGCATACCTATACAAAAAAGATATGATGCAGCATCTGGATGAAGTTGCAGCTGCAATGGATAACTTTGATGATGAAAGTTATTTAGACAGAATAAAAAATAAAAAAATACATGAGAAATATGATGTAGGAACAAATGCAATAAATAAACTTATCAGCACAATCTTGATGGATGATTATAAATTACCAGAAGCTGATGCTGAAGTAACAGAAGAGCTAGATATAACTGAACACACTGGAGTGGAAAGAATTAAAAAAAGACCATGGCTGGTCCATGGCTGGTTACTAGAGAATGCATTAACACTTGTAGTTGGCCAACCTGGTGTTGGAAAAACAATGTTGCTGCATATGATGGCTTATGCACTGGCTACTGGAAATTTAATTTTTGGTAAACAAGTTGAAAAAAGAGGCAATGTTTTAATTGTTGCTGCTGAAGAAACACAGAATGAAATGGATATAAGATTGACTGCATGTAAACAGCAGATGGGTAAGAATGATGGTAAGTTTAAAATTTACAAAAGAGGATTAGAACAAGATCTAAAGCTAGTTAATTTTAGTAAGGAAAAAGCATACCAAACAAAGCAATATAAACAGCTAGAAAACACAATAAAAAACAAGAATATTAAATATATAATATTAGATCCATTAATTAACTTTCAGACTGGTAGTTATGATGAAAATTCTAATCAAAACATGGATGCATATATTAAAAATTTCCTTATTCCTCTTGCAGTTAAGATGGAAGGTGCAATTATTTCAGGGCATCATACCAACAAATTGAGCATGGTTTATACGCAGGATAGTGAGCTGCTGGTAGATAATCAAAATGCATTAATGGCAGCTAGAGGAGCATCAGCTTTAATTGGTGCAGCTAGATTTGTTTTAGCATTAAACCCAATGACTAAAAAATTGTGGGATCATCATTTTAAAGAACACATTACAGATGGATCTAACTTTGTTCACTACACTGGACTGATTGAAGCTAAATCAAACTATAACATTATTGCTGATGATATTAGCTGGCTAAAAAAAGATTCAGTTGAAATAGCAACAGATGATGGTTTTACAGAATCTACTGGTGTTTATACAACAACAGAACTTAACAAAGTTACTAAAGCTAAAAATAAATTAAAGGCAGCGAAGAACTTGCAATGGTGCAAGGCCCAGATGCCAGTAATAATAAAATTGATGGATGATGATGAAGTAACACTCAACAAAGTTGTGGTGGAGCTGCTAACGCAGGATCCAGATTTTGCTGATCAAAATGTTCTTGAAGCTACAATTAAAACTAGGATTAGAAGAAAATTAGAAAATGGTTTTAGTGGTAGGGAAGAAGGTAAAAATGGACTGGAAAGGATGGGGATTGAGCATGATGATGGTTACAATTACTGGCTCAAAACTGATCATGGTAAAGAAGGTGCTGCTAAAAAATTTATTGTAAGAGCTAAAGATTTCAAGAGGAGCAGGGTTTCATAGTTTCAATTAGTTTCAATATGCATGAAACTTGTTGTAGTATTTAATTAATATAATTGTTTCAAAAGCTGGACAAAGCTGGACTGAAACATGGCTCCAGAAGCTGCTGCCCCCTGCAGTTTTCATTGTTTCAGTAGTTTCTTTATTAATAGGTAGGTGTTTGAAATTAAAAATATTGTCCAGCCAAGAGCCTGTGTTTAGCTGCTTGTTGGTAAACAACATTCTACAAATCCCAGCTGATTTAGGATTTATATTAGCTTTCAAAGGTTACTAAAAGGTAACTATGAAAAGCCGAAGATTTATCATTACAGAAATTAGAGAAAGGCAGGATAATGAATTTTTATTTGGCTGCAGCGAAAGAGTTGTAGCTTGTAGTGAATTCCAGCGCCTACTTTCTTTTTTGCGTGAGCATGGATTCAATGTTGTAAGTATTGATGACAGATGCCTGCCAAAAGATAATAACGCAGATAGATTAGTCGGATATAAAATAATAAAGGAAGTAGAAGATGACAAAGGTATGGGGAATTAAAATATATACAAAGGTGCAGCATAAAAAAATTAATAAAACTTATGTCCCAGAAATGATGGGAGTTATTGAAGCTCCAATAACAAAGATGATGAAAGCATATCCTGCAGAGTTTAAATTCATGAGGCATCAAACAAAGAGGGATAAACTTGAAGATAGAACTATCAAAAAAGAAGTGAGCAGCTGCTGGTCCAGATTAGAGATGCGTGGTTTCCAAATGAAGAGAAGCCCATGCCCCTTGATGAATTTATCTATGTTCTCTGCTGCCATATCATCTACAACAAACTTAAAAGAAAATGAATAAGTGGGAGTATAAATATCAATGGGAAACTGCAGCAGCGCAAGTTGAAAATTTGATAGATATAAATGGAAAAAATACTTATCACATTCAGGAGCTATACGCAGATCTCAAAAAGAAGGATGAAGTAATAAATAAACTATCTGTAAAATTAAATGATAAGAGGGAAGAGGTTTATAAATTAAAAAATATAATCAAAACGCAGCATGAGAAGGATTTTGCAGCTGCAATAGGAGTTGAAGTAGATAACTAATGGATGAATTTAAAGATCAAAATGGGAAAATAGATGAACAATTTAATCCGAATGGATCTATAAAAAATATTGCAGGAGTGTTTAATAAAGAAAAAAATGTCTTAGGAATGATGCCGCACCCTGAAAGAATGATTGATTCTTCTCTATCTGGTGAAGATGGGTCCCTATTTTTCAAAAATTTAATAAATAACCTGAAATGATTGTAAACGAACAAGTAGCAATTGATCATGGATTAAAGAAAGATGAATATCTAAAAATTTGCAACTTATTAAAAAGAACTCCAAATATTACAGAGCTAGGAATTTTTTCTGCAATGTGGAATGAACATTGTTCATACAAATCATCTAGATTACATTTAAAAAAATTACCTACTAAAGGAAAAAAAGTCATTCAGGGTCCTGGTGAAAACGCTGGAGTAATTGATATAGAAGATAATGATGCAATAGTATTTAAAATAGAAAGTCATAACCATCCCTCTTTTATTGAACCATATCAAGGAGCGGCAACAGGTGTTGGAGGAATTATGCGGGACGTATTTACAATGGGTGCAAGACCAATAGCTAATTTAAACTCAATACATTTTGGTTCCCCTCAAAATAAAAAGACTAAAAATTTATTAAGAGGTGTAGTTCATGGTATTGGTGGTTATGGAAATTGCATGGGTGTTCCAACGATAGCTGGTCAAACAAGTTTTGATAGCTCATATAATGGAAATATTTTAGTGAACGCTATGACCCTAGGATTAGTTAAAAAAGATAAGATTTTTTATTCTAAAGCCGCTGGTTTAAATAAGCCAGTTATTTACGTTGGATCAAAAACAGGGCGTGATGGAATACATGGAGCGAGTATGGCTTCAGCAAGTTTTGATGAAAAAATTGAAGAAAAAAAACCTACTGTACAAGTTGGAGATCCATTTACTGAAAAACTTTTACTTGAGGCCTGTTTAGAATTAATGGCCGGAGACTCAATAATAGCTATTCAAGACATGGGGGCGGCTGGTTTAACTTCATCAAGCGTTGAGATGGCTTCAAAAGGAAATTTAGGGATTGAAATTAATTTAAATAAAGTACCCTGTAGAGAGTCTAAAATGACACCATATGAAATTATGCTTTCTGAAAGTCAAGAAAGAATGTTGATTGTTTTGGAAAATGGCAAAGAGGAAGAGGCAAAGAAAATATTTGATAAATGGAACTTAGATTTTGCAGTAATTGGCAAAACCAATGAATCAAAAAAAATAGAACTTTATTTTGATGAAGAAAAAGTTGTTGATATTCCAGTTAGTACATTAGTTGAAAATTCTCCCATGTATGATCGAAAATGGAAAAAAGCTAAACTTCCCAAAAGAAATAAAATTAAAAAAGAAGATATAAAACACTTAAAGATTATTGATGTTTTAAAAAAAATTTTATCAAATCCTAATGTTTGTAGTAAAGAATGGATTTGGCAACAGTATGATCATACTGTTATGGGTGATACTATACAAAAACCTGGTGGAGATGCAGGAGTTGTAAGAGTTCATGGCACAGACAAAGCAGTGGCTGCTTCAGTTGACTCATCTGCTGTCTATTGCTGGGCGCATCCTTTAACTGGTGGAAAACAGGTTGTTTGTGAAAGTTTTAGAAACTTAATTTCTGTTGGAGCAA
>CACFZB010000012.1 GCA_902570715.1 uncultured Pelagibacteraceae bacterium
TAGTTATTATAAAAATGAATCATCAACTGATCCTGTTCCTTGCTGTTATTATTTTATCAGAAAAATTAATACTTTTTTTAAGAAAAATAAGATTAATAAAATTTGTGATTTAGGATCTGGATATGGTAAAATGATTTTCTATTTTGGAAAAATAAAAAAGTTGAAAATTGATGGTGTTGAATTAAATAAGGAAATTTTCGACTCTACATATTTTTTATGTGATGAAAATATAGATATTTATAACGACGATATATTGAAGTTTGAACTTTCAAAAATAAATTATCAGGCATTTATAATCAACGATCCACTTAAAAAAGATGAGGACTTTAATTTACTATTATCAAAGTTAGAGAAATTGAATAAAAAAATTTTTATAGCTTTTATAAATATAAACGAAATGAAACAAAAAGAAGTTAAAAAAAAAATGAACTTAGTTGAAAACTTTAGAATTTCTTCAAGTAGAGGGATATTATTTTGTACAATTGACTAAAGCGAATGGTGCCCTTACCAAGAATCGAACTTGAAATTTATCCTTACCATGGACACGTTATACCATTTAACTATAAGGGCTTTTAATGTTAAAAATTTCAATATAAAGCATTTTTTTCAAATTATTGCCTTAATTTTTTAGATAATTTGTTTTATATATATCGTGGGGTTTCTATGGGAATACATTATAATTATGCATCAACTAAGTCAGCTAAGCTGATGGAAAAGCAGGCTAAAAGGGAAAAAAAATTAGCTGAAAGAAAAGCAAAAAGGTTAGCTAAAGAGGGGTCAAAAAAAGAACAAGATAAAAATAAGCCTCTAGATGTTTCAAAACCAATTACTTTAGATTTTCTTACAAATCCTGATAAAGAATGAATCAAAAAATAAGGGCAAGAAAAATTAAAGAGGCAGAGGCTTTAAAAACTAATTTAAAGAAAAGAAAATTATTTCAAAAAAAAAATAAAAAGAATAAATAATGTCAGTTCTATCAGACAAATGGATAAAAAGAATGTCCAAAGAAAATGATATGATTTCACCTTTTGAAGAAAAACAAATAAGGGGAAATAGTATTTCATACGGACTTTCATCTTTTGGTTATGATGCTCGTGTTTCTGACGAGTTTAAGATATTTACAAATGTTAATTCAGAGATTGTTGATCCGAAAAATTTCAAACCTACAAATTTTGTTACAAAAAAGACTTCGGAATGCATTATACCCCCAAATTCGTTTGTTTTAGCAAGAACAGTTGAGAAATTTAAGATTCCTAACGATATACTAGTAATTTGTTTAGGAAAATCTACTTATGCCAGATGTGGTATAATTGTAAATGTAACTCCCTTAGAGCCTGGTTGGGAGGGTTATGTTACTCTTGAGTTTTCAAACACAACACCTCTTCCTGCTAAAATTTATGCTAATGAAGGTGTTGCTCAGTTTATTTTTCTTAAAGGAAATGAAAAGCCAGAGGTTTCCTATGCTGATAGAAAAGGAAAGTATATGGGGCAAACTGGTGTAACTTTACCTAAAGTTTAAAATGCAAAAGCTTGAGGTTTTTGGTGCTAATAAGCTCAAAGGAAAAATTAAAATCTCAGGTTCAAAAAATGCATCTTTACCAATTCTTGCAGCATCTCTGTTATCTAATAAAAAAATTAAATTAAAAAATTTACCAAAAGTAAAAGATATAGAAACTATGATTTTTTTACTACAGTCTTTAGGTTCGAGAATATTAATAAAGAAAAATCATTTAATAATTGATAATTCAAGACAATTTAAAAAATTTGCATCTTATAACTTAGTAAAAACAATGAGAGCTGGAATATTAGTTCTCGGGCCTTTATTAGCCAAATTCGGTTCAGCAAAAGTATCTTTGCCTGGCGGTTGTGCTATAGGAACAAGGCCTATTGACATACATTTAAAAGCATTATCAAAGCTTGGTGTTAAATATAGTATATCAAACGGATATGTTAATGCGATAGCTCCGAATGGATTAAAAGGAAATAAAATTAATTTTCCAAAAATTTCAGTTGGGGCTACAGAAAATTTATTAATTGCAGCATGTTTTGCTAAAGGTACAACAATACTCTCAAATTGTGCCATAGAGCCTGAAATTAAAGATTTAACAATTTTTTTAAATAAAATGGGTTGCAAAATTAAATGGTTATCAAAAAGAAAAGTAAAAATTATCGGAGTGGATAATTTGAAAAATACAGACCACTCGGTAATGTTTGATAGAATTGAGGCTGGCACCTATTTAATTGCGGGAGCTATTACAGAGGGAAATCTGAATATTTTAAATGTTAACCCAAAACTATTAAAAACTGAAATTGATATCCTAAAAAAGGTAGGTGCGAAGATTAGAATATTTCAGAATGAAATTAAAATTATTGGTAACAAAAAAATTAATAATATAAATTTAAAAACTGCACCATGGCCAGGATTTCCAACAGACTTACAGGCTCAAATAATGGTTTTATTATGTAAGGCTAATAAAAAATCTAAAATTAAGGAAGAAATTTTTGAGAATAGGTTCATGCATGTAGGGGAGTTAAATCGTATGGGAGCAAAAATTTCCATTAACGGTAATGAAGCTACAATTGAAGGTAATGCAAATTTTAAAGCAGCAGAACTTATGGCAACTGATTTGAGAGCATCTGTATCTTTAATTCTAGCAGCATTAAATTCAAAAGGAAAATCAATCATAAATAGAATTTATCATTTAGATAGAGGATATGAGAATATTGAAAAAAAATTAAAAAAAGTAGGAGCAAAAATTAAAAGAATTAATTAATGGAAAAGAAATATTTAGCTAAAATAATAGCGAATGACAATGATGGTTTAAAGGTTATATCTGCTTGTTGTTCCGGAGCAAAAATTAGAATTTCAGATATCAAATTTCTAAAGAATAACAAAATTTTTTTATTATCGATGATAAGATTAAATTTAGAGTCAGATCTAGATAGTAAAAAAATAAGAAGTGTATGTAAGTTTGATTATGTAGACAAAGTAAAATCAAAAAATATTGATCAAAAAAATCTAGATTTTGTATTAGAATTGATGGCAATTGATTACTTGAAGAATGACAAGGATTATGAAATTAATCTAATTTTTAAAAATAATGCTCAAATTATTTTAACAACTGAAACAATTGAAGTAAGATTAGAAGATCAGAACAAAATATGAAATTATTGCTTAGTAGAAAAAAAAATTTTGATAAAAATCTTAAAAAATTATTGACACAAAGAAAAAACAAGATTCAATCAAGCTCAATTTCAGTTTTAAAAATAATTAATGATGTAAAAAAAAATGGTGATAAAGCTCTAAAAAAATATGAAAAAAAGTTTAACAAAAATAAAAAGATCTTTTTATCCACTAAAGATATTTCTAGGGCAATTTCCTCATTAGATAAAAAAGTAAAAAATGCAATAGATTTAGCATATAATAGAATTTATAAGTTCCATAAATTACAGAAATTTAAAGATATTTCATACACAGATAAATTTAATAATAAATTAGAGTATAAGTATGTTCCTTTGTCTTCAGCAGGAGTTTATGTTCCTGGCTCTAAAGCTGCTTATCCATCTAGTGTATTAATGAATGCTGTTCCTGCTTTAGTAGCTGGAGTTAAAAGAGTTGTGTTAGTTAATCCTTCTTTCAAAGGACGACCTAATCCTGCTGTTTTGTATGCTGCAAGAAAGTGTGGAATAAAAGAGATTTATTCAATAGGAGGTCCTTCAAGTATTGCTGCTCTTGCTTACGGTACAAAAAAAATTAAAAGTGTTGATAAAATAGTTGGTCCAGGTAATCAATATGTTGCTGCCGCTAAGAAAGCTGTTTTTGGTGAAGTGGGCATCGAAGGAATGACTGCAGGACCATCAGAGGTGACTATTGTTTGTGATGATTTTTCTAATCCTGAGTGGCTTGCAAGTGATTTAATTGGTCAAGCAGAACATGATGAACTTGCACAGTGTATCTTAATTTCTAAAAGTAAAAAAATGATTGATAAAGTTAAATTAGAGGTGTTTAAACAACTTAAAGATATACCAAGGATGTCAATCGCTAAAAAAAGCTTGATTAAATATGGAATATTAATTCATGTTACTTCAAATCAAAAAATTGTTGAAGTTATAAATAAAATTGCACCAGAACACCTAGAGTTAAATATAAGAGATTTTAAAAATTTTATTCCTAAAATTAGGAACTCTGGTTCGATTTGTTTAGGAAAATATGCAGTGATGGCTATGACAGATTATAATGTAGGCTCTAACCATGTTTTACCAACTAATGGTACCGCCAAGTATTCAAGTGGTATTAGCGTTAATGAGTTTTATAAAAGAATTTCATATATAAATTTATCAAAAAAGGGTATTGAAAGTCTTGGACCATCAGTTATAACACTTGCAAACTATGAAGGTTTGGCAGGACATGCTTTATCTGTAAAAAAAAGAATTAGGAGAAAATAATTTTGTCAAAACAAGATTTACTTGAGTTTAAAGGTAAAGTTATAGATTTATTACCAAACGCTATGTTTAGAGTTCAATTAGAAAATGGTCATACAGTAACTGCTCACACAGCAGGTAAACTAAGAAAAAATAGAATTAGAGTTTTACAAGGTGATAATGTAACTGTAGAAATGACTCCATATGATCTTACAAAAGGAAGGATCATTTTTAGAGGTTAAATTTATGGGACTGTGGTGTAAGTGGTCTGCACGAACGCCTGAAAAGCGTTAGGTTATAAGTTCGATTCTTATCGGTCCCACCTTCAAAAAATATGATTAGTTAAATTATCATCTTGAAATTAATCAAAAACTAATTAACCTTAATTAAAAAAATAACAAAAGGATAATAAAGCAAGATGAGCACATTAAAAGGAACAGTAAAATGGTTCAATTTTTCCAAGGGATTTGGATTTATAGAGCGGGATGATAAGGAAAAAGATGCGTTTGTACATATTACTGCACTTAAGGCAGCAGGGATTAAAAGTCTTCAAGAATCTGACAAATTAGAGTTTACATTAGAGGATGGTCCAAAAGGTCCTTCAGCAGTGAATCTAAAAAAATTGGATTAATATTTTAAAATCTACAAAAGGGACGTTTTATTATACCTCAATATACGTCCTTTTTCTTTTAAGGGTTGCATAATTATTTTTTTTGTTTAAAAGGCTCTTCATGATGAATGAGATTATTTTATTAAACAATCTATGTACTCAAAGAGCAATTCTTAGAGGAGCAGCTATCGTTGTGCACTCTCATTTCCATGCTGGCTAAAGCTAGCAATTAATCATTTATAAAATAATTTTAAATACACAAAAAATAAGATAAAACAAAAAAGGATATGCCTTGGTGGTGAAATAGTATCACGTCGGTTTGTGGATCCGAAGTCATAGGAGCGTAACCTATCCAAGGTACCAAAACATGATTAAAGAAAATAAATTAATTCCTGGATTACCTTCAGGATTTGAAGATCGTTGGGACAAAAAACTTCTTCTCAAAAAGAAGCTTATAGAAACTATTGAAAAAAATTTTATTAAGTTTGGAGCTGAGGCTTTAGAAACCCCTTCGTTTGAAATTAGTGAAAATATCGGATCTTTTCTAGCAGAAGATGAGGCCAATCCTATGTCTGATGTATTTTCATTTAAAGATGGAGATAAAAGTATTACTCTTCGATATGATCTTTCAAGTCCATTAGCAAGATTTGTTGCTCAAAATAATCAAGAGCTTCCATCTATTTTTAAAAGGTATGCAATTCAAAATGTTTTTAGAAATGAAAAAGCTGGAAATGGAAGATATAGAGAATTTACTCAAGCTGATTTTGATATTGTGGGGAATGTAAATCCTGCACAAGCCAATGCTGAACTTTGTAACTTAATATCAAGCACATTGTTAGAATGTGGTTTAGAAAATAATCAATTTATAATTAATGTAAGTAATAGAAAAATAGTTCAAGGGTTGATTGATGAACTAAATATAAACGAGAAAAAAAAATTAAAAGTAATAAGAGCGATAGATAAGTTAGATAAACCAGGGTTTGGGATATCTGGAGTAGAAGCCTTACTTAAAAAAGAAAGAAAAGATAAATCTGGCGCAATTACAGAGGGTGCTAACTTAGATGACGAACAAGTAAAACAAATATTAGATTTTTTAAAGATTAAAGACTTAGAAGAATTAAAAAATAAAATAACTAATTCACTTTCTCAAGAAGGAATTAAAGAATTAGAGGATTTTTTTAAGATATTAAGTTTTGGAAATTATAAAAATCAAGTTAAGACAAATTTTACTATAGTTCGTGGACTCGATTATTATGATGGTTTCATTGTGGAAACTAATTTAAATTTTGAAGTTAAAAATAATAAGGGAAAAGTAATTGATCTTGGTAGTTGCTGCTCGGGTGGACAGTACAATAAGTTAATTTCAAGATTTAAAGGAGTGGATGTACCTGGAACTGGAATTAGTTTTGGTGTTGATAGATTATTGTTTGGCTTAATACAATTAGACAAAATTAAAATTAAAGATCAAAAACCTGTTTTAGTTTGTGTTATGGACGAAAAATACTTAAAAAATTATTATGAGATAGTAGATTTATTAAGAAAGAATAACATAAGTGCAGAAATATATTTAGAAAGTAAGAAAAAATTATCCAAACAATTAGATTATTCCAATAAGAAAAATCTAGCAGTAGCCGTAATATGTGGTGAAAATGAATTTGATAATAATACGGTAACTATAAAAAATTTGAAAGGTGCTAAGGGTGAAAATAATAAAACATTTCCAAAGGAAAATTTAATTGATGAAGTCAAAAAACTTATCTGAGAATATTCTTAAATCTGTAAAATCAAGAGGATTTAAATATATCGAATTACCATCTGTAATTGAAACCAATCATATAGTTCAAAGATCAGGTGAAAGTTTTAGAAAATTTATATTTTCTTTTAAAGATCAAAAAGGTAATGAGCTGTGTTTAAGGCCGGACTTAACAATTGCCTCATGTTTAAGATATTTAG
Source organism: uncultured Pelagibacteraceae bacterium (assembly GCA_902570715.1). Classification (GTDB taxonomy): domain Bacteria; phylum Pseudomonadota; class Alphaproteobacteria; order Pelagibacterales; family Pelagibacteraceae; genus Pelagibacter. The sequence continues at coordinate 6,986 of CACFZB010000012.1, forward strand.
AAAATAGAATAAAAGGTAAGGAAAAAATTTTTTACAGCGGTCAAGCTTATCGAAAATCCCAAAACAGAAAAGACTCGATAATTAGAAATCAGGTTGGTTTTGAAATAATTGGATCAAAAGATGAGAAAAATGATGATAAAGAAATAATCAAAACAGCTTTGCAATCACTTAAAAATTTTAATTATAAATCAGGCACAATCACAATTGGAAATGTTGAAATTTTTAATCTTCTAATATCAAAAATGGACATACCAAAAAGGTGGAAATTGAGACTCTTAAGACATTTTTGGAGAGAGAGTTATTTTAATGATTTGCTCAAAAGGTTAGAAACAAATTCTGATGTTGATCCGACAATTGTTGAGGTTGATAAAAAACGTTATCAAAAAATGACTAAAGAAGATCAAACTAAAATAATAGCAAATAGATCAATTAAAGAAATTTTAGTGAGATTTAATAAGAAAATTAAAGATCCAAGAAGAGCCAGTAAAGGAAAAAATTTATCAAAGATAATTAAAGAATTTTTGAAAATAAAATGTCCAATGAATAAAGCTGCCTACGAATTGAATAAATTTTTTAAAAAATATAAGATCAACCTTGTAGTTGATCAAAAGTATTTTCCAATAAATAAAAATAAAATATCAAAACTAAATGTAGTATTCTCAACTGCATTTGGAAGGCAGCTTGAGTATTATACTGGGCTAGTATTTAAGATAGAAATCAAATCAAAATCAAAGACTATTAATTGTTGTAATGGAGGTCGATTTGATAAATTAATTTATGACCTAGGTTCAAAAAAACAAACGCCAGCTGTTGGTGCAGCATTTAATATCATATGATTATTTGGTTAGCTTCATATCCTAAAAGTGGCAATACCTGGTTAAGATCATTAATATCAACTTATTTTTACACAAAAGATGGAAAATTCAATTTTCAATTATTGGATAAAATAGATCAATTTCCTAATACAAAATATTTTGAAAAATTTGACGACCCTTTTTTAAAACCCGAAAGTTCCTCAAAATATTGGCTTGAGGTTCAAAGTGAAATAAATAAAGACAAAAAAATTAAATTCTTAAAAACACATAGTGCCTTATGTACAATAGATAAAAATATTTTTACCGATACAAAAAATTCTTTAGGGGCAATTTATATCTTAAGAGATCCAAGAAATGTAATTACATCTATTTCTAATCATTATGGAAAAAATATTGAAGAGTCTTTAAATTTTATGAAAGATGAAAAGAGAGTTTTGTTAAACAAAAAAGATAATAGGTATTTAGGTTTCATTGCCTTGTTTTCGTGGATAACTCATCAAAAAAGTTGGATTGAAAATAAAACTTTTCCAACATTAGTTATAAGATATGAGGATTTAGAAAATAGAACATTTGAAACTTTTAAGAAGGTTTTTTTATTTATTAAAAACCTCACAAATCAAAAAATTTTTTTTGATAGAGAAAAGGCAAAAAAAACCATCGTTTCATGTAACTTTGAAAATATGAAAAAGTTGGAAAATGAGATGGGATTTCCTGAGTCTGTGATAGATAAAAGATCTAAACAAAAAATAAATTTTTTCAATTTAGGAAAAGAAAATAATTTTAATAAATTGTTAGATAAAAAAATTTTAGATGAGATGAATATAATCTTCCAAGATCAACTAAGGAAATTTAATTATGATTAATATTGGTATTCCAAGCAAAGGAAGATTAAGAAAGGATGTCTTAAATATCTTTAAAAAAAAGAATTTAAGATTATCTTCAGAACGTGGAGAACGAGATTTAATAGGAAATATTAAAAATAAATCAAATATAAAAATTTTATACTTACATGCAAGAGAGATTATAGAGAGACTAGGAGATGCATCATTAGATATTGGTTTTTCAGGTTACGATTTATTAAAAGAAAGTGAATTTAACACTCAGAATCAAATTAATGTTATTAAAAAACTTAATTTTGGAAAAGCTAATTTAGTTTTAGCTATTCCAGATATTTGGATTGATGTTCAAACAATTGCAGATTTAGAGGAAATTGCTTTTGAATTTAAAGACAAAAAAAAGAGCAGACTTAGGGTAGCAACAAAATATCCAAATTTGACTAGAGAATTTCTATTTTCAAAAGGGGTTACTCAATTTAAATTAGTAGAAAGTCTTGGTGCCACAGAAGCTTGTCCATTTATTAATTCTGCAGAGATAATTTCAGATATAAGCTCTTCAGGTGAAACATTACGAGCTAATAATTTGCGAATTTTGAGGGACTCAATAATTTTAAAATCTCAAGCATGTATTTTTACTTCTAAAAAAAATATGAAGAAAAAAGGCTTGAATACTTTGTTAAGATTACTTTCTAAGTAATTTATCTTTGAAATAAATAATAATAATTCTTATTATATCCAAATTTCTTAGGATTGCATAAAGTCCAACAGAAATTGCTAAACCAATAATAATTTTTACGACTAATAAAAGTTCCATTTTTAAAATATATATATTTAGTTGAATATAATAACTTAATTTAATTTATCCTTATCTTCCTCAGGATCAGAAACATCTGTAATAGTTGCTTGCTCTGGTGGTATCTCAGGAATTTGTTTACCAGGCATTACTCCATGTTCATCCTCAAGTTTTTTGATTTGTTTTTCTAGTCCTTGTGAGCCCCAAGATTTTGTAACAAGACTCTGCAATTGATTAGCATGCGTTTTATATGATTGTAGTGCTCCTTTAATTGCCGTTTTAACATCTGAGTATTTATCAAAAATCTTACTAGCTGAAGTTATGATCTTACTAATATTTTCAATTTGTTTCTTTTCACTTTTAATTTGTTCAAAAACCTTAATCATATTTAATAGTTCAGTAGGGGAAGATAAAATAAAGTTTGCTTTAAGAGCTTCTGTTTGAAGAGTTTTATCAGCATCAAGCGTTACAGAATAGAGGTTAGATGCTGGAAAAAAAACAATGACAGATTGTAAAGATTTTATTCCATAGAGCTTATTGTAATTTTTCTTAGCTAATCCTTTTGGTCCAAATAGGTGATTTCTAACAGAAGCGAGATGATCTTTTAGATGTTGTTTTTTTTGATTTTCATCTTTTTCATTAATATATTTTGTCCAATGAGTTAAAGAAACTTTAGCATCGACAATATAATTTCTCTCTGGAAATTTTAAGAGCATATCAGGGATTACATCTTTATCTTTATTGTCATCTATGTCGTAAGTTGTCTGTTTTTTTTGAGGAAAAAAATCTCTATCTTTTACAAGATTTGCACTAGTTAAAAGATTTTCTAAAATTTCTTGATTAAATTTTCCTTGATAAGTGATGTTAGTTGTTAGTTTTTCCCACCAATTCGTGTGTCTAGCTACTGCCTCGTCATGTTTATTGATAGCCTTTTGAGTTTGAGTTTTATATTCATTAATACCATCTACAACTTTATATAACTCTGTAACCTCAGCCTTTTTTTCATCAAGTTGTTCTTGCATATCATCTTTTGCTTTTACAACCCCTTTTAATTCCTCTTCTTTTCTAGCTAGCTCTATCTTTGTTTCAGTATCTTCAGATTTATTCTCATCTTTTTTATTTTTTAAAAAGAGTTGCCAGACGATTCCACAAACTACTACTCCACCTAAAAAACCAATTATTAAATTTTCCATAATTTTTTCTATCTTTTATATAGATAATAATTAAACTTAATAGTACAAGGTAACACTCGATTCACAATGAAATGGAATAAAAAATACGATTATCCCTCATCCTCGAGAGCAACCGTAGATGGAATTAGAAGATATTTGCTGGGAGAAAAAAAATTACCCAGTGTTACGTCAATTCTTGATGCAACTAAATCTGATGAAGATAAAGCAGCACTAGCTAATTGGCGAGAAAGAACAGGTCAAAAAGAGGCTGAAGCGATAACAAAAGCAGCAAGCAGCAGGGGGTCTCAAATGCACAATTATTTGGAGTCTTATCTTCTAGGCAGGGAAAATTTAAGCTTTTTTGAAGATAATGAACAATTTAAAAAAATGGCTAAAGAAATAATTGATAAAGGATTAACAAATAGATTAGAGGAAATATGGGGTTGTGAATGTACTTTGTATTATCCTGAAAAATATGCTGGAACAGCGGACTGTGTAGGAGTTTATGAGGGTAAAGAGACAATAATTGATTTTAAACAAAGTAATAAACCAAAAAAAATTGAGTATATAGACACTTGGTTATTACAGACTGCAGCATACTCTCTTGCTCATAATATTGTGTATAACTCTAATATCAATTCTTGTGTAATTTTGGTTTGCACTGTAGATAATTTATTTCAAGAATTTAAAATTAAAGGACCTGAATTAATAACTTATCAAAATTTATTTTTGGGAAGATTGAAAAAGTTTCATGAGCTTTCAAATTTGATTTAAATACTTATATATAGAATAATGGATAAAATAGTAATCTACGATACAGAAACAACCAACAGCACCATTTGGGGGTCCATAATTGAAGTCGGAGCAGTTGTAGTTGATAAAAATTTAAAAGAAATAGGTAAATTAAACATCAGAGGCAGAATGCCAGAAGGCGAGGTTCCTAGCGCCAAGGCATTACTTGTAAACTCTACTAGCATTGATCTATTAACAAAAGGAAATTATTCACATTACGATTTTTTAGGAGCAGTAGAGAATTTTTTTTCAAAATGTGCTCCAGCCATGTTTATGGGTTGGTCAAACTTAAATTTTGACCGAAGAATGTTCCATTTTAATTTTTTTAAAGGTAACCGTTATCCTTATGCTACTCATTCGTCACCTAATAGTGAACATGATGGTTTGCATATTGCTAGAGCTGCACAAACGCTAAATTCTGAGACTTTAAAAACAGAACTTACTGAAGCAGGAAATCCAAGCCTTGCATTGGAGTCATTGTCTAGAATGCAAGGTTTTGATACTTCAGCAAGCCATACAGCTTATGTTGATGCTCAAAATTCACTGAAAGTATTAAGAATTATAAAAGATAAGCATAAAGAAAATTGGCAAACATTTTTGAAAACATCAACAAAACCAAGTGTTGAGACAATCTTAAAAAGTGATGGAATATACTCAATTTTTGAAAATGTGAAGGGAAGGAATATGATGTATTTAGTTAGTACATTACATCCCAATCAATGTTTCCATCCCTCATATGCCTCATGGGGATATGCATGGGACTGCCGTAGAGATCCAGAACCATTATTAAATTTACCGATTAATCAACTCAGAGATGTTTTAAAAAAAATGAGTCCGAAAGCTTTAAGGGTTTTAAAAACAAACAAAGCTCCAATTGTTTTAGATAAAGATTTTGCTTTAAAACAAAAACCATATTCTGATTTAGATTTAGAGACAATTAAAAAAAGAGCATCTCTTGTTAGAAATAATGAACAATTTTGTAAAAATATTCAAACTATTAATAGGGAAGTAGCAGAGGAAAAAGAACAATCCAAAACCCAAGAAGATTTGTTACCAGAGGAAACATTATATGAAAAGTTTATTCCAAATAAAGATACAGCTTTATTTAAAACATGGCATAGCTCATCATGGGAAGATAAATTAAGAATGTTAGATAAATTTCAAGACAAAAGATGTAGCTGGTTTGGACAAAAAATAATTTATCAGGAAGCTCCTCAAATTTTACCACCAGATTTATATAAAAATATTAAAAGTGAAATTGCGAGAAGAATATTAAGTAAGAATAAAGAAAAATGGCAAACAATTGGAATGGCATATAATGAAATTGATACTCTTAGAAATCAAGCAGATAATAGAGATGATGAGGTAGAGCTAAAGAAATTAGATGAAATAAATGAATTTATCATGTCAATTGAGAAGAAATATGAAATTGCCTAGTTGACTTTAAAAAACTTATTAATAAAAGGTTATTATGCTTATAGATTTTAAAGACGAAGATTTTGACAGTAAAATTAAAAGTGAAGATGTTTCAGTAATTCAATTTAGTGCTGCTTGGTGTGGGCCTTGCAAAGCATTAAAACCAATAATGGATAAATTAGCTGACGAATACAAAGATAAAGCTGGTTTTTATTATGCAGATGTTGAGGATGGGGGCATAAACACTGGAAGTGCTGCAGGAGTAAGAGGTGTACCAACAGTGATAATTTATAAAAAAGGTACAGAGGTAGATAGAATAGTTGGTGGAGTTCCAGAGAGTAGTATGAAAGAATTCTTGGAAAAAAATATTTAATTTAAATTCAAAAATTCCCCACTTAAATACAAAGAACCTGTAATTATTAATAAATCATCTTCTTTTAAAGGAACTGACTCAATTGCTTTTTGAATACTTTCTTTATATTGAATATTAGGCATATTCTTAAATTTTTCTTTTAATTTTTTTCCACTCATTGCATTAGGTTGATTAGGTATATCGATAGTCGTTAAAGATGAAATATCTTTAAAATAACTGATATATTTTTCATGGTCTTTATTAGCCATCATTCCTATTATTACATGTTTTTTACAATTCAAAGATTGAAGATATTCATTTAAAACTCTGGCGCCATCTTCGTTGTGACTTCCATCTAACAATAATCGATTATTTTTAATAATATCTTTAAGTTTTCCAGACTTTATCTCTTGTAATCTTGCAATACTCTCAATTTTCGTAACTCCATTTTTAATATCATTATCTTTTACACCTAAGTTTAGCTGTCTTAAAGTCGCAATGGCTGTTGAAATATTTTCTAGTTGGAACTGTCCTAGAATATTTGGAGTTGGGAGTTTCAACCCACCAAATTTATCCTCATAATAAAAGAAACCATTTTCACCACTTGAATAACTAAAATTTTCATTAAAGAATAATTTTTCGGATAAATTTTTTGAAATAGTTTTTTTAATACATTTGACCGTTTCTTCAGAATTTTGTTTTGATACAATTATATTAGAGTTTAAAAGTGATGATGTTTTTTCAAATATAATTTTTTCGACTGTTTGCTGGTCTTTTGGAAGCCAATCAAGATGATCTTTACTTATTGAACATATGATACTTGCTAAATTACTTTTAAGTATATTTGTTGCATCGAATCTATGAAATAATCCTGCTTCAATAAGATTTATATTATCAGGATATTTTGCAGCTTTATAAAAGAAACAAGCAGTTAAGGCCTCGAAAAAAGTTAAAGGATTATTATCATTTTTTTCCTCTATTTCTTCAAAAAGTTCTATTAATTCATCATCATTTAACTTTAGATTATTAAAGATAAATCTTTCATTAATTTCTTGGATATGTGGACTAGTATAAACATTACATTTTATATTTGCTTCTTTAAGAATTGAGAAAAGAGCATTAATTGTGGATTGTTTGCCATTCGTTCCAACAACAGAAATTGCTTTTATCTTATCTTGAGGATTTTTTAATTTTTGACAGAGTTTTAAAATCCTATCTAAACTTAGATCAATTTCTTTAGGATGCAGCTTTTGTAAGCGATTGAGAATTTTCTGAAGTTTCATTTTCTTCAGTGCTTATAACAGGATTTTTATTTAATAAAATTGAAATTAAAATTCCAATTTTTTCTTGAAGATCTTTTCTATCAACTATTAAATCTACAAAACCAGTTTTTTGAACATATGAGCTTTTTTGAAAATTTTCTGGTAAACTTTCTTTTACTGTCCCTTGGATAACGCGAGCTCCAGCAAAAGCAATTAAGGCATGGTCAGATTCTGCAATATGCAAATCACCCAACATTGCATAAGAGGCAGTAATTCCTCCAGCTGTTGGATCCGTTAAACATACTAAATATGGAAGATTATTTTTTTTTAGTTCATTTATTGCTATTGTTGTTCTTGTCATTTGAGAAAGGGAAATTAAACTTTCCATCATACGCATTCCACCCCCACTACTGAAACAAATAAAAGGAGTTTTATTTTCTATAGCATGTTGAATACCATATAAAAAAGCTTCACCTTCAGCCGCTGCCATTGAAGCACCAAGAAACTCAAAGTCTGATGCAACTGCTGTTACCTTAATGTTATTAATTGAACCTGTGACAACCATCATTCCACATTTCATGCCTGTTTTTTTTCTAGCACTTTTTAGTCTGTCTTTATAAGATTTTGTATCAGTCCAATTTAATGGATCATCATTGGGTATTGGTGTTTTGAATACTTCATAATTATCTTTTCCAAAGAAAATATCAAATCTTTGTTTTGGTTTTATACGATGATGTTTATTACAATCAGGGCACACCCAAAGATTTTCCTCTAAGTCTTTTTTTAAAATTGGACCTTTACAACAGGAAGTCCAATCGCTATTAGCAACATCTTCTTTTGAAGCCCTTTTGTGAATAGCAGTTTTTATTTTTTCACCTGCTTTAATAATTTTTGTTATCCAATTCATTTAATTTTATTTCTTAATCTTTTAACTACATTAGTAACATTTGTGACCGGATTTTGTCCTTTTTTAATTGAACTTGTTATTTCTTTACAAATGGCGCTTCCTACCACTAAACCGTCAGCTTTTTTCAGAGATTTAATGGTTTTTTCAGTTATACCAAATCCAATTACCACATTTTTTCTAGGATTAATTTTTTTTATCTTATTATAATTTGACAGTATCTTTTTAGCAGAAACTTTTAATTTTCCACCTGTGGTAGAGAGCATTGATATAAAATAATTCATAGGATGAGAGTCTTTTATAATTTTTTTAAGTCTTTTACTTGTAGTTGTTGGTGATAAAAGTTGAATAAAATATATAGATTTTTTTTTACATTTTTTTGCAAATTTCTTATTTTCTGGCCAAGGTAAGTCTACTAAAATTAAACCATCAACACCAACTTTTTTACACATATTTAAGAAATTATTTTCTCCAAATTGATAAACCATATTGTAATAGCCCATTAGTATTATTGGTTTTTGATTTTTGCTTCTCTTAAAATTTTTAACTATTTGAAAAATATCTTTTAATTTAATTCCATTTTTGATAGCCCTATAAGCACTTGTTTGTATTTGATTTCCGTCTGCAACAAGGGCATTATGAGGTACTCCTAATTCTAAAATATCTGCATAATTGGATATAGATTTAAGTATCTCTAAAGATTTTTTTTTTGTGCTGTCACCTGCAACTGTGTAAGTTAAAAGAGCTGGTCTATTTTCTTGTTTTACTTTTTTAAAGGCAAGATCAATTAAATTTTGCATTTTTTTTTCCTAATCTCTTTTCTAAAATAGCTTGATCTTTATGTGCATCTCCACAACTATTAACAACTACTATTGTGTCCTTACTAAATTTACGTGCTTCTTTAATTGCCACAGAAAATGCATGACTTGGTTCTAAAGAAGGTTTTATATCCTCGTATTTAGTAACTAATTGATAAGCTTTTAAAGCATCCTCATCACTTGCAGCAGTATATCTAGCTCTTTTTACGTCTTTTAAAAAACAGTGTAATGGAGAAACACCTGGATAATCAAGACCTGCAGAGATAGACTCTGTTTCTTCAATTTGACCATCAGAATTTTGATTAACATATTGAGCTGCCCCATGGAGTATACCAATTTTTGAACCATAAGTGAGAGGTGCAGCATGTTTTTTACTTTTTGCAGGACCACCAGCTTCGACCCCAATAAATTCAACTTGTTTTTTATCGAAATCCATGAATTCATTCCAAAAACCAAAACTTGATGAACCACCACCTACGCAGTTATAAAGCTTAATTTTTTTTGGCATGTATCCAAATTCACTATAAATTTGAGATTTAAGTTCTCTAGAAATTTGACTAGTGCTCCATCCGCATATTCTCACAAATATCGCAGGACCTACAGTTGAACCCACTGCCATATGAGCATTATCACAGTTTGCAACCCAATATCTCATACATTCTGAAACTGCATCAACTAGTGTCTGGCTTCCAGAATATACAGGTACAATTTCTGCTCCATTTTTTTTTATAGCTTTTACGTTCGGTTGTTGTCTTTTAATATCTTTCGCGCCCATAAAAATTTTACATTTTAATCCAAATTTTTTTGCTGCCATACTTAACATTTTACCTGCGTACCCAGCGCCAGTATCGCCTATCACAACTTTTTTGCCGGATCTTTTTGCCAGTAGACAATGGACAGTAGCATTGTAAATTTTGTGGGCACCTCCATTGGCGTCAGATACCACTTTAGACCAAATTTGAGCCCCTCCAATGAAATTTGTTAAATTTTCTAGTTTAATAAATCTAGTAGGAACACCTATCCAGTTCTTAAAATATCTATCTCTTTCTCTTATAAAGTTCTTATTATTCTTAAGTTTATTAAATAGAGTCTCTAAATCTTCTATGGGTTTTTTAAGAGTTTCAGCACAAAA
>CACFZB010000013.1 GCA_902570715.1 uncultured Pelagibacteraceae bacterium
TCCACTAAAATGAAACCTCCTTTTTTAAAAATTTTATTTAAAAATCTTGCTAGTTGCATATTAAGCTGCCAATTTCGATTTAATTTGAAAATCAAGTTTCTTTAAATTTTCCATTAACTCTTTTTCACTTTCGCCATCTAAAAGACCTAATGGTGGTAATACATTCTCATAAATTTTTTCTTCTTTTGATTTTAAGGTGTGAAGGGCTGAAATTAAATTATATTTTTCAAAAGTATTTCTTACATCAATTAATTTTTGATTATACATTTGCTCTTTTCCTGAAAAAAAATCATCATAAACTCTTCGAGCAAGTTGAGCAGTGACATTGCATGTCGCAGTTATGATACCTGAACATCCAAGCTCTAGTCCTTTAAATAATTTTGACTCTGAACCTGGCATTAAAGAAAAATTTTCTAATTTTAATTTTTCAAATAAATTATATGAACTATCCTTAACTCCTACTATTTGTTTTGGAAATCTTTTTACCAGTTCCTCTACACATTCTAGACTAAATTTATAGCCACACAGTTTCTCAAAGTTGTAGAGAATTATTTGACATTCAGGGATTACCTCAACGACTTTAGAATAAAAGTTTAATACATCTTTATCCTCATATTTGTAATAAGCTGGAGGCATAATCAAAAATTTTTTAAAACTCAATGATATTGCTATTTTCATAAAATTGATAGTTTCATTCAATGAATTCAAACCTGTGCCGATCAAATATTTATCCATATACTTACTTTCAGATAAATTATTTAATAATTTTATTTTCTCTGAAATAGGTATTAGTTGTGCCTGTCCTGTGCTCCCAAAAATTGCTGTTCCGTGGCAACCTTGGTCGATTAGGTTCTCAACGTGATTTATGGTTTTTTCAATATTTAAGCTTAAATCAGAATTTAAAACTGACATTGAAGCTGCAAAAATTCCACTTATTTTTGTCATAATAAAAATTTATATAAAAATATACTCAGTAAAGTTTATAAATACCATATGAAAATTTTAGCAATTCAAAATAGAATGGGCATCGGTGATACTGTTATTTTTTTACCTTTTATTAAGGCTTTATATAAAAAATTTAATTCACCTATAAGTTTACTTGTCAAAGAAAGTTCAAAAGCAGATCAATATTTATTCCAAACCAATTATATAGATAAAATTCTTATTTTAGAAAGAGACAGTAACAATGACAGTAGACATAGTGGATTATTAGGAAGTTTTAATTTAATCAATGATTTAAAAAAATATAATTTTGAAAAAATTTTTATTTTCAATTCTTCTTTAAGATTTAATTTAATCGCTCGGTTTTCAAATATTCCAGAAATTTATCAGTATCCTTTGTTTAATAAAAATAAACAACACATCACTGATACTCCAAAAAAATTCCTAAAAGATAAATTGGACATAAATGTAAATGAAGATCCCGATATCCAAATTAGTGATGAATTAATATCAGAAGCAATAAAAAAATTTCAAATTAATAAAAATGAATTAAATATACTAATGGGAATAGGTGGCTCCGGACCTACAAAAAGAATACCATCAAGAATATTTTTAGATGTTATTGATAAAATTCTTAAAATAAAAAAATGTAAGTTTTTTCTTGCTACTGGTAAAAATAATGAAGAACAGATCATATTAAATGAAATATTAAACACTAAGTACAGAAATTTTTGTGTGCCCTTAGATAAATTTTCAATCAGAAAAACTTTGCCAATTATAAAAAATTGTAATTTATCTATTTGTAACGACTCAAGCTTTAGTCATTTATCAGCAGCCTTGGGTATTAAAACAATTACTTTAATGGCAGATACTCCATTAATATATGGAAATTATAGTTCAAATATGTTTCCCATTTTACCAGATGGTGAGGCAATAGTCGGTCACAATACTTTAGGTAAAGAAAAGATTAATTCAGAAAAAATTTTTAATAAGTTAATTGAAATAACTAATTAAGAAATATCATTTAATACTATATCCTTGGCTTCATTTACTATTGAAGAAAGTCTAGAAGTTTCAGGAGATACGTCAGGATGAATTTTTTTTTGAATTTTTACATAAGCTTTATTTACATCTTCTTTGGTAACTTTTTTATTCATATCTAAATTCAAAATTTTATAAGCTTCTGAGATGGATATAGACGACTGGTTGTTTGAGTTTGCTTGATTAAAAGAAAATCTTCCTGATCTTCTCAATGTTTGAATTAATCTAAAAAGTGAAATTAATTGAAAAATAGATAAGCCTTTTAATTTCAACAAGGCAAGGCTTGCAAGCGTAAGAGGTAAAGTTAACAAAAATCTACCGGCGACAGCAAATAAAATTGCTAAAGCAATCAAACCAATTATTAAGATAAATCTTAGAGTTTTTGATATCTTTTTTGATGAAATATTACTAATAAATTTTAATAGAAAATAGAAAATAGTTAATATTATTACTGTATAAATAATTATATTCATATATTTGTACCCAAATGAAAATACCACAACTTAAAAAAAAATCAGAGTTAAAATCTTGTCACAATGTTACATGGGAAGATAATTATAGCTGGGTACATCAGAAAAATATTCTTGAAGTTTTAAGAGATAGCTCAAAATTACTTCCAGAAGTTAGAGAATATCTTGAGCAAGAAAATAATTATACAGAGTATAACTTAAAAGATACTAAAAAGTTTCAAAAACAAATATTTGATGAAATTAAAGGTAGGATAAAATTAAATGACGAGTCGTTGAAGTTTAAAGATTATCGTTATGAATATTGGACAAAAACAACAACCAAAGGAAATTATTCTATCAAACTTAGGAAAAAAATTGATACTAATGATATTGAAGAAATTTGGAATGGAGATAAGGAAAAAGAAAAATTACAAACTGAATATTTTGGTGTTGGTGATTTAGAAGTAAGCTACAACGACAAATATTTAGCTTATTCATTAGATTTAAAAGGCTCTGAATATTTTACAATATATATAAGAGAAATCTCATCTGGAAAATTAATTACAGAAAAAATTAAGGATACTAGTGGAAGTATTACATTTAGTTTAGATGATAATTATATTTTTTATTCAAAACTTGATGAATTTCATAGACCAAGAAAAATTTTCAGACATAAAATAGGATCATCTCCTAATAATGATGAGCTAATTTTTGAGGAAAAAAGTGATGCCTTTACAGTAGGAATAAGTCTTAGCTCAGACGAAAAATACTTTTTTATCACCACATCAGATCATAATACGTCAGAACAATATTTCTTTGGGGTAAATGAAAAAACACCAGATCCAAAATTAATTAAAAAAAGAAATAGAGGTATAATTTATTCTGTAAATTCATGGGATAGTCATTTTTATTGTCATACCAACGAGAATGCAGAAGATTTCAAAATTGAAAAATGTGACGATCTAATAAATCAAAATTGGGAAATTTATATTCCTCCTAAAAATGAAGTTCTTATAGGAGGATTAATTTTTTTAAATAATTGGATCATCAGAGGGGAAAAATCGAATGCTTTAGGGAAATTGTTTATAAAAAATAGTCAAACTGGGATTGAGGAAGAACTTAAGTTTACTGATGAAAAAGTAATCGTACCCGCTATTTCTTTAATTCAAAGGGATAAAAATACTGATTTAGTTTATTTATCATATTCATCACCAAAAACACCAAGTAGAACTTATTTATATAATTTAAAAACAAAAGAAAAGGAGCTAGTTAAAGAGCAAGAAATTCCATCTGGCCATAATCCTGATGACTATATAGTTGAAAGATTAGAGTGCCCATCTCATGACGGAAGATTAGTTCCTATAACTATCACAAGGCATAAAAAAACAAAAACTGATGGATCAGCTAATTTACTTTTATATGGATACGGCTCGTATGGAAGTTCAATGACACCAGATTTTTCATCTACAAAATTTAGTTTAGTTGACAGAGATATAATTTGGGTAACTGCCCATATTAGGGGTGGAATGGAAAAAGGCATGAAGTGGTGGAAGGAAGGAAAACTTCTCAACAAAAAAAATACTTTTGAAGATTATATCTATGTTGCAAAATATTTAATTGAAAAAAAGTACACATCCAGTGGAAAGATAATTGGTATGGGTGGATCTGCTGGTGGATTACTAATGGGTGCTGTTGTAAATCAATCACCACAATTATTTTTAGGTATGATTATGGCTGTTCCTTTTGTAGATTCTTTAACAACCAATCTTGATCATTCATTGCCCCTAACTATTGGTGAATTTGATGAATTCGGTAATGCAAAAGAAAATAAGGAACATTTTGATTATATTTATTCTTACGCTCCTTATCACAATATAAAAAAAATGGATTACCCTCATATTTTTATTACTACAAGTTTAAGTGATAATAGAGTGTTGTTTGACGAACCTACAAAGTTTACTGCTAAACTTAGAGATCTAAAAACAGATAATAATTTACTTCTTTTAAAAACTGAAATGAATGCTGGTCATGGTGGAAAGTCAGGTAGAGATGGTGCAATTGAAGAGGTTGCTCTTGATTACGCATTTATCTTAAAAATTTCCGAAAAAATTTAATTTTTTCAATCTTGAAAAAATCACAATAATTCCTATATGAAATTGGTATGTCGCCTAATGGGACGTACATAAATAAACTTGCTTAATAAAAGGAGGATATATATGACAAGTAAGGATCTATCTATATTCAACTCATTAAGACCCTTTTCAATTGGTTTCGACGATATGTTTGATCAATTTGAAAATATGTTGGGCAATGGAGGTTTGACTATGCAATCAAATTATCCACCATACAACATTAGAAAAACAGGTAAAGATAACTACGCAATAGAAGTTGCTCTTGCTGGTTTTACTAAAGATGATGTTGAAGTTGAGTTTGAGGACAATTTATTAACTGTAAGAACTAAACAAGTTAACAAGTCTGATAACAAAAATGAAGATGGTGAAGTAATTCATAGAGGTATTTCACAAAGACAATTCGCTAGATCATTTACAATTGCAGACGATGTGAAGGTAAATGGTGCAGAGTTAAAAGATGGTCTTTTAACAGTAGCTTGTGAAAGAATTTTGCCAGATCATAAGAAAAAAAGACTTATTGATATCAAATAAGAAACTAACCTTGCTTGTGGGGATTTCTCCCCACAAGTTTAAATTTAAATTATTTTTTTGCCATAACAGCGTTTAATACAAACGCTAGTAACCCAGCTGGTATAAGTCCTGTTGTTAATAAAAGTTTAAGACTTATTCCAAAATCTGGAATATTTTTAACAAAGTCCGGTAATAAAGACATTCCAATACCAAATGATAAAGAAAGAGCTAAAATTAACATATTTCTTTGACTCATTTCTGATTTTGAAACCAACTTAATACCTGCAGACGCAATCATTCCAAACATTATAATTGCAGCTCCACCAATAACAGACTCTGGCATTGCAGCTATTATCCCTCCAAGCTTAGGGAATAAACCCATAAGAACTAATATCACTCCAGCTACAGTTCCAACATGTCTACTTACTACACCTGTAAATGCAACAAGCCCTGCGTTCTGTGAGTAAGATGTGTTTGGCATTGCATTGAAAAGAGCTCCAAAAACAGTTCCAGCTCCATCGGCCATAATACCACCCGAAAGTTCTTTATCTGTTGCTTCTCTTTTTGCTCCGCCCATTGTTGTTGCACTAATATCTCCAATGGTTTCGATTGTTGTTACTATTGACATAAACAACATAAGAATTATTGCGCCAGGCACAAAATCAATTCCATATTGAAGGGGCATTGGAAGTGCAAACCAAGACGCCGATGCTATTTTTCCATAATTAACCATACCTAATGCCATAGCAACTAAGTATCCAGCAACTATTCCAATTAAGATTGAAGCAGAAGATGCCATTCCCTTGCCTTTAATATTAAAAAACAAAGAAACAATCAAAACCGTAAACGCTATAGTTAAATGATTTGCATTTGCAAATAATTCAGGTTTATTGTTCATTAAATATCCACCGCCACCTGCATACATAAAACCAACTTTTAATAAGCTAAATCCAATCATTAAAACCACAATTCCAGTTACTAATGGTGGAAATAAATGCCTTATCGGTTTCAATACTTTGCCAATAAAAAATTGGAAAATTCCACCAATAAATGCAGCAGTTAAAACTGCACCAAGTCCTGCAGCCTTAAACGGTAACATTATTGGAATGAATGCAAAACTTGTCCCTTGAATAATAGGTAGTCTTGAACCAATATCTCTATATCCAATAGTTTGAATTAAAGTTGCTACTCCCGCAACAAATAAAGCCATTTGAATAAGAAATATTTTTTGTTCAGGTGTCTGACCAAAAACTCCAGCAACAATAATTGGAACTGTTATGTTTCCAGCAAACATTGCTAAAACATGCTGAATTCCCAAAGGTATCGCTTTATTCATTGGAAGCTTCTGATTAGTATTTCCTGAAGATCTTTGATTTGATCTTTTTGATGCCATATATCCTCCCTGTATAATTAAACCTTAAAACAATTAAATATGAATGTAAAACAATGTTAATTTTATTTTAGAGGGTAAAATTAATAATTAATGTTCAAATTGGGCTAATTATTTAAATGCACCCACTTGATGTAAAGCTTATGACAATTTCATTCTTATCTATCTCAAATTTTCTATCACAAGGAATTCCATATTTTTTATTTTTATAAAGAAAAATTTTATTACCTAACTCATTTTTAAAATCCTCAGTAGGATTTCCTAATTCTATTTTTAATTCAGTAATATTTTTTCCTACAAATTTTCCATATTTTTGATTTTCTTTTTCAGCTACAGCGTCAGACTTTTCTTTTATTGTTTGGCAGCTTGCAATTAGGAAGGAGGTTAAAAAGATAATTAGTAATTTTTTAATATTCATAATTTAATAATATCATAAGATTTATCATATTAATTAACCTCAAAGTTGTAAATTTTATCAAATTAACAACAAATCCAAGAAATTGAACGCACTCCAAAAAGATTTTTTGAATCGAATCAAATACTGTACTGAAAAATGGAGGTCTAATGTTAGATAACTACTTTAACTATAAAAAACATAAGACTGATTTTAAAACAGAAGTTGTAGCCGGAGTTTCAACTTTCCTAACTATGGCTTACATAATGTTTTTAAATCCAGTCATATTAGCTGATGGTGGCTTTGACTTTGGCGGTGTATTTACTGCTACAGCATGTGCGACGGCACTTGCATGTTTTATAGCTGCTTTTTATGCAAAGACCTGGCCTGTTGGACTTGCACCTGGTATGGGAATAAATGCATTTATTGCATACGGTGTTTGTCTTGGAATGGAATACACTCCTGCGGAAGCATTAGGAGCTGTATTAGTAGCCGGTGTGGTGTTCTTAATTATTTCACTTACACCAATAAGAGCTTGGTTAATTAACTCAATTCCAAAAAGCTTAAAGCTTGGTATTGGAGCAGGAATAGGAATGTTCCTTGCTATAATTGGATTTGAAATTATGGGATTAACAGCGGATAATCCTGTAACTTTAGTTCAATTAGGGGATTTATCAAATCCTCTCCTATTACTAGGTGCTGGAGCTTTTGTCTCTATGATCGTGATGGAGAAAAAAGGAATTAAAGGGAACATAATCATAGGTATACTTGTATTTAGTGCAATAGCTTGGTTAACTGGTGTCGGAAAATTTAATGGTGTTGTGTCACCACCACCGCCGATGACTTATTTGTTTGAGTTTGATCTTGGCGCTGCACTTTCTGCATCAATGGTAACTGTTGTTTTTACTTTATTCTTTATAGACTTTTTTGATACAGCTGGAACACTTACTAGTGTTGCTAATGTAGCAGGAAAAATTGGTAAAGATGGTAAAATTGAGGACATTGATAAAGCAATGCTTTCTGACAGTGTATCTACAGTTGCAGGTGCTATGATGGGTACGTCTACTGTGACAACATATGTAGAGTCAGCAGCTGGAGTAAAAGCTGGTGGTAAAACTGGAATGACTTCATTAGTAATTGGTATACTTTTCTTGCTATGTTTGTTTTTCAGTCCATTAGCTACAAGTTTACCTAAAGAAATAGATGGTGCTGCTTTAATATATATTGCAACACTATTCGTTAGAAATATTACTGATATTGAATGGGATGATATTGCTGAGTCAGGACCTGCTGTCCTTGCTATGTTGGCAATGCCATTTACATACTCTATTTCTCATGGAATAGCTTTAGCATTTATAGCTTATGCTGCTATCAAAATTCTTACTGGTAGATTTGATGTAAGCCCTGCTATTTGGGTGATTGCTGCACTAAGTGTAGTCAGTTTTGCGGTAGCTTAAAAAGTTAATTTTATGAAAGAGGCGGTCTAGATTTTTAGATCGCCTTTTTTATTTCTGGTGTTTTTTTTTGATTTCCTCAATCCTTATTTCTTCATAAATTTCGAATGGTTGAACTATCCAAGGATTATCTTTTAATCTTATTGCACAAAAATCAGGCTCAAATGTAGATTTTTGTTTTTTCCAGAGAGTTGCAGTTCTAATTTCATCTATCTTGCCTTTAATTGGTTCATATTTTTTTAACCAGTCTATACTTTTGTTAAAAGTTATTCCTGTGTCTGACAGATCATCACACAATAATATTCTTCCTCCCATATTAGGTGCTATGGAGCTCATCTCTCTTGAAAAAACAATGTCACCTTGCTCGTCTTCAACTCCTTTTCCACTGTAAGACTCTACTGCTAAATATGCACATTTTAATTTAAATATTCTGCTTAAAACATCTATCATAGGAGCAGCACCTCTCATGATACCAACTAAAATTGTAGGTTCATATCCACTTTCATGGATTTGGATTGCTAGTTTTTCAACCGTCTGATTATATTCATTCCAACTAACAATTAATTTTTCTGTCATAATTTTTATATCTAATTATTTAAATAATAAAACCAAAACTGCAAGAACGATAAGTGCGATTATTGAGGAAATTAAGAAATACAACTTATGAATGTTTCTTCCTCTTAAATTGAAATAATGTCTTGCGACTGCTGTAATTACTCCAATTGCAACTAAAATTAACCAGTTATACTTATGATAGACCAAAAAACTTGAATGCCCCGAAAGCATTATGAACAGAACCAAAAAAGTTGAGTAATTATTATGAATAGATCTTTGTTTAGCTGCTAGATTGGAAAAACAAAGAACAAAAGATATAAAATTATTTTTAAGAAAAGAACAGGCTATTTTAAGAATTGAACAAGCTGAGAAACAAAAACAATTTTTAAAACAACTAAGATTAGATAAGCAGATTGAGAAATTTAGAATTAGAGAAGTAAAAGAACTTGAAAAATTAGAAAAAATTTCATTACAAGAAAAAAGAGAAGATTATGCTGGATTACAAGAACGAATTGATAAGTTAAAGGAAAAATACAGAGTTATAAGAGATCAAAAAATCAAAGAGAGAGTAGAGGCTCTTGGAGTAAAATTACAGGGAGATGAAGATAGAGAAACTTTATTATTAAAAGAGAAAGAGTACACCTTAGCAAGACAAAAAGTAGAATTTGCATTAGAAAGTTTTTATAGGAGTGCAAGTAGTTTAGTTTTTCAACTCAATAAAAGACATATCACTCGGAACATGTCTATCTTTCGATGTATAGATAGAAGATTTGAAACAGGTGAAGTTTTTATAAAATGGGATGAGTCCGAGGACGAAGAATGGTTACTATTAATTTATATTAAAAATAATTCACCTGATGAGGGCATTATAATTGAAGATAAAACAAATCCAGAAAAAAATATTTCTCATGAATTTAGAAGTGTCGATATATTTAAAGCTTCAGATACAATGGTTGATTCTTTAACACAACTTATTGCAAGAAAAAGAGACAAAAATATTAATTAAAAATTCCATTTAGATTAGGTATTATATCTTATGATTATAGGTACAATCTTTTTAATAATCCTTTATTTTATCCTAAGATATACTTTGGCATGGATTTCATATTACAATAATCTAGACTCTAGACTGGGAGATAGCATATGGAGATTTACTTATGATTATCCAGTTATGGGTGAAAGAGATATTTCTGATCTCGATGACAAGGAGTTTGTTAGACTTAGAAGAAAAAAAAATAAAATTGTTTTAATAATGTACTCAATAATTTTGATTATGTTTATTGCCTCTATGGGTGTATTAAGTAAATTTTTATTATTTTTTTTTAGTTAGTTTTTAAGTTGTTTTCTATTTTTAATGTAAAGAAAAAAAGCAACTATTTCATAAACAAAAGAAAATAAACTAAAAATAACTGGTAGTTTTAAAAAATTATATAAGAATTTGTATTTGGGCATTTTTTTCCAAAGTACTAAAAAAGCTTCAGCACCCTCCAAAACCTTTTCACCATCTTTTACATGAAGTCTTCGAAGAAGTTCCTTACTATTTTTTGAAGTCTCTTTTGTGGCAGCAGTATTATCAGTAATATCAATCCAATCGATCTCTTGAATTTTTTCTTTTTTATATAAGTCAATTTCAGCCTTACATATTTTACAAGAATTATTGAAATAAACTTTCATTAATTGATAAATTACAAAAAAATTAAGTTATGTATATGCGTAAAATACACATGTTGAAAATTCTACTAAACGAACTATGTTTCGGTGTATATGAGTGATTTCTTTGAAAAATCAGACTTATCCAGAAGCGATGCTGAAAGTATAATTTCAGATACATTACAGAAATGTGATGATGGTGAGCTTTATTTAGAAAATTCTAAATCAGAATCAATTTTATTGGACGATAATAAAATTAAAAATTCCAGTTATAGTTCGGATTTAGGATTTGGGTTTAGAGCTATCTCCGATGAAGTAGTTGCTTATTCTCATTCCAATGAAATTTCAAAAAACTCATTAAGGCAATCTTCAGAAAATTTAAAATCGACACTTAAATCTGTCAAAGGTACCTATAATCATGAAATTCCTAAATCTAATAAGAAATATTATGAAAACATTAACCCTATTGAGCAAAAATCTCTTAATGAAAAAATTAAAATACTTAATGAAGTAAATAATTATTTACGTTCAAAAGATGACAACATTAAACAAGTTACAGCTAATTTTTTGGGAGAACAAAAATCGGTTGAAATAATTAGATCTGGTGGAGAAACTTTAACTGATGTTCGTCCTTTAATAAGATTCAATGTATCTGTTATGCTTGAAAAAAATGGGAGAAAAGAGACGGGTGTGTATGGTATTGGTGGAAGAAAATCTTACGACTCGTATCTTAAAGATGATAACTGGAAAAGTGTTTGTGATGAGGCTTTGAGAATAGCTTCGGTAAATTTAGAGAGTAAACCTGCACCAGCTGGTGAAATGAAAGTTGTGCTAGGACCTGGTTGGCCAGCAATATTAATTCATGAGGCTGTTGGTCATGGTTTAGAGGGAGATTTTAATAGAAAGAAAACCTCAGCTTTTCATAATTTAATGGGCCAAAAAGTTGCAAGTGAGGGAGTTACAATTGTTGATGATGGTACTATTGATAACAGAAGAGGTAGTCTTACTATTGATGATGAGGGAACCCCGACAGAAAAAACTGTTTTAATTGAGAATGGGATCTTAAAAAATTTTATGCAAGATCGTCTAAACGCTCGTTTAATGAAAACCAAATCTACTGGTAGTGGAAGAAGAGAAAACTATAGACATATAGTTTTACCAAGAATGAGAAACACTATGATGCTTAGCGGTAGCCATACTCAAGATGAAATGATTAAAGCTGTCGATAAAGGTATTTTTGCTGTGAGTTTTGGTGGCGGACAGGTTGATATTACTTCTGGAAAATTTGTATTCAATTGTACTGAGGCTTATGAGATTGTTAATGGCAAAATTGGATCTCCAATTAAAGGTGCAACACTTATTGGAGATGGACCTTCAATTTTAAAAGAAGTTTCTATGGTTGGGAATGACATGATGATGGATCCTGGTATTGGAACATGTGGAAAAGCTGGCCAAGGTGTTCCCGTAGGCGTTGCTCAACCATCTATATTAATTAACAAAATGACTGTAGGTGGCACAAAACTTTAAATGGTAAAAGATCAAGAATTTCTAGAGAAAAAAGCATCGTATTGTTTAAGTTTGGCCAAGAAATTAGGCGCAACTGGGTCTAGTGTGATTGTTAATAACTCTGTATCTGAAACTGTTAATTTTAGAAACAAAAAACTAGATGAGTCCAATAGATCAGATGATCTTGGAATAAACATTACCACTTACATTGGAAAAAAAAAGTCATCAATATCTTCCTCTAATTTACTTGATGATAACCTAAACATTTTGATTGAAAAATGTGTTGAGACAACAAAAAATACTCCTGAAGATGAATTTAATTCATTACCAGATAAAGATTTATTGGCCAAAGAGGTTAAGGATTTGAGTCTTTATGACGATACTCATATAGAGAATGATCAAAAAATAGATTATTTAAAAAAATTAGAATCTGCTGCTTCCAATGATAAAAAGATTGTTAATACAGAATCTAGTTTTACTCAAAATAAATCAAATTTTATTTTAGCCAATAGCGGAGGTTTTTGTGCTGGCTACAAAACATCTTCATTTACAGCTTCGAGCGTTGCAGTTGCAAAAGATGAAAAAAGTATGGAAAGAGATTATGAATATTCTAGTAAATGTTTTCTGAAAGACTTGGATGATGCAGGAGAATTAGGCAAACAAGCTGCTGACCAAACAATTAGAAAATTAAGCCCTAAAAAAATAGGTAGTGAAAAAATTGCTATAATTTTTGACAAAAGAATAGGTAAAGGAATACTAAGTACCTTTGCAAGTGCGATTTCATCATCAGCGATATCAAGAGGAACCTCTTTTTTAAAAGATAAAGTTAACCAAAAAATATTTTCTGATACAATTAATGTCTTAGATAAACCAGATATACTCAAAGGTTTAGGCTCAAGAAATTTTGATAGCGAGGGGGTTAAAACTGATACTCTTAAATTAGTAGACCAGGGAATTTTAAAACATTATTTGATTGATACTTACAATGGAAAAAAATTAAACCTCAAATCAAATGGAAGATGTGGAGGGACAAGTAATCTTTATTTTGAAAATGGGAATATTAGTTTTAAAGATTTATTGAATTCAAAATCAAAAAGTCTCTATATTACAGAAACTATAGGACACGGAAGTAATATTGTAACTGGTGATTATTCTGTAGGTGCAACAGGGTTTTTAGTAGAAAACGGAGAGTTTAAGTATCCTATAAATGAAATTACTATTGCAGGTAATTTTAAAGACATGTTTAAAAATATTACCCTCGCAAATGATTTAGAGTTCAAATATGCAACCAATTCACCTACCATGATGATTGAGGGTATGGTTGTTGCTGGTAAATGAGTGAATTTTGTGTAATAGGCTCAGGTATTTCCGGAGCTACAATTGCGAATCTTCTTAATAAAAAAAATTCAGTAATCCTATTTGACAAAGCGAGAGGTCCAGGAGGACGTGCATCTTTCAAAAGAATGAAAGGCAGTATAGGCTTTGATCATGGCACTCAATACTTTTCGCCAAAAACTCCAGAATTTAAAAAATTTACCAAAGATTTAATTAAAAAAAGAATTTTAAAGGTTTGGGGTGGTAAACACATTTTTCTTAACTCTAAAAAAAAAGAAAATAAAAAACATCTGAAAATTATAGGTAAAAATGGAAACAATGATATTAGCAAGTACTTATTAAAAAAAATTAAGTGCAACTATCAAAGTGAATTAAAAAAAATTCATTATAAAAACAAACTTTGGCATTTATCATTTGCTGATGGAAAATTGAGATCTTTTAAAAGTATTATTTTGACATGTCCTTTTCCACAATTAAAAAAACTCTCTAAAAGATTCATAGATAATTCTTTTTTAAAAAAATCAATAAAAATGGATGCAAATATAACTACTATGATTGCTATAAAAAAAAACAAGAAATCAAATAGTAGCTATCTTTTCGAAGATCCAATTCTTGGTTGGGCGGGTAATGAAAACTCGAAAAAAAGATTTAAATCAAAATATGATTTATGGACCCTTCAAAGTACTTTTAATTGGGCAAATAAAAAGATTAATCAAAATAAAAATAATAAGAAAGAGAATTCAAAAATTATGATTGGTAAGTTCTTTCAACTTTCAAATATAAAAAAAACAAAAATTAATTTTTCTCTTAATCATGGTTGGAAATATTCTTCCAATTCAAAACCTTTCAAAATTAAAAGTTATTGGGATCCAAAGAAAAAAATAGGCGTTTGTGCTGATTGGTTTGTAGGGCCAAGACTAGAGTCGGGGTGGATAAGTGCACAGGACTTATTTAAAAAAATTTCAAGATAAATTATTCAAAGCTTTTCAATCTGTATTCCCAATTACCCATCCTTGAGTAGGTCACTTTTAAAATTCTTAAATTTTCTTGATCGTACCAAATATTAAAGTCTAATCGTTTATCTTTAGGAATATTCATATCTTTAGATTTAAGTGTAAAATGATCAGCATCATAAATTTTTCCATAAAGATCAATTTTTTCTTTTCCTATAAAGGTAACAACCTGTTTTTTAATACTTCCAGATATTGGGCTTATTTGAGACCTTGCCTGTAAAATTTTATGATTCCACCAATTTCCGATAACGTTATTAAGAGTCGCCTCGCCATTGAATGAGGAGCCTTGAATATCA
This sequence comes from uncultured Pelagibacteraceae bacterium, assembly GCA_902570715.1. GTDB lineage: Bacteria > Pseudomonadota > Alphaproteobacteria > Pelagibacterales > Pelagibacteraceae > Pelagibacter. Next base: position 14,668 of record CACFZB010000013.1, read on the forward strand.
AATTTTTTACTATCTTTATTTAAATTTAAATTTACAAATTTTTCTTTATCATTTTGAAGGGTTTTAGAATTATATGATATCAACTGATCTTTGATATATTTTTCTTCACCATATGACTCAACTTGAAAAATTGTAGCTCCTAATAGATCAACAGAAAATTTAAATTGATTTGTTATAATAGTTTCCTGACCATTTCTCTCAAAAAAATAATTATTGTATCCAATTAATTCACCATTCCTAAAAATCTCCATTTCAATTTTGTTATATTTATTGTAATGACCCATATGTGCCATGGCAATAACTGGAAAAATTACAATGAATAAAATAGCTATAAATTTTTTCATTTGGCGATTACATTAGTGGACTTTATCTAAAATAGAAATAACTTATTAATATGTTTTTAAAAATAAAGAAAATACCAAAAGTAAATTGGAGTTCTGACAAGCCATATAATTTTAAACCAAAATATTCCACTTTCTTTTTTTTATGCTTTGGTCTGACGTTGTTTGGTCTTGGTGAAGGTTTATTGATTGTTTCTTTTACAGGCGCTTCTCCGTGGAGTGTTTTAGCTCAAGGTATTTCCTTAAATGTTAATTTAAGTATTGGAACAATTACTCTTTTAATAAGTATTGCTGTCTTAATTTTATGGATTCCTCTTGGTCAAAAACCAGGAATGGGCACAATATTTAATGCCTTAATAATAGCCTTTATGATTGATCTTTGCATTAAGTTTGTACCAACCCCGTCTAATTATCTTAATCAATTAATCCTAGCAGTAATTTCTGTAATGATGGTTGGAATAGGTGGGGGCATTTATTTAGTTTCTAATCTTGGTGCAGGACCAAGAGATGGACTAATGATTGGTTTACAAAAAGTAACTAATTTACCAGTGGCAGCCGTTAGAGCTTTTTTAGAAATTTCTGTTGTAAGTATTGGCTGGTATTTAGGTGGAACAGTAGGTGTCGGAACTCTTCTATTCGCTTTTGGTATTGGTCCTTGCGTTGCACTAGGTTTGTTTTTAGTTGATAAAATTTTTGATTAGGCAGCAGCGCCTGATTTTTCACTTCTTTTTCTTTCATGAGGATCAAGAATAGCTTTTCTTAATCTACAAGACTCTGGAGTGATTTCTAAAGCTTCATCTGTATTTAACATACTTAATTGTTCAGCAATCGACATTTTTCTAACAGGAGTTAAGACAACATTTTCATCAGTACCTTGCGTTCTCATATTAGTTAATTTTTTTCCCTTCATGACATTAATAATCATGTCTCCTGGCTTAGGAGATAGACCTACAATCATTCCTGGATAAACAGGATCGTTATGAGTTACAAACATTTCTCCTCTAGCCTGTAAATTAAAGATTGCAAAAGCAACTGCCTTTCCTTGTTCCATAGAAATTAGAGCACCATTTCTTCTGCCCTCCATTTCCCCTTCAAATGGACCATATTCATGAAAAATTCTATTAATAACACCATTTCCTTTTGTCAGCGTTAAAAATCTACTTGTATATCCCATTAAACCTCTTGTTGGTGCATGAAATATAAGTCTCTTTTTATTTTTACCAGTGTCTTTTAATTCTATTAATTTACCTTTTCTTCTATTCATTGAATCAATTATTTTTGATGAATGCTCTTCATCAAGATCCATAGTTATTTCTTCTATTGGCTCAAGCCTGTTACCATTTTCATCTTTTTTATAGAGGACTTTTGGAGGGCTCACAGTCATTTCAAAACCTTCTCTTCTCATTTGAGTAAGTAAAATTTCCAACATCAATTCACCACGACCACTAACCACAAAAGAATCATTTCCCTCATTTTCAGTGAATGTAATTCCAACATTATTTTGTGCCTCTTGAACTAATCGATCTCTAATTTGAGTGCTTGTAAGTTTTTTACCTTCTGTACCAGCCAAAGGAGATGTATTTACGGTTATTGTAATTGACATAGTTGGAGGATCAATAGGAGTAGCTTCTATTGGTTCGTTAACTTCAAGATCACAAATAGTATCTGCAACATTAGCTTTTTCTAAACCTGCTACAATTACAATATCTCCAGCTTCACCAACCTCAATTGGAACTTTTTTGGTACCTTCGTATCTAAAAATTTTAGTTAATCTTCCTTCATCAACTTTCTCTCCTTTTAAGTTGATTGCCTTAATTGCTTGATTAGCTTTCGCTGTTCCTTGTGAAATTCGACCTACTAAACTTCTTCCTAAGAAACTA
>CACFZB010000014.1 GCA_902570715.1 uncultured Pelagibacteraceae bacterium
TATATTTTCCAATATAGATCTAAGACCTCTTGCACCTGTTTTCTTTTTAATTGCTTTTAAAGCAATTTCTTTTAAGGCACTATCTTTAAAAATTAGTTTTGCACCGTCAAGTTTAAATAATTCTTGATATTGTTTAACAAGTGAATTTTTTGGTTCCTGAAGTATTTTAATTAAAGATTTTTCATCTAAGTCCTCTAAAGTTGCGATCATTGGTAAACGACCTATAAACTCAGGTATCAAACCATACTTCAATAAATCCTCTGGCTCTAAACTTTTCATCCACTCACCAGTTTTTTTATCAAGTGTATTTTTAACGTCAGCACCAAATCCAATAGAAGTACCTTTATCTCTTTGTGAAATAATTTTATCAAGACCAGCAAAAGCTCCTCCACAAATAAACAAAATATTAGTCGTATCTACTTGTAAAAATTCTTGTTGAGGATGTTTTCTTCCACCCTGTGGTGGAACACTTGCAATAGTCCCTTCCATTATCTTTAATAATGCTTGTTGGACACCTTCACCAGATACATCCCTAGTGATTGATGGATTTTCAGATTTTCTACTAATCTTATCTACTTCATCTATATATACTATTCCTCGTTGAGCTTTTTCTACATTATAGTCTGCTGCTTGAAGAAGTTTTAATATAATATTTTCTACATCTTCCCCTACATAACCAGCCTCTGTTAATGTCGTAGCATCAGCCATTGTAAAAGGAACATCTAATATTCTAGCAAGTGTTTGGGCTAATAAAGTTTTTCCACATCCAGTTGGACCAACTAATAAAATATTTGATTTTGCTAATTCAACATTTTTACTCGTTTTATTTTCATAATTTAATCTTTTGTAATGGTTGTGGACTGCAACTGACAAAACTTTTTTTGCATGAGGTTGACCTATAACGTAATCATCTAAAACTGTACAAATTTCACTCGGAGAGGGAAGACCATCTTGGTGTTTAACGAATGAGTCTTTACTTTCTTCTTTGATAATATCCATACAAAGCTCAACACACTCATCACAAATAAAAACCGTTGGTCCTGCTATTAGTTTTCTTACTTCATGTTGGCTTTTGCCACAAAAAGAACAATACAAAATATTTTTATTATTAGTGCTCATAAAATTTAAAACGAATCAATTTAATTACTTTATTATAAGTGACTCATACTAATCAAGTTTGGAATACAAGTAGTTCAATATATGGTGTTTTAAGATCTTTTCACTACTACTTCGTCTATAAGTCCAAAAGATTTGGCAGCATCTGCAGTCATAAAATTATCTCTTTCAAGGGCAGTTTTAATTTCGTCAACAGATTTCCCGGTGTGCTTAGAATAAATTTCATTTAATCTCTTTTTTAAAGATAAAACTTCATTGGCATGTATCTCAATATCTGTTGCTTGTCCTTGAAATCCTGCAGAGGGCTGATGAACCATTATTCTTGAATTTGGTAATGAAAATCTTTTTCCCTTTTTTCCTGCTGCTAATAAAAACGATCCCATTGATGCGGCTTGTCCAATACATAAAGTTGAAACATCAGGTTTGATGTATTGAATAGTATCATAAATTCCTAAGCCTGATGTAACTAAACCACCAGGACTATTAATATATAAATAAATTTCTTTTTTAGGGTCCTCAGCCTCTAAAAATAATAGCTGTGCAGTTACGAGAGATGCAACACCATCGTTAATTTGACCTGTTAAAAAAATTATTCTTTCTTTTAATAATCTAGAATAAATATCATAAGCTCTCTCCCCTCGACTTGATTGCTCAACAACCATTGGTACGAGATTACTCATATGTTCAGTTAATTTATAAGTCATAAAAGTTGATTCGTATTACTTATACAACTTGAGATTACTTTTTGCTAACTTTTTTTGTTTTTTTCTGAGCTATCTTAACTTTTGAAGATTTAGCAGCTTTTTTTTTGGGACTTGTTTTTTTAGCTTCTGTCTTTTTTGGTTTGTCTTTGATTTGTTCTTTATTTGTATCTATTTGTTGATTTTGTGATTCTTTAAGAATTTTTTCAGCCTCATCTTTTGAAATTTCTTTTTTTGAAGACTTTCCTTTTTGCTTGATAGCATTTAAAATTTTTTCTTCATATACAGTTCCTCTTAAACTGGCTAGTGCATTTGGGTTTTTTTTATAAAAATCCATAACCATTTTTTCTTGACCTGGCATCATTTGAATCTGTTTCTGTACCTCTGTTTGAAGTTCTTGCTCAGTGACTTTTATTTGATTTTGTTCACCAAATTCATTTAATATTAAGCCAACTTTAATTCTTTTTTTTGCAATTTCCTCAAAATTACTTTTACTTTTTTTTGCATCTTCTTCTGACATTCCCTGGGAAAGTATCTTTATTTCTTCTTCAAGTAAATTTTCAGGTATTTCATTTATTTTAAATTTTTCAATTTCTTTCAATATTTGATTTTTTGTTAATCTATCTAAAGAATTTTTATACTCATCATTAATCTGTTTTGAAATTAATGATTTTAAATCATTTAGGTCTTTAGCTCCAAGATTTTTTGCAAATTGATCATCAATTTTAACTTCATCCGGATTTTTTACTGTTGATATTAAACATTTAAATTTAGCTTTTTTATTTACAAGCTCTTTTTCTGGAAAGTTCTCAGGCAAAACTGCTTCAACAACTTTTTCATCACCTTTTTTTGTTCCAATTAATTGTTTATCAAATCCTTTTAAAAATAAATCTTTGCCAAGAGTTAATTGTGTACTCTTACCTTCTCCGCCTTTGAATGATTTTTCATCTACTGTTGCACTATAATCAAAGACAATAAGATCTCCTTCTTTTGCTTTTGTACCATCAGGAGCATCTTTAAAATTTGGTTGATTTTTTGCAATTTCTTTTATTCTTTTATCAGTTTCATTTTGATCTATCTTAACAGAATATTCGTCAAACTTGATATTTTGAATTGATTTAATGTCAACTTTAGGTAATTCAGTTACAGATAAAATATATTCTAAATCCTTATCTTCTCCATAAGTTTTTAAATCTAATTTTGGTTGTCCAGCTGGTTTAATTTTATTTTCCTCTAGTGCTTTAGTGGTTGTTTCTTTTAAAACTTTATCTAAAACCTCACCAAATACGGCCTTACCAAATTGTCTTTTTAAAATTTCTTTTGGAACTTTTCCTGGTCTGAAACCTTTTAAATTTACGGTACCTTTAATTTCCTCATATCTCTTATCCATATGAGAATTCATTGTTTTTTTATCAATGAATACCTTAAGATCTTTACTCAAACCTTTTTTATTTTCTATTGTAACTTTCATATTTTTTTTGGTAGGGCGAAAAGGACTCGAACCTTCACAGATTGCTCTATCGGTTCCTAAGACCGACGCGTCTACCAATTCCGCCATCGCCCCACAATTTCAAGAGGTTTATATATGATTGAAACTATTTGTCCAACGACAATTGTTGTCAATTATATGAATTTTCCTTTATAATATTACTATGATTATTTCACCTTGTATAAGTATTTGTAAAACTGATCCAAGTACTGGGTATTGTTATGGCTGTGGTAGAAATAATGAAGAAAAAAAAATATGGAAACTTGAAGATACAACCGATGATTGGAAAAAAGAAAATATCAAAATTATAAAAAAAAGATTAACTGGTTGGCAATTAGAAAGTTTTGAAGAGTCATATACATATAAAATTGAAAATGGTATTTCTTTGTTTAAAAAAAATTTAAAAAATGAGTAAAACTTCAATTGTTATAATAATCTATATAATAGGACTTATATTTGGTGCTTTAGTGCTAAAAATCTGGAGTGCAGATACAAGTATTTTAAAAGGTCTTTTAGGATTAGGTTGGACAGCTCTTCTTTTAATAGGAATATTTTTTGCTGAGAAAAATGAGAAAAATTAGATACTTTATCTTTATTTTTTTTGTGATTTTGCCTTTCCAAACTTTAAAATCAGAAATAATTATCATGAGTGCATGTGATGATAAACAAGATGAATTTTTAAAAAATGAATACATTCTCAATCTAAATGAACTAATCATGACAAGAAATTATGTATATAAAGAAAAAACATACCAAAAATATAGATTAACAGACTTAAGTGTTAAAAAGTCTAATTCTTACGTTAGAAATATTTATGAAGAAGATGGAAAAATTTTAACTCACAAGCATGGGTATCCACAATTTTATACTCAAATTTTATTTGAGAAAGGAAAACAGGAAATTTATATAAAAACTGTTTTAAATGATGAGGAAGGTATTACAAAAATTTCTACATGTAATAAGGTAGAAAAATTTGAAAAAGAAAGTTAATTCTTTTTCTTATTCTTTGTAAAATTTCTCTTTTTGTTTCCAAATCTATTGTTAGTAATGTTGCTTCTGTGCTTAGCGTAAGCTTGCTTTTGTGCTTGTTTCATGGCTCTTTTTGAAGACATTATATCTTAATAATTTATTTCTATACTTCCTATCATATTAAAATTTTTATCAGAAACAACAATTTCCCCTGAAGATGGAGCATAATTCAAAATTTCAGATATTAGTACGTAATGAGTTATTAAAATCAAATTTTTATCACTTTCAAATTTTCCTATATAATCATTTAAAGCTTTAATCTGCTTATTTTTATTTTTTGCATATTTAGAACTGTAAAAAGAATTTAAAAAATTATTTGTTGTAAAGTTTTTAAAGGCAATTTTTGCTGTTTCTTTACATCTGCACCACTCGCTTGACAAAACTTTATCTATTTTAATCTCATTTTTTTTAAAAAATTCACCGATATATTTTGCTTGTTCTCTACCCTCCTTGTTTAAATTCCTCTGTGTAGAACAATCGTTTAAATTGAAATTATTAGGATCTCCATTTCCAGGTGCGTATGCATGTCTAATAAATATTAATTTTCCACCATCCTCCAGTTGATTTAATAATTTTTTCTCTAAATCTGCTTTGATAGGTGTAATTAAAGATATAAATATTAATATAAAGAATTTTAAAAATTTCATTATGGATATTAGATTACATAATTTAAACAAAACAATAGTTAACTGTAAAAAATGTCCTAGACTTGTAAAGTTTGTTAACAAAGTAAGTAAAGAGAAAAGAAAACGAAATATCACCGAGACATATTGGGGTAAACCTGTTCCAGGGTTTGGAAATTTAGACTCCAAATTGGCTATCATTGGTCTTGCACCTGCTGCACACGGTGGCACAAGAACTGGTAGAGCTTTTACTGGAGATAAATCAGGAGATTTTTTATTTAAATGTCTACATGAAGTTGGAATTTCCAATTTTCCATTTTCAAAAAATATCAATGATAATTTGAAATTAAAGTCTACCTATATTACTAATATTCTAAAATGTGTCCCTCCAGAAGATAAACCACTTAGTAATGAAATTTTAAATTGTTCAAACTTTTTTGATAAAGAAATATTTTATTTAAAAAAACTTAAAGTAATAGTTACATTGGGCAAAGTTTCTTTTGATAATTGTATTAAACTATATAAACAAAAATTTAATATTAAAAAAAAATTTATTTTCAAGCATGGAAAAGCACAATTACTACCCAATGGTTTAATAATACTATCAAGTTATCATCCAAGTCCTAGAAATGTTAATACAAAACTTATCTCAAATAAAATGATGGTAAATTTGTTTAAAAAAGCAAAAAAATTAGCTAAGTTTTAATTGTATCACAAAAATAAGGTTTAAATTTTGAATATATTTCATCTGGAATTTTAACCGGCTTACTTTCTTTATTAATAAAAACTAAATGAACTTGCGCTTTAACTATGGTCTCATCATTTTTAGTAATTATTTGGTTCATAAAAAAAGATGTTTTGGTAATTGATTTAACAAAAGATCTCACTTTCAATTCATCTTCTAAATGAGCAGATTTTATATACTCAATATTACATGACTTAACTATTATTAATGAATTAAATTGATCTTGAATTTTTTTATTACTAAATCCAATCGAGAATAGAGCTTCAGTTCTTGCCCTTTCTAAATATTTTAAATAGTTGGCGTAGTAAACTACTCCACCAGAATCTGTATCTTCATAATAAACCTTTAATATGTGATAAAAATTTTCGTGCATATAAATATTATATCAAATTATTAATTTGCTGAAAAATATATATTTTGAAAATAGGCTACTGCTTTCATTTTTGAATTATCTGTATCTGACATTATTGCTAATCCATCTAGTTCATTTACATCAAGACCATGAAATTTTTTAAAATCATCTTTTACATTAGCTTTTACTGTAACCCATTCATTAATATTTTTTTTTGTACTAGCCAAAACGTTATCTATTGATTTTTTGGTATAAGGGCTTGAGGAATAGAAGCCAATTTCACTGTTACTAGAAAATACATAATTAATTGCTCTATTAGAAAGTGGTGTAGCACCTGTTTTTTTAATAGCAAAAACTCTGGCAGCAAAATCATGCCCTTTTTTTGTATTTTCTTTTATTCCTGATAAGTCTTTCTCTATTTTCCATGTAATGTTAATGTAAGGAGTTTTATTTAAATCAATTTTTATCTCCTTACCTAATCCAGAAGCAGCGTTATCAGCTACAGCTTTTAGAAAATTTCCATTTTCATTAGATCCAATTGAATAAATAGTATTATTCTGAGCCCCTCTGACTTTTCGAACATCTAATTGAGAAAGCTCTTTTTCAGTAAAATCAAAAACTTTGATCTCATTTGTATGACCAGATCCAACCACAAAAAGGGTTATTATAAAAGTTTTTAAAATTAATTTCATTTTATTATTTTTTTAAGAAAATTGTTAATACATTATTTTGACAAAATTTAAACATTCAAAAATCAACTTTTATGTCTAAATCAAATTCATGAGAACAATTTCTATTTTTATCCTATTAATTTACTGGTCAATAATGATTTTTGCTCCAGTAATGTCCAAAGATATTAAATTTAGCAGAGCAAAGACTAATCAAGCTAAGATAATTGAGCAAAAACCTCAAAGTTAATAAGTTGATCGACCGCCACTGATGTCAAAGACTGCAGCTGTGGAAAAGGTGTTTTCTTCAGATGAAAGCCAACAAACTAAAGACGTAAATTCTTCAACTTCAAGAAATCTTCCTCTTGGAACTTTTGAGAGCATTCTTTGAACATGTTCTTTAGTCATTTGATCTAAAATTCTTGTTTTGGCACCTGCTGGTGTTACTGCATTAACAGCTATATTTTTATCAGCTAACTCCTTACCCAAGGACTTTGTAAGTCCTATTACCCCAGCTTTTCCAACGCTATATGCACTAGCGTTCGCATTTCCGTCTTTACCTGCCACTGAAGCAACATTTACAATTCTACCATAATTATTTTTAATCATATTAGGGACTATTGCTCTACAACAGTTAAAGGTTCCCATTAAATTAATATCCACAACTTTTTTCCACATCTCAATATCATATTCCCAAAGGGTAGCAGTTGGACCAGTTATACCTGCGTTGTTAATCAAAATATCAATATTTGAATTTTTTGTAATTTCTTTAACAGAGTTCTCAACTTCCTTATAATTAGATACATCCACTAAACTTGAGCTTAAGCTTGAATTATTTATATCTTTTAAAGATTTATCAATCATTTTAGGGTCAATATCCCAAATTACCACCTTGGCTCCTGAATTTAAAAATCTTTTAGCAATATCAAGGCCAAAACCTTGAGCACCTCCTGTGATAACAGCGGTCCTATTATTAAAATTGAATGAAATTTTGTTCATCTAATTATTCCTTTGTCAAAAGATAATATGTAATTGAAGACACAAATGCACCAATAATCCAAGAAAATGATTGAAGTGACATAAAATTAGAATTCCAAATAGTAGATGCTGAAAAAATAAATCCTAATATTAAAGAATATACACCCTTAATATGCCATCCACCAGAGAAATAATATGATCCGCTGATTTCTAAAGAATAGATATCTTTATTAATTAATTTTCCTTTTTTGATTAAATGATAGTCAGTAATCATAATTCCAAATAACGGTCCAAAAAAAGCAGCAATAGTATCTACAAAGGCTAAAATTCCTATTTGACTCAAAAAAGTTAACCAAAAAACACCTATTACAAATGCTAAAATTACAATTATAAAACTTGAACTTTTTAAAGATAAAAAAGATGGAAAAATATTAATTAGGGAATATTGAGAAGGAATAAAATTTGCAATAAGATTGGTTGAAGCTGACGCTATTAAGATAAAAAGCAAACCCAACACGGTTAATAACAAATCATCCAAGTTTCCAATAATATCTGTAGGATTAGTAAATATTTTTTCTAGGTTATCTGAATTTTGTTTTAAAAAGGCATCAGCGCCAATAACAATAAATAAAGCAAAAAAAGAAAATATAAATAAATTTAACATTAAACTTAAGTTTCCTTTTTTTAACTCATTTTCATTTTTTACATATCTTGAAAAATCACCAAAGCTTAAAATTACAATTGAAAAATATGCAAAAATTGTACCTGTAACAGTAATTAACGGAGCTAAATTATTCTTATCAATAAAATTTTCTAAATTTAAAGTTTCTAAAAAAGCATTAGTTGTAAATTTTACATCACTCAATAAAACTGCAAAAAAGAAAATGAGCATACCCAAATAAACAAATACAGCAGAAAAGTTAATGATTTTTTTATTAAAATTCATTCCCAAGCTGAAAAGAGTAAATTGAACAATCATTGAAAAAGAAATTGAAACCCAGTCAATTAAATCCATACCTAAAAAGAAAATCAGGAAAAGATCAAATTCTAAAATTGTTTTATCATATGAGAATAAGCCAATCCTTATTAAGTATCCTAAAGCTTTAGATAAAAAAAATGTTTGAATTCCAAACATGAAAACTCCAACTATACATCTTAAAGAGCCAAAATATTTAGCTCCTCTAAAACCTAGACAAGATCTTAACAAAACAACAAATGGCAAACCAAATTTTTGCGAAGGTTTTCCAATCAAATTTGAAAAAAAATAAATTAAAATTGATGCAAAAATTGTACCAAACAGCACAACAAATGTATTTAAATCATACATTACGTAAAGTGAAGTTATTAAAGAAAATCCTATAATACTTTGAATGTTAACTCCCCAAAAACAAAACAAATCTGTCCAGCTCCAAACTTTATTGTTTGGATTAACTGTTACTAAATCCCAATTGACTAGTGTTTTTTTTGATTTTTGTTGACTCACTTTAACAATATAAAACTAAAATATTCTACTGTCCATATAAGAGAGTTGGTAACCAAAGAGCAATTTTAGGAAATATAATGATTAGAATTAAACCAATAACTTGAAGAACCATAAATTGCATCATTCCATAATAAATATCTTTAAGATCCCATTCTGGTACTACGCCTTTTAAAAAATATGCAGAAAGTGCTACTGGAGGTGATAACCAGGCGGTTTGTAAATTAACAGCTACTAATATAGCAAACCAAGTTAAATTGAATCCTAGTGCCTCAATCAATGGTAAGATTATTGGAACGATAATCATTACTATAGGTACCCATTCTAAAGGCCATCCTAATAAAAATATCATAACCATAACCATTGCCAGAATTAGATATTTATTCATTTCAAGACCTAATAAAAATTCAGTTAATAAAGTTGGTGTTCCTAATCTTGCAAAAACAGCTCCAAAAAAATTCGAAGCAGCAACTAAAACCATAATTAAAGCCGTTATCTCTAATGTTTTTACTAAAGCTTCTTGTAACTTTGGTAGTGTCAATTTTTTATAAGCTAATGAAAGAAGCAAAGCTCCCATAGCACCACAACCAGCTGCTTCAGTTGGAGTAGCAAACCCAAATAAAATACTTCCTAGAGCTGCAAATACTAGTGCTGCTGGCGGAACTAATCCTAAAAAAAATTCTATCCAAACATCTTTCATACTAGCTGCCCTCATATCCTCGGGTATTACTGGTCCTAGTTTAGGATTTATCATACACCTAATTGTTGTGTAACCTGCGTATAAACTTGCAAGAAGAATTCCAGGAAGTATCGCAGCTGCAAATAAATCTATTACTGGAATTTCCATTATAGGCCCCATAACTACAAGCATAATACTTGGTGGAATTAATATTCCTAAAGTTCCTCCAGCAGTGATAGTCCCAGCCGCAAGTCTGACATCATAACCAGATCTATTCATAGATTTTGCAGCCATAATTCCAAGAATTGTTACTGAAGCACCAACAATTCCTGTTGCTGCTGCAAATATTACAGAAACAAATAAAACTGCATAATATAAAGATCCCTTGACTTTCGCTAACATCATTTGAAATGCTGAAAACAATCTCTCCATTAAGCCAGCTTGTTCCATCATAATACCCATAAAGACAAAGAGTGGCACGGCGGCAAGTGTCTGTTCAGTCATAACCATGGAGAATTGGAGTGTCATTAAATAGAAAACTAATTTTCCAAATCCAAGATAACCAAATACAAATCCTAGAAATATTAATGTAAATGAAATTGGAAATCCTATAAAGATTGCAAAAAGCATAACTCCTACAAGAATAAAGCCTAAAATTGCTGGATCTATAAACTCAGCTATCATTTAGTTTCTCCAGGCCACTCACCGTTTTTAGCTGCCCAATAACTTTTAAGTAGTTCAGAAATTCCTTGGACCAATAAAAATATTATTCCAATAAGCAAACATGTTTTAATTGGCCACATATAAGGCATCCAGGTAGTATCCATACCTCTTTCACCTCTTTGAATAGACTCGCCTACATAACCAATTGTCATATAAAGAAAAACAATTAATCCTGGAAAGTAAAATAAAAGATATAACCAAAAATCTATTAGACCTTGGTTTTTGGTTTTAAAATTTCTGTATAAAAAATCTGCTCTTATATGAACCCCTCTTGAAAGAGCATAACCTGCTCCAAGCATAAACAAGGCTCCATATAAAAAACGACTTATGTCGTATGCCCAAATTGTAGGTGCTAAAAAAAGTTTTCTTGCAAGAACTTCATAAGTCATTGCAAAAATTAGTGGCATTAATATCCAACAAACAATGTTACCAATCCGCTTACTAAACTTGTCTATATTTGTAATAGATTTCGCCATCCATAATGGCATTTCATCAGGCATTTTTCCCGAACCACCACGCCTTTCGGCAATCATTTCATCTGATATATCTAGTTTACTCGGTTCGTCTGCCATAAAATTTTAGTTAAAAAAATTAGAGCGGACTAAAAAAGTCCGCTCTAATCGAATTAAGATTAATTACTGATTACTTTAATGTTGCTGCGTGAGCCATTCCTAGCTTCGCATTAGACATTTGAGCACCACTCCAGAAAGGAACAGCTATATCAGCAAATGTTTTCATTGAATTATAAACTTCATTGAAAAATTTGTTCTCTGCAGCGTTCTTGTTTAAAGAAGCTTTTGCAGCAGCCATATATTCTGTGAAATAATCAGAAGGTGTATCTTCTAAGATTACTCCATGTTTAGTAGTAAGCTCTTGTAAAGCTTTTCCGTTTTCATAGATTCTGTAACTTAAAGATTTAGCTAATGAAGCATTAGCAGCAACTTCAAGAGACTTCTTCTCATGAGCACTCATAGCGTTATAAGTTTTTCCAGTAATATAAAAGTCAGCATTTACCACTACTTGGTGTAAACCTTGTAGGTAGTAGTGCTTTAATACTTTTTGGAAACCAAATGTTAAATCTGGTTTTGGACAACACCATTCAGCAGCATCAATAGTTCCCGCTTCAAGAGCTGGTAGAATATCTCCACCACCCATTGCAACAGACGCTATACCAATGTCTTTATATGTTTGTCCTGGAATTCCTGGAGGTGTTCTAAATTTATATTTTCTAAAGTCAGCCATATCTTTAATTGGTTTTGGAAACCAACCTAAAGCTTCTGGACCAACTGGTTGAATCATAAATCCTTTAATATCTCTTCCCATTTCTTTCCAAAGTTGGTCGTATAATTCTTTACCACCACCATATTGGAACCAAGATAAGAAAGCTATATTATCGATACCTACTCCACCGCCAGCTACTGGAGAACCAAATAGCATAGCCGCAGGGTGATCCCCTGACCAATAGTGAGTCCATGCAAATCCGCAATCAATCAAACCTTTATCTACTGCGTCTAGAGTTTCTTTAACTCCAACTACAGCACCTGCAGGTAAAATTTCGAATTTCAATGAACCACTTGTTAAAGCAGTTACAGTGTCAGTAAAGTCCTTTAACATTTTAACTTCATCAGCTTTAGTGTTAAGAACAGTCTGACATTTTAGTGTTTTCGCAGCATTAGCATTAGATACAAATCCAAGTACCAAAGTAACTGCAAACAACATTGAAATGATTTTTTTCATTATTATCCTCTTGTTAGTTAATTATAATTTAGGAATACAATCAGAAAAACTATGTAGACACAAGTGACAATTGATAAATATAAGTATAAAATTTATAAAATATTTTAACTAAAAGTGAATTCAACTAGTAATGGAAAATTTTGACTATATTATTATTGGTGCTGGCTCTGCTGGATGTGTTCTAGCAAATCGACTTTCCGAAAACTCTTCCAATAAGGTCTTATTAATTGAAGCAGGTGGTAAAGATAATTACCCATGGATTCATATTCCAGTTGGATATTTTAAAACTATGCACAATCCATCTGTTGATTGGTGTTACAAAACTGAACCTGACAAAACAATGAACAATAGATCTATTCGTTATCCTAGAGGCAAAACACTTGGTGGAAGTTCTTCTATTAATGGTTTACTTTATATAAGGGGTCAAAGCAGAGATTATGATATCTGGCGACAATTAGGAAATACCGGTTGGGGTTGGGAAGATGTTCTTCCCTATTTTATTAAAGCTGAAAATCAAGAGAGAGGAAAAGATAATTTTCACGGTGTTGGTGGACCACTCTCAGTTTCAGATCAAAGAATTCAGCTACCTTTATTAAATGAATTTCAAAATGCTGCTGAAGAATTTGGTATACCCAAAACAAAAGATTTCAACACTGGTGATAATCATGGGTGTGGATATTTTCAAGTGACTGAAAAAGATGGATTTAGATGTAGTACTGCAGTTGGTTATTTAAATCCTATTAAGAACAGAAAAAATTTATCAATTATTACTAATGCTCATGTGAAAAAAATTAACTTTGAAAATAAAACTGCAAAAGAAGTTGAGTTTTGGCAAGATAATAAATTAAAAAGAATTGCTTCTAAGAAAGAAATAATCCTTTCTTCAGGATCTATTGGTTCTCCTCAAATCTTACAAACTTCAGGCATAGGAAATTATGAAAAATTAAAAAATTTAGGAATTGAAATGGTGCATGAATTGAAAGGTGTGGGTGAAAATTTACAAGATCACCTTATGTTTAGACCAATTTATAAAGTTCATGGACTAAAGTCACTCAATAAAAAGATTAATAGTTTATTTGGAAATTTAATGATTGGCTTAGAATATATATTTAATCGTAGTGGTCCGATGACTATGGGAGCTAGTCAAATGTGTATGTTTGCAAAAAGTGATCCTTCTTTAGAACTACCAGATCTTCAGTGGCATGTTCAACCTATGAGTATGGATACATTAGGTGCTACTAAAAATCATGATTTTCATGCATTTACCCCTACGGTTTCAAATATTAGACCAACTAGCAGAGGTCACGTAAGTATAACAGACAAAGATTCAAGAACTTACGCTAAAATAAAAATGAATTATCTTTCAACTGATCACGATAGAATGGTAGCCGCAAAAGGATTAAAACTTACAAGAAAGATAGTAATGGAGTCTGAAACTTTTAAAAAATACAAACCTGAAGAATATAGACCTGGGCTAGATATAAATGATAATGAAGAACTAGTTAAAGCTGGCTCAGATTTTGCCCAAACTATTTTTCATCCAGTAGGTACTTGTAAGATGGGTCAAGATGAAATGGCGGTAGTTGATGAAAAGCTTAGAGTAAAAGGTGTTAAAAATTTAAGAGTAATAGATGCTTCTATAATGCCAAACATCACTTCAGGAAATACTAATGCACCAACAATAATGATTGCGGAAAAAGGTGCTGATATGATACTAACAAATTAATGTTTGCCGAATTATTTTCTCCAGAACAGCTAACAATATTAACTCAAATCATTTTAATTGATTTAGTTTTAGCCGGAGATAATGCAATCATAATTGGAATGGTTGCATCAAAATTTCCTTTGGAGCAAAGAAAAAAAATTATTTTTTGGGGAATTGGCGGTGCTGTAATCCTAAGAATTATTTTAACTTTACTCACCGCATATTTATTACAGATTACAGGATTAAGATTATTAGGTGGATTACTTCTTCTCTATATAGT
>CACFZB010000015.1 GCA_902570715.1 uncultured Pelagibacteraceae bacterium
ATTAGACTTAAAACAAATACTTGATTTAATTAAAAATAATAAGAATAGAGATGCTATTAATGAGCTAGATAAATTAATAGAAAAAGATAATAAAAATATCAATTATTATCATTTGAGAGGAATTTCTTACTTAAAATTAGCAGAATTTAATGAGGCTAAAAATAATTTTGATAAACTTATTTCTTTAGAGTCAAAATTTCCTGATGTTTATAACAATTTAGGAGTGCTCTACTTCACGACCGGTGAAAATGAATTGGCTATAGAGAATTTTAAAAAAGCCATTACACTTAAAAATAACTTCAAACAGGCAATATATGGTTTGATAAAAGCCTTAACTCATTTAAATAAATCAAAATTAAATGGATTAAATTTAATTATTAAACATAATGAAATTAACAAAATAGATGTAGATTATTCTCCCGACAAATATATTGAAGACAGTAAAATAAAAGCCTTTTTCAATGAAGCAAATCAAAAGATTGATAACGAATTTAAGAATTTTGAATATATTTCTACTCAAATTTATAGAAGAGACTCCACCATCCTGAATTGTAAAAGACATAAAAAGGTGTTCAATACTTATGGTGTAATTCCTAAATTTTGTTTTGGTTGTTACAAAGTTCAAATTGAACCTGAGAAAATTCTCGATCTAATAAAACTCTATATTTTGTTTGATAAAATTAGTCTAAATAATATTAGAAAATGTATGATAGAACTTCGACCAAATGTATCTGGCAAATACAAAGGCTTAGTTTATTGTGATTCCCTTGAAGAAGCTAAAAGAATTCAAAAACAGCTTAATAAATTAATAGAAAAAAATTTTAACAAAAAACTATCTTCGATAATTAAGAGAGGTTGTACTGAATACGGAGTAAAATATCCTGAATATAACAAAATTGATAATAACCAGATGAAACACAAATCAGATTGGATTAAATATGAAAAATTAGTTGATGAAAAATTCCCTAATCTTACATTTAATGAAAAGCTTAGACCAACAGTTAAAGGAATTTCTTTACATGATATATTGGTAATCAAGAATTGGCTTGCTTATGCAAGTTTAACGGGAGATCAATCACATACTTTGGTTTCAGATCAAATCTTTAAATCAAATTTTATTGAAAAAAAAATTAATTTGTAAGATGTGTAATTTTTTGGTAGCGGGAAGTGGGATCGAACCACTGACCTCGGGCTTATGAGTCCCGCGCTCTAACCAACTGAGCTACCCCGCCAAGTTTATTCAACATAGGTTTGTACCCAATTAACCACTCAAATCAAGATTATATTATACGTTCATAGACTCCTCGTAAAGCTAAGTTTTAGTGTGATCAGATTTATTAACTGTGATCAGGTGTGATCAAAGTGTGATCAGTGTGATCGCAAAGTGTGATCAATTTCTATGTGGTTCGATTGAAAAAATATTGTTTTGAATTTCAAATATCGAAACTTTTTAGGGTACCTACCCCCCTTTTGAAATCTGGGACTCCTTATATCTTACACTTATAGCAAGTGTTTCACAGTCATAGGAATCCTAGGCTAAAATTTTTTCACAAAAAAAGTTCCCAATCCTCTAAAGAAATCAGGATCAACTTTATTTCGATCAGCTTCTATTTTTTTTAACGTATCATCAGGAGCTGCATTTTCTGAAACTCCTTTAGGAATTGAAATATCTAGGGGTATGTAGGTATCGGAAACTCCTTTCGATGACTCTCTACGTTCATCTATGGAAGACTTTTTGAAAGGTTTCATCTTATATTCCATCTTTTTTTCAATTTTACGTAATTCTCTTAATTCTTTTTTATCTGCTGTTTGTTTCATTAGATCCCATGTTTGAACTTTCTTAGGTTCATTTTTAAATTTATTTTTTAGCTCTTGTTCTGTGTAGATCATATCTGATGCTCCATCATATACGTAATTAGTGTCATCATATTTATTAGATGCTTCAACGAATGACTGATTAAATGTTTTAGTTTTCTTTTGATTTGATTTGGTCATCTAGTTCCTCCTCCGATACAGCTATATCTGGTTCTCCATAATGTTTTGCTATTTGTTTAAGTCGTCTTATGACGTATCTAGTCCTCCACTTGTGATGAAAGATATCTTGTTCAAGTTCCATGATCCTGTGTTGAGCTGAAAGCAGCATATCTGATTGATACTGCATCGTTCCAACTATTCTGATTAGATCTTGTTTATTTAGTTTCATTCTTACCCCTCTCGTGTGATGTTAGTAGATCGTATCTTTCAATTATTTCTTTCAGTTTTCTTTCGACATCTTCCTCAGATTCCTCTTGTTTGATTAACTGTTTCTCTACGTAATATCCCGCAACCTTTCCTCTATAAACTTCTGCATTTAGAGAAGTGTGGAGCTGCCCTTTTTTCTTTGCCATCTGATGGATCTCATTAAGTCGAGCCATATGTTTTTCTGGTGTGATTTGATTACGTACTCTAAAATCTTCTTTTAGTTCTTCAATGTAAGTAACAACATGAGGTTTAAGTTTGTACGTTGTATTCTCGTATGCACGTTGATGAGCTGACTCTTTTGCATAACCTGATGCAATAGCAATATCCCTATTCGTACGAGTGTCGTTCGAGAAGATGTTCTCTACGTATAATTGAGCGAATAGTTTTTCCTTATCGGTAAGGGGTTTAGTTAGATTTTTCATTTTTTCTTTTTTTCCTTTTTGGGTTTTCGCAATAACACTTTCCACAATTAGAACATGGAATTCCACTTTTACATTTAGGACAGTTTCCATCTGCATCAGTAGAGATTTCTTTTCTACAATTCCAACAAACTGTTGATCTGCTAATTAATCCTAAGTTAACCAATTCGAGATAGTATCTATCAACTGATGATGCAGATAATGGTGGCTCTCCAATCTCTTTGTTCTTTGCCATATCACGTATTTGTTGCTGAGATAAACCCTGAGTGTGAAGTTTTAGGATTTGAAAAGCTACTTGTGGCAAGTATGGATAATGTTTCCAAATACCATTCTCGTCCATAGTAATTATACGTTTCTTAGACCACTGAGATCCGCCAAACCCTCTACTCTTGTCGAAGAAAATAGAAGTTTGCAAACTCTTATCTCCTTTAATATCAAATCGATAATCAGGATCTAATTTACGTAATGCTATTGAAGTGTCTAATAATCTTCCAATGGTACTTGAACCTGATGATCCTTTAGTATCACTTCCTTTATTAGCATGGTGGACAAACAAACCTGAGAATCCATCATTCTTTAAATCAACTCCCCAATTAATAAATGGGTTCCAATCAGTTGCTTTGTTTTCATCAATAGTTGAAAGTCTTGTCATGTTATCTAAAAAATAAAAAGGTTTCTGTCCTGTCCTTTTTTCAATACGTTTAAGATGTTGCAGAATAAACTCTCGACCTTTTTTACCATAATCAATAGCAGCTCTTTTGCCATGCTCTTTAGCAACAGCAATAGATTTAAAACCATACTTAAAACCCGCCATCGCAAGATCATCATGAGTTAACGTAAAATGATTTGCACCATTAAATTTTTTTCCTTGATCCAGATAACCTTGAAGAATGGAACTACGAACATCTTTGAATTGATGTCCTGTAAGTTCTGATTCTACGTATAATGTTGGAACACTCTTATCGCTTTTCCAACCAAGGAACTCCTGACCACTAGCCATGGCGATTGAACAAGCTAAACCAAAAACAGTTTTTCCACTTTCATAATAACCATAGACTTGATTGAACGAACGTGAAGTAAAAACAGGATTTAGAATATATTCAACTTTCGGATATTCTATTGAGTCAAACGTAATTCCATCGATGAGTGGATAATAATTTGGATCATCGTCTTCTGGTTTATTTTCTTCCTCAGGTGCATCAGTAGCAGAATGCTCAATTAGTAGGTTATAAGCGGCTAATTCTACGTCGCCAAGGAATTTTCTAAGCTCAGTTATACCAAATACTTCCTCTCCCTTTTTAAGCTGCTTTCTTTGATACGTAATTTTATTTATTCTATTATTTACTTCGAGATCTCCAGTGTGATTACAAAGCATAACAACTGCTTTCTCTAAAACAACAGTTGGAAATCTTTCCTCAGGTAATCTTGCTAAAGCTCCCGCAAGTCTAAGATGAGCTTCATCTCTTTGTCCATCTTTAACCCATACTTTTTCAACTTCTGTAAAAAAACAAATTAAACTAATTCGATCCTTTAATTCATTTAGATTTACTTCTTTTGGCTCCATATCAAAATGGATCAGTCGATCTCCACCCTCGAAAATAGTTTGAGTACTAGATAACGTTTCAATTAATAGTCCACCATCTTTTGATTTAACTTTTGGATATTTAAAGTTTAATGCTCCTTGACCATTGATCTTATATGTTCTGTGAGTTGGTGCTGATGCTTCTTGTCCATTGAACATAATAGTTTTTCCATCAGTAAATGTCATAGGAAGCAAAGCCATATAACCATGGCTCACGTAACTCTTATCATCAAAGTCCACTGTAAATACGTTAGACTCTTTATGAAAAAATCCTAAACGTTCAGAATTAAGCAGCTCTTCATCTGTCCAATCAGAACTCCATTTACCATTTTTTAATTTTGGTTTTTTTGTTCCATCTATAATTGGTGTTAAGGCTAGTCCGTAACTTTTCCAACGTTTCAAATCATCAATCGTTCTCATGTTAATCTCCTACCTTTATTCCAGATTTTCTTAGTAGCTCTTTAATCACTGCTTTATCTGCATCAGTTAAACCAATAACAGTTTTTTCAAAGTCGCCTTGTGCTAAGTTGATCTCTTTTATTTTTGGTTTTTCTTTTTGCTTTAGATAGTCGGAAAGCATAATAACTTTTCCTCCATCAGATAATTCTAAGGGAATATTTAAAAAGTATTCTCTCGGTTTTGTTTTTAACCAATCAGATAGCGATTGACCTGAGCTACGTTCTTTTTCAAAATCTCTAATTATTTTATCTGAAATAGCACTCTCAAAATCAAACTTTAGATCAGCTTCATCTTTTGCTAATTTGAGAATTCCTTCTCTATTTATTTCTTTTCCTTTTCTTTCAACATTTCCTCCATCTCTATAGATGTTGAATGTTGGATCTTTTATTGTTCTCATAATCACGTCCTTTCAACGTATTAGTCAGTTGAATAAAAACAGCTCTCCTAATGACAAATTAGAAGAACTGTGATCGTGATGAATTGTTAATAATTGGAATTATTATTACTGAGAATCTTCTATTACATTTTTCCAATTAATCAACACCATCAACGACCAAGTCGTCTTTTCATGTTTCGTGGTTCATGATTATTTATTCGTGCGAACAAGTTTTTTAATTGGTAGCGTCCAATGAGTGGATCAACGTGTTTTACTAAATTGAGAATAAATTAAAATAATAAAATTCACTTTTTGATTTTTTGACACACCATATTGATTAGTGAGTCTTTATGCGAGTTTCATGGAACATGGCTCATTGACCAACTGTGATTGAGTAGTGATTTGGGCGGGGGGTATGGCAATCCCCCACCATCGACTGTTATGTTACGTAAATAAGAATATAAGAATATAATAATAATTAATTAATTCTTACGTTCTCAGTTGTTAGACTCCATCTTTTTTGAAAGATACTGACCATCTAATTCAACATAATGTTTTTTAAGAACATTCAGATCTTTGTGTCCTGTTTGAGCGGCAATATCTAAATGATGCCACCCAGATTTAGCAGCCCTTGTTGCAAATGTAGATCTTGAACTATGGAATGTTTTTTTAACTCCCGCCCATTTTCTAAGCTGTTTCCAATAGAACATAAACGTATCATGACTACACACAAACAATTTACCCGCAGGCGTTGGAGGTAACTTTAGCAGCTCTTGTAAAGCTCTACTAGTCAAACCAATAACTCGATCCTCCCCATTTTTTGTATTTCTCAAAATTGCGGTTTTGTTTATTCGATCAATGTCTTTGATATTCAAACGTAGTATCTCAGATCTTCTAGCTCCACAATCAATTCCCATGATCAGTGCAGCTCTAATCCAATATGCTTTGCTCTTGAAACTAGCTTCGATTAATTTACGTTCTTCTTCTTCTGTGATTACTTCGCCCGTTGGTTCAGGTTCCGTTAACCTTTTAACCTGAGCAGCAACATTCTTCGGTAAATAAATATCCAAATCATTAACAGCATATTCTAAAGCCATCTTAATTAATGAAACGTATTTATTGATGGTGCTAGGTTTACAAGTAGAAGAAAGCTCCTTTTGGAAATTTTTAATCTTCAAAACAGTCAATCGAGCAATCGAAACTTTTGCCAATTCATGTTTTAGAAGTTTTCCAATTTTATAACTTTCTTCTTCCGCTCCTTTTTTGTTAGGTGTGATGTGTTCTCGATAACTTTCTAACAACGTTTTTAAGCTCATACCCATAGCAGCTTTTAAGTTAGCGTATAGACCTCGCTCAATATTAACCTCAGTATCCCGCGCCCACTCACGAGCAGCTTCTTTTGATATGAATACTTTAGACAGTTGAGGATGATCCTTACGTCTAATTATTACTTGCCATTTTTTTCTAAGTTTTCTTATAACAGCCATAACTTTCTCCTTTCAGTGTGATCAATGTGTGATCATTTGAGATGAGAAGTTATAAAAGGGTCATGGGACAAGGGAAACGAACCACTGACCTCGGGCTTATGAGTCCCGCGCTCTAACCAACTGAGCTACCCCGCCATATAAATAATGTTGATTTATAATAGTTTTAATTTTTGTTTCAATACTTATCCACAACCAAAAATCTAATTGAAATATTGATTTTGAAAGGTAATTTCAATTCTGATGAGAATTGAGGAAGAATTAAAATTAGATTATTCAGATGTTTTATTTAGACCTAAAAGGAGCACTCTTAAAAGTCGTAAAGATGTTAATTTGTTAAGAACCTACCGATTTAAATATAGTAAAAATGAATGGTCTGGGATTCCTATTATGGCCGCAAATATGGATGGTGTCGGTGAATTAAGTATTGCAGAAAAATTAAATGAATATGAAATGATTACATGTTTAACGAAACAACATGATGTAAGAAAAATTAAACAAACAAAAAATATAAAAAAAATATATCCTAATATTGCACTTAGCGTTGGTATAAAAAAAGAAGATTTCCAAAATTTAGATAAAGTTTTAAAAGAATTTAGTTTTTTTAAATTTATATGTATTGATGTAGCAAACGGTTATTCAGAACATTTCACAAATTTTGTAAAATCTGTAAGAGATAAATATCCAACAAAAACAATAATAGCTGGAAATGTAGTTACAGCTGATATGACACAAGAATTAGTTTTAAGTGGTGCTGATATTGTTAAGGTTGGAATTGGACCTGGAAGTGTATGCACTACAAGAATACAAACTGGTGTAGGATATCCACAATTGAGTGCGGTTATAGAGTGTGCTGATGCAGCCCATGGCTTAGGGGCACATATAATAGCTGACGGTGGCTGTACTTGTCCAGGTGATGTTGCTAAAGGCTTTGGAGGCGGTGCTGACTTTGTTATGCTGGGAGGAATGCTGGCAGGCCATGATGAGGGAAAAGGTAAAATTGTTAAAATTAATGGATCAAAATTTATTGAATTCTATGGTTCAAGTTCTGAGGAGGCTAATAAGAAACATTATGGTGGTTTAGCTGATTATAGAAGTAGCGAAGGTAGAACAGTCAGGGTGAAATATAGAGGAAAAATTAATGACACAATTTTGAATATACTAGGTGGGGTAAGAAGTAGTTGTACTTACGTTGGAGCACCTTCCCTTAAACAGTTAAGTAAGTGCACAACTTTTGTAAGAGTAAGCAATCAATATAACGATACTTTTACTAAATAACTTTTTTAAATTTTAGAAAATTATTAAACCAAAAATAATTAGACCTGTTGAAGCTGCTGCTGAAAAATAAAGTTTTTTTCTAGATTCATTCTTTTTATTTACTTTTATTCTATTCAATAAAATATTGATATCCGGACTTTTGGTTTGAGTATAAGATGTGTCAGCTTCTAAATATTTTGAAACAAGTTTTTGTTTAACAATCGAAACCGTATTTTTCATATCCGCATTTAAACACTTAATCTTTTAATTTGCAAATTTAGTCAAAGAGATAAATATATTCCTAAAATTCCTAATGCGATAACAAGAGAAGATAGGATTATTAAATTTTTTCTTAATTCTTTACTTTCGGTCTCTTGAAGCTTTGACTTTAGAACATTGATATCAACTCTGTTGGATTTAATTTGCCTAGATTTTAAAGGCTTTTCAGCAACATTAACATCATTTGGGGTCTCGATATTAACTTGTGTTTCTGTAAAGCCTTTATTATTCATGAGATCATTTAAACATGATTAACTCTATCGCTCAATTATACCAAAGTTCAAAGTGGGTCAGTTTAATATTGACAAGTGTCCAATATGGGTTTCTACTGCCCAATTTAGAATTATGAGCTTACAAGAAATAGATTTTAGTAAAACACTCTCTGACGATCAAGTTTATGACTCCATAATGAGAAATTATTCTGATTTAAGTAAAGATTGGATATTTCATCAATGGAATTGGATGAATAATGTCTACTCACCTTTTAAAGACCATTATAAATACATGATAATAATTTCATTGGTTGAAAAAACTCTTCAATTTTATGATCAGATGCAAATCCAATATACTTTTGATGAATACTATTCAAAAACGTATCTACAAATTGAAAAATTTAGCATTACTGAACTTTGTGAAAAATTAGATTTACCAAAAGAAACAGTTAGAAGAAAAGTTCTAGAACTTGAAAATGAGGGCGTAATAACTCGAAGTAAAAAAAAGATCGTAATAGACAGAAAGGCATTTTCTTTTGTCAAACCTGAAAATCAAATGAAATTTTCATCAAAATATATTTATCTAGTTTCTAAAGGTTTAAATAAAGATCAAATTTATACTAAAAAATTAGATCCAAAAATAATTGAAAATATATTTAAAAAAAAATTTTCAATGTGCTGGAGATGGTTTTATCGAATGCAAATACCACTTATCATTGGATATCATAAGATCATGCGAGATTTAACTACATTTCATATTTGGGGAACAATATGTATGAATCAGGTCTTGAATGTTTCAAAACATTTAGAATCTTCTGACAATAAACCTCCTTTAGATCACTTTACTACCAGTGATATGTTGATTAAAAATTTTGGCACACATACAGGTATAAGTGCAATGTCTATTTCTGATATGACAGAAATTCCTCGAGCAACAATTATTAGAAAATGTAAATATCTAATTAAGGAGGACTTAATAAAAATGAATAATAAAAAACAATATGTATTAACTTCAATGAATTTTAGGAAAATCTTACCTTACCAAACAGAAATTTTTAAGAATAAAGCTAAGTTTATTCGTAAAGTTTTAAATCTTCTTGTAATTTCATAATTTTTAAATAGGTTATTCTTTGAGTATCAACAGAGAATAACTGAGTAATATTTGGGGTCATGGGAATAGTAACTACAATTGCACCATTTGCGCTTGCGTTAATAATGTTAGCTTTAGGTGCGTCTTTAACAGTTAAGGATTTTACAAGAGTATTCCAACATCCAAAAGAATTTTTTGTAGGCTTAATCTGTCAATTAGTTGTACTTCCTATTATTGGATATTTGTTAATTATTATTTTGAAAATTCCAGTAGAGCTTGCTTTAGGAGTAATGTTAATTGCAGCAGCACCAGGAGGAGTAACCTCAAATGTATTAACTAAATTTGCTGATGGTGATGTGGCACTTTCTATATCTCTTACTGCATTCACAAGTTTAATTAGTATTGTTTCTGTTCCTTATATAATTTTTTTATCTATTGATTTATTTGATATCACCTATGTTGAAAAAGAAGTTTCCATGCTTGGAATATCATTAAAGATGTTTTTTGTTGTAACTGTTCCAGTAATCATTGGAATGATTGTGAGAAAAATATTTAATAATTTCATTGAAAATAATATGAAATATATTGAAAAAATCTCTATTGGATTATTTTGTTTAGTTTTTGTTGCTATCTATATTGAAGAATGGAACAGCATTGTAATGTTTATGACTACTGCTGGAACTGTATCTCTAATTTTAAATATTTCTATGATGGTAATAGGTTTCTATGTAGCTAAGTTTTTTGCATCCGGTGTTGCTCAACAAAGATGTATTTCTTTAGAATGTGGATTACAAAATGGAACTTTAGCTGTGTTTGTTGGAACACAATTATTTGGACAAAATATGATTTACATGGTTCCAACCGCATCCTATGCTTTAATCATGATGGCAACTTCGGTTTTATTTGTAATGTTTTTGAGAAAAAAAACTAAATTATAAATTTTTAAAATTTGTTCGTTTTAGGGCTTCTGATTGAATAAGAATAGGGTATTTCTTTTTTTCCACTTCAATAAATAAGTTTTTGTTCTTAAGTTCGTCATTAGAAAAGTCATTATTGATGTAGCCAAAAGTTAAATTTTTCTTAAAATTAAATGAATAATTTCCTGATGTTGTTCTACCAATAATTGTGTCTTCAAGATAAATTGGCTCATCATGAAGTAATAATGGCTCACCCGGCTTACTATCTTTTAAAATAAACATCGCAAATCTTCTTTTAATTTTCTCTTTTTTAATTTTTTGTAAGGCTTTTTTACCAATAAATTCTACATCTTTTTTATGACTTATTGCAAAAGATAGTCCAGCTTGATATTGATTTTCTTCGGGTGAAATATCATGCCCCCAATGTAAAAAACCACTTTCCATTCGCATAATATCCATTGCATGCATTCCACAATTGGAGAGGTTAAAATCTTTACCTTTTTCAATTAATAATTCATATATTTTTTTTGCATCGTCAAATTTTACAAATAATTCATATCCTAATTCTCCAACGTAAGATAATCTTTGAGCCCAAATTTTAATTCCATCAATTTTGATGTATTTAGCAGTACCAAATTTAAAATCTTTATTATCAAAATTATCTTTGGAAATTGACTTAATTAAATCTCTACTTTTTGGCCCAAATATTCCAAACACACAATAATCATCCGTTATATCCTTTAGTTTTATTCCTTCAGAAAGATGTTTGTTTATATGAAATTTATCTCTTTCTCTTGTAGCCGCCGAACTTATTATTCTAAAATGATTATGATCCATACAAACAACTGTTAAATCAGTCTCAATACCACCATCACTATTTAACATATGAGTATAAGTACATTTTCCAATTTCATTTTTTATATTTGCAGTGCAAATTCTTTGTAATTCTTCATGTGCTTTATCAGATTTTATCTCGAATTTAGAAAAAGGAGTAAGGTCAAATAAACCAACATTTTTAATAGTATTATTAGTCTCGTATTCTACTGAAGGGTACCAATTTTGATAATTATAACTGTATTCATACTCTGATTTTTCACCATCAAGTGCAAACCACATTGGTCTTTCATAGCCAGCAGAAACGCCAAAGCATGCTCCAAAACTCTTTAAATTATCATGATATGGTAAAGTTTTTATATTCCTTGAGGTCTTATGTTGTTTAAAAGGCCAATGCATTCCATATAAATCTCCCAAAGTCTCAGTAATTCTAGGCTTAATAAAACCCAGTTGTGAATGAAACTTTTGAAATCTTTTTATGTCATAACTGAAAATATCTTCATTAATGTGACCTGTCATCATCCATTCGGCTGTAATTTTTCCTACACCTCCTCCACTTCCAATTCCAATGCTATTTAGTCCACAAGATACAAAGAAATTCTTTATCTCTGGAACCTCGCCTAATAAAGTATTTGTATCTGGAGTAAAAGACTCCGGTCCTGCAAAAAATTTTCTTATTCCTGCTTTTTGTAATACTGGAAACCTTCTAATTGCAGATGCTAAATATGGTTCAAAATGTTCAAAATTTTCAGGAAATTCTCCAAATGAAAAATCCTCTGGCACAACACTTGTTTTATCAAAGGCTGGGATAGATTTTCCTTCAAAAATACCTACTAAAATTT
>CACFZB010000016.1 GCA_902570715.1 uncultured Pelagibacteraceae bacterium
GCCAAGTCCAAACTTAGAAGACATGCAGAAGAAAAATTTTGCAAAAGCTTTGGGTGTTCCAGTAAAATGGACAAACTTCACTAATGGTGGAGCAATGACAGATGCAATGTTAGCAGGAGATATCGATATCTCTTACTCACAAGGTTTAGTTCCTTTCATAAACGCTGTTAAATCTAAAGCACCTATCAAATTAGTTGATATTGCGATGGAATACGGAATGGGTGGTACAACTTGTGTAACATCTAACGCTTCTGGAATTACAAAAGCAAACGCTACTGAATTAGAAGGTAAAAAAGTTGCTGTTCCACTAGGAACAATGGCTGAGTATGTTTTCGATGAAAGTATGAAAGTTGTTGGAGCTGACAGAAAAAAAATGGATATTATTCAAATGGATCCTGAAGAAGGAGCTGCTGCATTAGTAAGCGGTGATGTTGTAATGGCATGTTTATTTGGTGGTAATTCTATTAAAGCTGCAACTGCTGTAGGATCAAGATTACTTACAGTTCAAGAAGCAAGAGATGCTGGTATCTTAGGAATAGATATTACTTCTGTAACTACAAAGTTCATGAAGGAAAATCCTGAAATGCTTAGAACTTTTATAGAAGTAACTCATGAAGCAAATGCTAGATACAAAGCTGGTAAAAGCAACATGAATGTTATGGCTAAAGCTTCAGAAATGAAAGTTGGTGATATGAAAGAAACTTTAAGTGGTTTCAAATTCTTAACACCAGAAGAAACTAAACAATCTATGACTAAAGGAAATCTTGATGCATTCTTAAAAGGAATGGGAACACCAAGAGGAAATGTAGACACTAGTTTCTTACCTCTATAATCCAATAGAGAAAGAAAAATTTAATAGGCGCCAATTAATTTAAATTGGTGCCTATTTTTTTTAAAAGATTTCTAATATAAGGTATTAAATGAGTGATTTAGTTTCTCAAAATCTAAACATGATTTTTAAAACTCCAAAAGGAGAAACTGTTCACGCTTTAAAAGATTTAAATTTTACTCTTAAAAAAGGAGAACTTCTTACAGTTCTCGGTCCATCGGGTTGTGGTAAAACAACTTTATTAAATATCACAGCAGGATTTATAAGACCAACTTCAGGAAGTATTACTTTAAATGATAAAGAAATTGATGGTCCTGGTGTTGAGAGAGGAATGGTTTTTCAACAAGGTGCTTTGTTCGAATGGCTTACAGTAGCTGAGAACGTTAACTTTGGGTTAAGGATGAAAAAAAAAGATCCAATAGAAACTCAAAAAAAAGTTGATGAATGGTTAGAGATAGTAGGACTAAAGGGATTTGGTAATACACCGACATATCAATTGTCTGGAGGAATGCAGCAAAGAGTTGCTCTTGCAAGATGTCTAATTAATGATCCAGATTTAATTCTTATGGATGAGCCTTTGGGAGCACTTGATGCTTTAACTAGAGAGAAGATGCAGTCATTAGTTTTAAAAATTTGGAAAGAAACTGGAAAAACAATTATATTAATCACTCACTCAGTTGAAGAAGCATTATTACTTGGTGAAAGATTATATGTAATGGCTCCTCGACCAGGTCGAATTCATAAAGAGTACAATCTTCCATTTGCATCAATGGGTCTTAAACAAGATTTAAGAGAAATTAAAAAAGATAAAGATTTTTCTGCAAAACGGGAAGAAATTTTAGAAATGATTTGGAATATGGAAGAAGAAATCATGGGGAAAGAAATTTAAATGTTAACACAAATAGTAACTTTTTTAATTTTTTTTGCTGTCATTGGCTGTATCCTTTACGGCAGACGTCTCATTAAAACTGAAAAAATTGATGCAGTTTTTGGAAATCCAGAGAGAGCATTGGGTGGAACACACTGGGTGATTGTTGGAAGTAGTTTTCTTCTTTTAATTTGGCTTTATTATTCTTGGGATATCGCAAAAGGTTTTTATCCAAAATCAGCTAATGAACTATGCCAAGTAGGAAAAGTAAATGACTCCTTATTAGGATTGAAATATCAATTTCCTATAGAAGAAAGAGAGTTTAAAAGTACTTCTCAAATCAAAAAAGAGAATAAGAACTTAGAAAAACTCTCTAATGAAATAAAAAATTCAAAAGAACTCAATAATGAGCAGAAGACGATTCTTGTAAGCTTTATAAATAAAACAAATCAATTAATTCCCTTATTAACTAATGAGGATTTACTTGAAAGCGAAACCAGAGAAAAAATTGATGATTTAACTGGTAAAATTAATTTTTTAACAGAAAATTTTCAAAAACCCGATTATCCATTTGAAACAGAGCAAGAGCTTAATGAAAGGCTTAAGGCTGTAAGTGAAGAAGGCGGTTGGGGTATCACAAAGATTGATGCAGGTTCAGGAAGTATTGAAAATACATTAGAAGTACCTCTTGTGCCTGCCACAGACAGAGGCTTAAAATTTCATGCTGCAGCACAAGAATTAAATTTGATAAGTGAAGAATTTTTTAAATTAAGAAACCATAATCCAGAATTCAAAAAAAAAATTAAAGAAATTAAAGATGAAATTAAAGTTTACAGAAACGATTTAAGTGAAAGTGATGAAATAGCATCTACATATGCTAAGAACATTGTCAAAATTGCAAGAAGAATAGAATTTGCAAGTATTTATCCACCAAATGCGTTGGATAAAATGCAGAATGCTATTATCAAATTTGATAACGCTCAATTAAATGCTCAAGGAGGCTTGAGATTTATTGATATCTTTCTATTTCCAGCTGGAACAATTGTTGCTAGTGGTCCAAGTTGTTCAGAACAAGGTTCAGGAAGATGGTTGCCAAAACCATCTGATACTTTTAACAAATTTGTATTAATGTCAAAACCAAGTGTTGGTTATAAAGATATTCCCCTTTTATGGATTAAGATGGTGGATATAAGCACATGGATAGGTTTTATTTTGCCAGATTGGATTGCAGATATTTTACCAGGTGAGTACCCGGTTCACACTAAAGATGGAACTGTAAAACAAAATTTTAAAGGTGCAGTTTTAAAAATTGTGACAGGTGATTTTAAATTATTAAAGATTCCAGTTCCTTATGGTCATATTTGGGACTCTTTTATGCGAGTATTTTTAGGATTAGTTTTTGGAATTATAATTGGTGTTCCATTAGGTTTGTTTATGGGTTTAAACAGATTTGCTAAAGGATTTTTTGACCCATTAATTGAACTTTACAGACCAGTTCCACCTTTAGCTTGGGCACCTCTTATTATTTCAGTTTTAGGAATTGATAATACAGGAAAAGTTTTCTTATTATTTATGGTCTCTTTATCTATTATGATTATTTCAGCAAGAGCTGGTGCATCAGGAACACAATTATCCAAAATTCATGCAGCTCACTCTTTGGGAGCTTCAAAAAAACAAATATTAAGATATGTAATTTTCCCTAATTCTTTACCTGAAATATTAACGGGTATAAGGGTTGCAGTTGGTATGTGTTGGGGAACTTTAGTGGCAGCTGAATTTTTAGCAGGAACAACAGGTATAGGATTTGTTGAAAATGTTGCAAAAAAATATTTTCAATATGAGGTGATTTGGATCACTATTTTCATAATGGGAATGCTTGGTTTATTATTTGATGTAACTTTAAGAAAAATAATTGACAAAACAATTCCATGGCGTGGAAAAGGTTAATTTGAAAACAGAAAATTTAAAAAAAGATATAATCAAAATATTTAAAAAATTTGGTTTAAGCAATAACCATGCTTTAATCTCAGCAAATGCTTTGATAAATGCTGAACTAGTTGGTGCATACGGACATGGTTTAACAAGATTAAAGATGTATTGCGATCGAATATCAAAAAAAGTAATCAATCCTAAACCTAAAATAAAAATTAAAAAGATTTCTCAATCAATTTCTCATATAGATGCTAATAACAGCATTGGATTTGTAGCAGCAGATATAGCCATAAAAAAAGCAATCCAAAATGCAAAAAAAACTGGAGTCGGTTTAGTAGCAGTTAAAAATAGTGGTCACTATGGATTGTCAGGTTATTACGCTGAACAAGCTGTTAAAAAAAATTTAATCACAATGATATATACTAACGCTCCACCTGCTGTTGCTCCTCATGGTGCATTAAAAAGTTTATT
Organism: uncultured Pelagibacteraceae bacterium; assembly: GCA_902570715.1. GTDB lineage: Bacteria > Pseudomonadota > Alphaproteobacteria > Pelagibacterales > Pelagibacteraceae > Pelagibacter. The sequence goes on from CACFZB010000016.1 coordinate 4,101, forward strand.
TGGGACTAATCCAATATGTTTTGGAACTCCAACTGGCTCAAAAATACCTTTCATTTTAGATACATCTATTTCGATGATTAATAGAGGCAAGATTAGGTTTGCAGCTAAGAATAATAAAAAAATACCTGACGGAGTTGCTTTGGATAAATTTGGTAAAATAACAACTGATCCTAAAAAAGCTCTTCAAGGAGTACAATTACCTATAGCAGGTTTTAGGGGATCAGGTTTAGCTTGGATGGTTGATATTTTAAGTGGTGTTCTTACTGGTGGAAATCATGCAGGAAGAGTAAAAGATCCTTTCGATGATTTTTCCGGTCCACAAAATATTGGTCATTTATTTATCACATTTAAAACAAATTTATTTGTCAAAAATTATAATAACAGAATTAAAAATAATATTAAAAAAGTTAAAAGATTACCTAAAATCAAAGGAGTAAAAGAAATTGTATATCCTGGTCAAAATAAATATAAAAGATTTAAAATGAACTCAAAAAAAGAAATTAAATTAACTGAAGTAATTAAAAAAGACTTAGAGCTATTAAAAAATTAGATATGCTTTCAAATAAAGAAATTGTTGTTCCAAATAATTTATTAAATGTAGCTCATAAAAAGAAAGGGGTAAAAGCTGGTATTGTTAATGCTGGTAAGCCCTTGCCAATGCTCTCTGTTCAAGATGCAGTTAATGAAAATTTGATTGAACCAATTTTTATTGGAGATGAGAAAGAAATTCAAAAGTGTGCTCAAGATCTTAAATGGGATATTTCAAAATATGAAATTATTCATGAACCTGTAGAAAATAATACTGCAGCAATTGCTGCCAAACTAGCTAGTGAAGAAAAAATTAGAATTATAGTAAAAGGACACATTCATACTGATATTCTAATGAAGGAGGTTCTAAAAAGAGAATATAATTTGCTAGGAAAAACTAGATTAAGTCATATTTGGCATATGACTTTAGATAAAGAGGATAAGCCACTCATTATTACTGATGGTGCTTTAAATGTTTTACCTAATGTAAAAACTAAAATGCATATCTTAAAGAATGTAATAAATTTTTCTAATAGAATTGGGATTGAAAGACCTAAAATTGCTGTGTTGTCTGCTACTGAAGAAGTTTTAGATAGCGTTCCAAGTTCCAAAGAAGCTGAGGAAATTACAAAATTAGCTAAAAAAGAAAATTTAAATGCTGATGTTTTTGGTCCACTAGCATTTGATAATAGTATTTCAAAAAAATCTTCTGCTATAAAAGGAATTAAAAATGATGTAGCGGGAATGGCTGATGTTTTATTAGTCCCAAGTGTAGAAACAGGAAATGGATTAGTTAAAATGTTAATTTATTTTTGTGGAGCTTGTGCAGCTGGCGTAGTTGTTGGTGGTAAAGTACCAGTTGTAATTACTAGTCGATCAGATGAAGCACAAGCTAGATTAGCATCAATTGCTGCTGCTGTTGTTGCATTAGATTAATTGTTTGATTGCAATAAAATCAAAATTGCCTTAAATAATTCATTTATAAAAAGAGGAATATAATGTCAATCACGTATTTAAAAAAATCACCTAAAACGTCATCAACTGATGACACAAAAACAACTGGTATTGTCCAAGATTTGTTAAAAGACATAGAAAAAACTAAAGAACAAGGATGTATTGATTTAACTAAAAAATTTGACAAATATGACGGTGAGATTGTTGTATCAAAAGAAAGAATTGAAGAAATTAAAAAAAGTTTAGATCAAAAAACTAAAGATGATATTCAATTTTCTTACGAGAGAGTAAGAAAGTTTGCTGAAGCTCAATTGAAAAACTATGGTCAAGACTTTGAAGTAGAATTGTCTAATGGGTTATATGCTGGCCAAAAATTAGTTCCTGTAAATACTGCAGGATGTTACATCCCAGGAGGAAGATATGCTCATATTGCTTCTGCTGTGATGAGTGTCACTACAGCAAAAGTTGCTGGTGTAAAAAATATAATTGCTTGTAGTCCACCTAAAGAGGGTGTGGGTGCTCATCCTACAATAGTTTATACAGCTGATCTTTGTGGTGCTGATGTAATCTTAAATCTAGGTGGTGTTCCAGCTATTGCTGCTATGACTAATGGACTATTTAAAAATCCTCCAGCAGATATAATTGTTGGTCCAGGAAATCAATTTGTAGCAGAAGCAAAAAGAATTCTATTTGGAAAAGTTGGTATTGATTTATTTGCTGGTCCAACTGAAATTGGAATCATTGCTGATGCAAAAGCAGATCCAGAGATAGTAGCTGTTGATTTAGTTGGTCAAGCTGAGCATGGTTATAACTCTCCTTGTTGGTTATATACAACAAGTAAAGAGCTTGCTGAGAAAGTAATGAAAAGAGTTCCAGAATTAATTGCGGAACTTCCTGAAGTACCAAGAACAAATGCTGATGCTGCATGGAGAGATTATGGAGAAGTAATTCTTTGTGATACAGATGAAGAAATGGTTAAAATCAGTGATGAATATGCTCCTGAACACTTAGAGGTTCAAACTGAAAATTTGAAATGGTTCCATGAAAGATTAACTAATTACGGATCTTTATTTGTAGGTGAAGAAACAACAGTAGCATATGGAGACAAATGTTCAGGAACAAATCATATTTTACCTACCAAAGGTGCTGGTAGATATACAGGAGGTTTATTTGTAGGAAAATTTATTAAAACTTTAAGTTTCCAAAGAATGACCAAAGAATCTACAGAACTTGTTGGTGCTGCTGCAGCTAGAATTTCTAGATATGAAGGTATGGAAGCGCATGCAAGGACAGGTGATGTTAGGCTGCGTAAGTACGGATATTCAAACTAATAATTTCTAAAAATTATTCTTTTACACTACCAGCTGTTAGACCGCTGACTAAATATTTTTCAAAATATATGAAAATAAAAAGTACAGGTAAAGTTACTATTACAGAGCCTGCCATTAAATATTGGCGTGGTGTTTCTGCATCTCCACTTAGGTATTGAATAGCTCTTGATAAAGTAAATGATTTAGGGCTATCTAAAAACATTAATGAGAAAAGAAATTCATTCCATGCAATCATAAAGACATAGAGTGCAACGGACGCAATGGCTGGCAAACTTAAAGGAATAATAATCTTTAAAATTATACCAAACCAATTTTGACCATCCATAATTCCTGCATCTTCAATTTCTTTTGGAATACTTTTGAAATATCCTTGCAGCATATAAATGGCGACTGGCAAAGTTGTAGCTGTATAAACTATCAATAGACCAAAAATTGAATTTCTTAATCCAAGTTGACTAAACACAGTATATAAAGGGATCACTAATACTATAGCTGGAAACATATAGATAATTAAAATTGATGTAGATAAAAAGTTTTTTCCAAAGAAATTTAATCTAGCAACTGCATAAGCTGCTGGTATTGCAAATAATAGTGTGACAACAACAGTTCCGATTGAAACAGCAGAGCTTATTAAAATATATCTACCAAAATTATAAGTTTCAAAAATTACAAAATAAGATTTAAATAATTCGGTTAAGCTTTTAGAAAAATCTAGGCTAAAGTCTAAAGGATTAACCAATAAAGCTATTTGAGTTTTAAAACTTGTAACTAACATGATGTAAAATGGAAATAAAATTACAAATGCAAAAAAAACAATGCCAAATAAAGTGATGAAATCAAAAATAATTTTTTCAGATATAAAATCTTCCTTTAAAGAATGTATGCTATATTTTTTGAGTTTGTTCGTAAAAAATAAAGTTATTAAGAAAATTCCAAGAATATACCAATAAGGTGATGCCTCATTTAAGTAAAAATATAAAATTGAAAATATAAAGGATAATGAGAAAATTTTTATTAAATGATTAATCTTATTACCAATAATAACAAATGTTAAAGATAACAACATACCAATTAAAAAAACTGGTGTTGTGTTTAAATTAGTGAAACTTAAACCTTGTAATGTAGCCATGATCTTCCAAATTGACAAAATACATGTCAGAAAAAAAGATGATATGATTAGAAATATTGAAAGAGATTTAAGATTCATTGGCCCTCTTTCCAATTAATCTAAAATAAATAATCATAAATGAGATAAGTAACATCACTATGACTATTGAAACTGCAGAGCCCATTCCAATATCTGAAACGGCAAAACCTTGCTGATAAACATTTATAGGTAATGTTCTAGTGCCAGACGCTCCACCAGTAAGTAGAAAAATATCTTCAAATTTATTAAAGTTCCAAATAAACCTGATCATAAATAAGATTGAAATGATTGCTGTAATTTGAGGCAGTGTGATATGGATAAATTTTTGGATTGGACTTGCTCCATCTACATCCGCCGCTTCATACAAACTTTTTGGAATTGCTTGTAATCTTGCTAAAATAAAAAGAAAGGCAAGCGGAAAATAGCGCCAAATTTCAAAAAATATAACTGTGGTTAAAGCCAATCTTAATTTAAATTCAAAACCTAAAATACTCATGGTTATATATTTTTGACCCAATAAATTTATTGGTGTATCTATAATATTAAAATTAACCAATAATGCATTCAAAGTTCCACTATTTGGATCTAACAATAATGTCCATGTATAAGCTAAAGCAACCACGGGACCCACATAAGGAAAAAGTAATATGCCTCGCATATAAGTTCGACCTTGAATATTCTGATTGACTAATTGTGCTGCCAAAATTCCAAAGATGATAGCACCTACTGTTCCAAAGAAAGTGAAATAAAATGTTGTTAAAAGTAATTCAACAAAATTATTTTCATAAAAAACTTTTTTAAAATTTTCTAAAGTAAAATTTGTAGTCAGTAATGGATTATCTGCTTTACCACTTAAAATTGGTTTTTGAGATTTAATTATTTTTTTGTCAATTGTTTTAAGATTATTATTCTGAATGGTTATTTCAAAATTTTCTCGATGTTTTGCCTGCCAATTTCCAAAATTACAAATAACCCTCTTAGATTGAAAGTTACATCTTGGATCAAGATTGATCGGTGAAATATCTTTTGGAAATTTATCTTGAAACTGAACATTTCTTATTTCTTGAATTAACGAACTATTTCGTAATTTATAAATAATTTTTAATTCTGATTGATTTCCTGAAATTGATTTAACAATTTTTTTTGCTCGAGGTTCGGGAATTCTAATATCTTTTAATTCAATATCTTTAAAACTAATCCAAGTATTTGCAAATATTGGAAATAATACAATTGCAAACACTAATAAGACTGCTGGTAAAACTAAAGTGTAAGCAGTTCTTTTTTCTAATTTAGATAATGAATCACTCATAATAAAAAGCGGATAATAAAATATTATCCGCTCTTTATAAATTTATTATTTAAAACTTAGCTAATTCAGCGTTAATTTTCTTAACCGCTTCATCAACTGAGATTTGATCATCAATATATTCTCTAGTGATTCTGTTTAAAAATTGAGAATTAATGATTTTTGATGCTCTAGAAAGCTCACCTTCTTTAACACCCCATCTGTTTGCAGTGTCTAAACCTGCAACGATGTTATCAATAACATCCGCAGAATAAAGATCAGTTAAAGGAGCTTTTCTATCAACACCAACTGGTAATTTACTCCAAGCTTTTGTGTAAGCATTAGGATCACTCTTGTTTCCTCTTCTCACTGGAAATTTTCCTTCAGGAGCGATTCCTAACGTTGCTGTATAACCCTCACTCATAGAGTACTCTATGAATTTTTTAGCTTCATCAGTATCTGCATCCGCAGTGATACCAAAGTATCTTACATCAGCCCAAGCTGCTCCCTTTTTATTGTTTGGTCCACTAAAGTTTGTAATGAAACCAGTTTTAGAGGCTAACTCTGGTGATGTTGGATCACTATTTATTGTTGGAGGAGCAGAATCTCTTAATCCTGCTAATTCATCCATAATAAAAGGTGACCAAATGATCATTGGTGTTTTTCCAGCGAAATATAAAGCTCTAGATTGTTTCCAGAACAGTTCTCCTGGAGGACTAGCTTTAGCAATTACTTTATAAAATTCTAAAGAATTCTTTAAAGCTTTGCCTTGCTTTTTAGTTCCACCCTTTTTAACAAAATTAACTCCATTAGCTAAAAGTACATGTTCGAGTACTTGGCTCATAAAGTTTTCATCTGTTTTTGTAGCAGCTACAAAACCAAACATATCATTACTTGATAATGCATTTACAGCTTTAACTATATTTGCATATGAAGTCGGTGGCTCTAAACCAGCTGCAGCAAATAGATCTTTTCTGTAAACAACCATTTGCGTCCAGCCATCAACTGGAACAGCTGCGATCTTTCCACCTTTCTTAGCCATATTTAATGCACCAGGTGCAAATGTTTTCTTTCCTAATGACTTAACAACAGCGTTATTTGCATCAACATCTAGTATGCCTGCTTCAGCCCACGGTAAAACATATTGCAGAGTGTGATAAATCACATCTGGAAGGTCACCCGCTGCTGCTGCTGCGGTTGCTCTTGTCCCAAGATCTTTTTCCTCAATTGGTATGACTTCAACTTTGATTCCAGTTTTAGCTTCAAAAGCTTTTGCCATTTCCTCTTGTTTTGCCATTCTTGCAGGTTGGACTTCTGTTGTCCAAAATTTAATATCTGCAAAACTAGTATTTGAAATTAAAAATACTAGAATAGATATATTAATTATTATCTTTTTTAACATTTATTATTCCCCCTTTTTTTTATATTACTCAAAATCTCTCTCTGTATAATAGATTATTAATACTATAAATTTAACAGTGTAATATTTTTTAACAACATCTTATAATCATTTAAAATCAATTTAAATTTTACAAATGTCGAATATTATTGTTAAAAATCTAAAAAAGTCTTTTGGAGACAATATAGTTATCAATAATTTTAATCTTAGTATAAAAGATGGAGAATTTATTGTTTTGGTTGGGCCTTCTGGTTGTGGAAAATCTACCTTATTGAGAATGATATCAGGGCTAGAAAGTATTGATCAAGGAGAAATTTTTTTAGATCAAAAATTAATAAATAATCTACTTCCTTCTAAACGAGATATTGCAATGGTATTTCAATCCTATGCTTTGTATCCACATATGAATGTTTTCGAAAATATGTCCTTTGGTTTAAAAATGGAAAAAATTCCAAGAAGTGAAATTAATCAAAAAGTTAACCATGCTGCAACTACACTTCAAATCGAAGACTTACTTGAAAGAAAACCTAAACAGCTTTCGGGTGGACAAAGACAAAGGGTTGCTATTGGTAGAGCAATCACAAGAAATCCAAAAGTTTTCTTATTTGATGAGCCGTTATCAAATTTAGATGCAGCACTAAGATCTGAAATGAGAGTTGAAATATCTAAATTACACAAAAAATTAAAATCAAATATTATTTACGTAACTCATGATCAAATAGAAGCAATGACTCTAGCTGATAGAATTGTGGTTCTTAATAAAGGAAATATTGAACAATTTGGAACACCAAATGAGATTTACACTGATCCAAATAATATTTTTGTTGCTGAGTTTATTGGTTCTCCAAAAATGAATATAATTAAAATTAACAAAGACCAAATCATAAATTCAAACACAATAAAATTATTTAATAACAAGATAACTTTTGAAAATTTTAAGTTTAATGATGAGATTTACCTAGGTATTAGACCTGAAGATATTAGCTTACAAAACAATCATGAAATTCAAGTAGAGGTAAAAATTGATCTTGTTGAAAATTTAGGTTTTGAAAAAATCATTTATTCTAAAGTTTCAGAAAATCAAATTATAATTAAATCAACAGAAAATATTAATAATCATTCACTAAAAATATCATTTTCAAAAGACAAGGTTTTATTTTTTGATAAAGATAATAATAGGATTAGAT
>CACFZB010000017.1 GCA_902570715.1 uncultured Pelagibacteraceae bacterium
GGGTTATTCCTATTATGCTTTTAGTTGGATTTTTAACTCCTTGGCCATATAATTATTGGAGACTTAAGAAATTTGGTATTGCGTGTCATTAAAAAATTGGGACAACAAAACTTGGCTTTCATCCAAAAAATATATTAAATCATTTAATAGTTTTTTATTAAAACAAATTAAATTAGATAGAGAGTCAAAAATTCTAGATATTGGTTGTGGAAGAGGTAAAATTTTAGGATTTTTATCATCAAAATTAAAATTAAGAAATAAGCCCAAAGGAATAGATATAGAAATTCATAGAGATAGAGATGAAAGAATTAATTTTACAAAAATAGATGCAGTTAGATATTTAAAAAAAAATAAGAAAAAATTTGATTTAATTTTGATTAAACAAACTATTCATCTATTAAATTTTAATGAAATAAAGCAACTAATTTCTTTATGTAAAGCAAAACTAAAAAAAGGAGGAAAAATTTTTATATTCACCTTAGAAACTTCAAAAAATGAGATACCTACTTTTGAATTATTGAAAAAAAAACTTAAAACCTCATTAAATAGGGATAAGAAAATAATATCATTTTTATCTAAACTTTATCCAAGTATTAAAAAAAAGAAATTTTCATTTAAAGTAAAAATATCAAGAAATAAATATTTAGAAATGATTAAAAATAGGTATATCTCAACCCTATTAAGTATGAGCCTTAATCAAATTATGATAGGTGTTGAAGAAATCAACTTAAAATATAAAAAAACACTAACCTTTAATGACAAACTAATTTGCCTAATTTTAAATAAATAAGCCTATTACTTAAGGGTTTGCTCTTTCGTTCTCTAACCAAAAGAGCTCCCTTAAGTCGCCTTCTTGGCATTTAAGTCCGAATGGACTTTAAGTTTTTCGTTTTCGTTTTTATGAAATGTAAAGCTACCCAGCTAAGTGTCAGGTGGCATTTGATTCATTAAAACTACCTCCTTAATTAAAAAGATAATTTTTGATTAGGTTGTATTCAATAGTTTTATTTTTATTTTACTAAAATATATTTCTTGAATACAACCTGACTGTTTTATATTATTCGCACAATCAAAAAAACTTCCCTTAACAATAGAAATTTTGAATTGCATTAAGATTTAATATCTATATTGTTTATTTATGAAATTTGTAAACGGACTAATAAATTTAATTGTAAGTTTAGTAGTCTCAACAATTATTATTTATGGAATAAATATTATCGCAGGATTTGCTGGAGCAGATTATTCTTTTTCTCATGGAGAAACTTTTGTAATTTGGATATTAATGGCAATTCTTATAAATAATTGCTTCAATAAATAAAACTAGATTTTAAATTTTCTTCTTAAATGCTTCAGTTTTCCTTCAGTACTGTCATAGTCAATATAACAACCTTGTAAAAATCTGTTACCTTCATTTGCATCATATGAAGTTCTACCATGAAGTAATCTATAATTATCCATCATTAATAAATCTCCAGGGGCAAGTTTAAATTCTAATCGATATTTATCTGAATTATATAATTCAGAAATTTTATTTCTTGCAGCATAATAGAGATCTAATTTTTCTTTATCCATCAATGGGACAAAATCTAATCTTGGACTAAATCTGACTTGTTTAAAATTTTGATATTCATCTAATTTAATCATTTCAGACCAATCTTCCAAAACAACATCTTGATCTACAAATTGATATCTAACTTTAATTTCAGTAAGTATTTTGAAATAATCTGGATAATCTATTTTTAATTTTTGTGTCACAGTATAACCATCAACCAAAGTTGAATATCCACCACTAACTTCATTCTCAATACAATGTAATAATTGAATACATGGAACTGGGTTTCTATAAGGGTTATCTGTATGTGGTGCCAAAGGCAAGGATGTATATGCTAAATCATTTGGATTTGGTTTTGATTTTACATTGAAATATTCACCAAAATTAGTTCTTCTAATACTTCCTATTGAATTAGCAAAATTGATAATAAAATTATTTTCTACTGGGACTTTTTTAAAAATTACAAAGCCATATTTATAAAAAGTTATCAAGGCATCATACATTTTTTTTTCTTCAAAAATATTACTAGTAAATTCATAATTATTAAGGTTGTTTAGAGAAGAGTCCCATTTAATCTTTTCTATAATTTTAAACTCATTGTTGTTTGAAAATTCATTTATAATACTTTGGATGGTTAATTTTGTTTCAACACCATCATTAAAAACTATGTCTAAAAATTTTTCTGATAAGCTTGCATTTGTGATTTCTATATTTCCTTTAATTTCAGTTGGATCAAATAATCTTTGTTGTGTTCCTTTGTCGACAAAGTTTTCTCCATTTACACGCTCCCTTAACCAAAAAGGATGAATTTCTTTTTTAGAGCCATTTTTTTTAAAAAAAACTTTATTATTAAATAATTCAATTTTCATAGTTATTCGATGATTATTTAAAATTTTACTTTAATCAACACAAATTAAATTGTATTAGTTCCTTGTGATTAAATTAAAATCTTCTGAATATAAATATTACTCGAAATTCCTAAGTAATTTGGGAAATAAGCTTACTAAATTTTACTATTCGAAATTGAATAAGCCATTTAAAGTTTCAAATAAATTAAAGGGAAGGGGCTATGACCCAGTTACAAATGCAGATAAAGCTTTTGAAAAGTTTATAAGCAAGGAGATTAAAAAAAAATTTCCTAATCATCAAATTATTGGTGAGGAATTTGGTCATAAAAAAACGAAAAGTGATTTTTGTTGGATTATAGATCCTATTGATGGAACAAGATCATTTGTTATTGGTAATCCAACATGGAGTAACTTGATTTCTTTAAATTATAAGGGAATACCTGTATTAGGTCTTGCAAATTTTCCGATATTAAAGAAATATTATTTTAATGTATCTTCAACTTCAGCGTATGTCTCAGAGAATGGGAAAAAAAGAAAAATAAAAGTTAACAGCAAAGCAACATATTCTAATATGAAATTGTCAGCAGCATTTCATGGAAGTTTATCTTTAAAGCAGCAAAAAAAAATTCCCCAAATACTTAAACGTATGCAGTTTCCATGCTCAGATGCTTTAAGCTACTCCCACTTGGCTGAAGGTAAATTAGATATTGTTATTCAATGTGGAAATAAAATTTGGGATATACATCCTTTAATTCCTATTATTAGAGCTGCCAAGGGTAAAGTAACAACTTGGAGTAATGGAGATCCAAAAAAAGCTGGTGATATAGTTTGTTCAGCTAACAAAAGTCTTCACTCTAAAATTCTTAAAATTTTGAAGCCTGTTTCTAATTAGTTTTACCTAATAGATTAACTATTAACACTCCTGATATAATCAAAATTAAACCAATAATAGTATAAAAATCTGGCATTTGATTAAATTTATATATTCCAACAATTGTTGTAGCTATTATGCATAAACCCGCAAATGAAGCATATGTAATTCCAACAGGAATTGTTTTCATAACAATAGATAAAGTAAACATACAACCAACTATTGTTATTGCTGTTAATAAACTTGGTATTAATAATGTAAAACCGTTTGCACCTTTAGCAAAACCATTTGCTGCAGTACCTAGGATAACTGCAAGTATTAGAATTATGTATGCAATTATATTACTCACTCTTAAAGATTATTCTTATTTAGTAATTTTATCTACAAATTTTTGTACTATCGGAGCTACAATTGTTGTTGCTATCATTGCAACTGGTAAGCTGACAGACCAAGCTTTAAGAAATCTTTTATAATAAAGATCATCATAACCGGTATTTACATAAGTAATTATAAGTGTCATGAGTAAACTCATGCCAAGTCCCATAAAAAAAATGAATAATAAATTAGAATATTTTTTAGGAAACATTATTTAGATATTGGAGTAGCACCAGTTTCTAAGCTAACAATCTTTCCATCATTATATATATAAACTGCCATTACAGATTCAACATTTCCATCATTAAATTTTACAATTGAATGGTGTACACCAACTTCATCATTTTCATAAACAATTCGGGATTTATCTTGATTAATATCACCACTCATTGCCCATTTGATAACATCAGCTTTTCCTAATGAATTTCCAGATTTATGCATTGTAAACTTAAAATCATCATGCAAAAGTTCATTCATCGTTGCCTCATCTTTATTTGTTATAGCATCAGTATATCTCTTTAATATCGACATATTTTTCCTTTCCTATCAAATGTAAATTTTATCAGCTAAACCGTAACATAAAACTGCACTTAAAATAGTCAAAACTAAAGGAGCATAAATTCCTTCATCTGATGTTTTATCAGTGTGTCCAAGTTTATTTATTTTTGTATTATAAAATCCAACTATAAAGGAAGATAAGGTTTGTAAAAAAATAAGATTAAAGAATCCCCATGTTGCTTCTAAACCATTAGGTCTTATGAAACCAACATAGATAGCCATTACTACAGAACCAAAAAATATTGATCCAAAAAATCTAACCATTCCTGCACCAGTATCATCAATACCATACTGATCTAAAAAAGATTTAGTTTGGAAAACACATCTAAATCCATAATAAGCAAATCCTATAAAAAGAATTATAAAAACTGCTAAATAAAATATACCATTAAATTTTTCTATCATTTTGTCTCCTTAATCGTTGAATACCATTCTCATTTCGTCTTGTATTGTACCTTCTTTAAAAACACCCTTCATTTTTTTTTGAAGTTCAATAAATTTAGGATCAGCAGACATGTTTTGATCATTTTCAAACGCTTTGTCTGTAAATTGTTCTCCAACAAGAGTTTCTCTAACTGTTCTAGGATTTCCACCAATTTGAAAAGAAAAATAAACTTCATGATCAGGATAATGTTTTTTTCTAACTTCAGCTAAACCTTTAGAAATTTCCATGGCCTCACCAAGTTTATCATCATAAACACCGATAGTTCTTGTGTAGATTGCTTTCATTTTTACTCCTTTTTTTTAATAAGAGTCTGACTCTTCACATATTACAATTGTACTTTTTGGGTCAGTAGCCTTTCTTCTTTGAACGACAATTTTTTGATGTTCATCTGAATTATACCAGCCTAAAGCTTTATCTTTATTTGGAAATTCAATTACTACTGTCAGGGTAGTTTCTTCTCCTTCTTTAACTAATTTTTCTGGAGTTCTTACCAAAAATTTTCCATCAAAAGGCTTTAAAGTGTCTGCAACTTTACTTGCATATTCTTTTGCAAACATATCTGGGTTTGTAACCGTTGGAACTGCCACTAAATATGCTTTTTTCATTATGTCCTCTCCTTATTTGGTTTAGCTTTTAAAAAGAGCTAAAGCTTTATTTAAAAGTTCTTCTGATTTCGCATGATCGCCTGAACTGTGAGCTTCCATTCCTTGATCTCTAAGTTCTTGAGCTTTTTTAATTTTTTCATCAATATTTTTAGCCATCATTGGACAAGAGCCCGCATATGCAGAACTGACAAATAAGACTAGACAAAGTGATAATATTATTTTTTTCATTTTATTTCCTTTCTTTAGTTAATATAAAGTTTGAACTACTTTTTTTACTCTTTCAGCTCCATTAGGAATCGAATTAGCTATAAATGAGTGACAATCTTCAGTTTTAGTTTTGTCATATTTAGATCCATAGTATTTATCTACAGCTTTATTAACTCCTTCATCCCATTCTTTTTCTGAAATTCCAATTTCCAGAGCGTATGTTTTCAGAACTTTCACTGATGCCATAGACTTTTCCTTCATACTATATTCAAATTCTTCTCCAGATGGTAGAAAGTAGTTTGCCATATAAATTCCACTACATTCCCAAGCTTTAGATTTATCGCTGTCACTCATTCCTGCATAAGCAGAGGTGAAAATTAATAAAGATAATAATAAGATAATTTTTTTCATAATATAAAAATGTTAATTAAAATTATTCTAAAAATGTAACTGTTTTGTTACATGGCTGGTATGCGATATTATAGCCAGCTAGGTATAGGTAGGTTTTTTTCCTTTAAAAACGTTTTGTTAAACATCTTTGAGTTGTATTTATCTGATCTGTCACAAAGAATTGTAACAATAGTTTTGCCTGGCCCTAGTTCTTTTCCTAATCTGATCGCACCTGCAATATTTACCCCACAGCTTGTTCCTAAACTTAATCCTTCGTTTTGAATTAAATCATAAAGAATAGGTAAAGACTCTTGATCACTTATTGAAAAAGCCCCATCTATTTGTGCTTCAGCAAAATTTTTAGTTATTCTACTTGAACCAATACCTTCTGTGATTGATCCACCTTCTGCTTTTAATTCTCCATTCACTATATGATTATATAGAGCTGAACCAGTAGGGTCAGAAAGATAAATCTTAATATCTTTATTTTTCTCTTTTAAATATTTACTAACACCACCAATTGTTCCTCCAGTGCCAGATGCACAGACAAATCCATCTACTTTACCATCTGTTTGTTCCCAAATCTCTGGACCAGTTGTTTCGTAATGACCTTTTGCATTAGCAGTATTATCAAATTGATTAGCCCAAACTACACCATTGTTATTTGTACTTTTTAATTCTTTAGCAAGTCTTCCAGCAACTTTTACGTAGTTTCCATCATCTTTATAAGGTTTTGGTGGAACTAATCTAAGATCTGCTCCAATATTTTTCAAAGTATCTTTTTTTTCTTGTGTTTGATTATCATTCATCACAATTATTGTTTTGTAGCCAAGAGAATTACCTAAAAGACATAATCCAATACCTGTATTTCCTGCAGTTCCTTCAACAACAATCCCACCTTCAGATATTAACTTTTTTTCTTGAGCGTCTTTAATTAAAGCTAGTGCTGCTCTATCTTTTACTGAGCCACCTGGATTTAGATATTCGGCTTTGCCATAAATATTACATCCTGTAATTTCTGATGCCGCTTTTAATTTTATTAAAGGGGTATTTCCAATAGACTCAATGAAATTATTTTTTATATTTTTCATTATTCTTTATCTTCATCTGTAACAGCATAAGGTTTAAATCCTTTTGTAGCATCACCAACTCTTCTAGCGGGAATACCAGCCATTACTGATTTTTCTGGCACATTTTTTGTTACAACTGAGTTTGATCCAATTAACGAGTTTTTTCCAATCGTAATTGGTCCTAATATTTGAGCCCCAGAACCTACAACCACATTATCTTCCAAAGTCGGATGTCTTTTCATATTTCTTTGATCATTTGAATTAATGCTAGGAGCAATTCCACCTAACGTAACATTATGGTAAATTGTAACATTGTTTCCGATTTCAGAAGTTTCACCGATAACAACGCCCATGCCGTGATCAATAAATAAATTTTTTCCAATTTTAGCTTTTGGATGAATTTCTATGCCAGTCAAAAATCTTGCTAGCTGTGAAATGATTCTTGCTATTAAATCAAATTTAGCTATTGCAAAAAAATTAGCTATTTTATAAAAAAAAATAGCCTTAACACCTGGGTAAGTTAAAATTAAACTTAACTTTGATTTTGCCGCAGGATCTCTGTCAATTATAGATTGCAAATAGTCATTCATAATATTTGTTAACTTGATCTTAAAAGTTGATGGATATATAATTGTTTTATTAACTTTTTAAAGGATTTATTATGTACAAAAATACTAATTGTTTTCATTTAGCCATACCATGCGGGGATTTAGAGACTGCTAAGAAGTTTTATAGCGAGACACTTGGATGCAGATTAGACAATTCAGCACAAGAATGGGCTGATGTTGATTTTTGGGGTAATGAATTAACACTTCATGCTAGTGAGCATAAGCTAGATAATGAGAGACATGATGTTGATATGGGGAATGTTTCTGTTCCTCACTTTGGAGTTCATTTATCTAGAAAAGATTTTGATGCTCTTAAAAAAAGATTAAAGGAAAAAGGGGCAAAGTACTACGATGAGCCTTATTTAAGATTTAAAGGCACTAAGTATGAACAAGAAACTTTTTTTGTAAAAGATCCTAACGAAAATATTTTAGAGATTAAGACATTAACTGCTAACGCAGAATAATCTAAGCTTTGGATGGAATACCTAATATTAGGTTTCTTTACTGGGCTTAGTCTAATTTTAGCAATCGGTGCACAAAATATTTTTGTTATAGAACAAGGTTTAAAAAAACAACATATCTTTTTGGTCTGTCTTGTTTGCTCTATCTCAGATTTATTTCTGATTTTTTTAGGGATATCTTTATTTTATTTTTTTCAACAATACTTTAATATTTTTTTAGAATTAACATTAAATATTTTATTAATTCTATTTTTGATTTATTTTATTTATTCAAAAATAAAATCTTTCAGAATTAATGTTTCTTTCGACAGTGATAAAAGTGAAATTTCTAGTTTAGAAATATTTTTTAAAACTCTTGGATTTACTTATCTCAATCCTCATGTTTATTCAGATACAGTCTTTTTTTTAGGTAATTTTTCTAAAAATTTTTTAATTAAAGAAAAAATTTTTTTTGGAATTGGTGCCTCAACTGCATCTTTTATTTTCTTTTTTATTATTGGTTATTTATCGAAATATCTATCAAAATACGCTCAAAATAAGAAAACATGGCAATATATTAATTTATTTATTATTTGCTTCATGTCATTACTTACAATTTACATAGCTAAAGAAATATTGATTTTTTTTGGATAATCAATGCAGATTTTTAAAAAATCTATCTATTACTTAGCCAAATTGTTTCAAAAGGCTTCAATATTAAAAGCTTATTTTTAATTTCAATTTTAGGTCCAATAAGATTATGCCAACTATGATAAATCTTATTAAGGTGTGTTTTTTGAATTTTTGAAGATAAATTTGATATACAAATTATGGTTTGATCTTTATCAATGCTCACTCTTTTGAATGAAAAAAAATTTGAGCCAAAATTTAAATTGTACCTAGAGGCGTTTGGATGAAATGCTTTTTGTTTTCTTCTAACTTTAAGTAAATTTGAAATCTTCGTAAAAAATATACTTTGTTTGGAATCTTTATTATTAAGTTTTTTTGAAATATTTTTATAATTCCATTTATATCTATTTATGTCTCTGTTATTTCCAGTTATTATATATTTTGTCTCATCATTAGATTTACCAAACAAAGAATTTAAATATAAAGCAGGAATTCCCTCAAAAGAGATCATGATAGCGTGAGCGGATACATATCTCTCTAGATAAAATATACCTTTTTGGTCATAATCTGATCTCTTTAAAGCATCGAAAACAGTTATGTTTGCTTCATATACTTTTTTAATTTTATTGTTAATTTTTCTATAAGAAAATTTGGATCCATTTTTTCTTAATCTCTTTAAAAAGTCATTTAATGTTTTTTTGTTTAATAATCCCTCTGTGGGTCTAATTCCTATACCATCATGTGAAGCAATAAAATTTAAATAACAGTTTCCATTTTTTGTATTTGGAAGATTTTTGCTCCATTTATTTAAGTATGAACTATTTTCAAATAGAAAAGCATGAATTAATAATGGTGGTAAAGAAAAGTTATAAATCCAATTAGCTTCATCATTTTTACCAAAATAACTTAAATTTTCCTTTTCAGGCAAATTAGTTTCAGTAATAATTATAGTCTGAACATTAAGAAGATTAATTATAATTCTAAAAAGTTTTATAATTTCATGTGTTTGTTTTAAATTTATGCATTTGGTAGTACTTTCTTTCCAAAGATATGCAATAGCATCTAATCTCAAAACTGTAACACCATTTTGGATAAGATATATCATTATCTTTATAAATCTAAGAAGCACTGATGGATTTTTAAAATCTAAATCTATCTGATCTGCACTAAAAGTTCTCCAAAGGTATTCTTTTTTTTTAAAAATATTTATTTCTTTTAATAATTTATGATCTCTAGGTCGTATCACTTTCGAGGTATCAAATTTAGAGTCTACAGTTAAAAAATAATCTTTACCTGGTGTTTTGTTTTTTAAAAAATTTTTAAACCATAAACCTCTAGCTGATGAATGATTAATTACCATATCGGCCATAATGTCATTTGATTTTGAAATCTTTTTTATATCAGACCAATTACCAAGTTTATTGTCAATTTTATAATGATCTTTCACAGAAAAACCACTGTCACTACTTGAAGGATAAAAAGGTAAAAAATGAATTATATTAAAATATTTCTCTAATTTTTTTTTAAAAAAAGTTTCAAATACATTTATTGATTTTTTTTTATTTAAATAAATATTATCTCCATA
>CACFZB010000018.1 GCA_902570715.1 uncultured Pelagibacteraceae bacterium
GTAATTTGCAAGAAAGAATTACGACAACAAACAAAGGATCAATTACTTCTGTTCAGGCTATTTATGTTCCTGCAGACGATTTAACTGATCCAGCGCCTGCCACTTCATTTGCTCACTTAGACGCAACTACAGTACTTTCAAGACAAATTGCTGAAATTGGGATCTATCCGGCAGTGGATCCATTAGACTCTACTTCTAGAATTCTTGATCCAAGAATAGTTGGTGATGAACATTATAGAGTTGCTAGAGAAGTTCAAAAAGTTCTTCAAACATATAAATCTTTACAAGATATTATTGCAATACTAGGTATGGATGAATTATCGGAAGAAGATAAATTAACAGTAGCAAGAGCAAGAAAAATTCAAAGATTTTTATCACAACCCTTTTTTGTTGCTGAAGTATTTACTGGATCACCAGGTAAACTTGTAGATTTAGAGTCAACAATAAAAGGCTTTGATGCAATATGCAAAGGTGAATATGATCATCTTCCAGAGGCTGCATTTTACATGGTTGGTACAATTGAAGAAGCTATTGAAAAAGCTGAAAAAATGAAAAAAGATGCTGCTTAATGAATGAAGAGTTTAAAATAGACATAGTAAACCCTGAAAAATCTTTTTTGTCTAAGGAGGATGTAATAGAAGTAGTTGTTCCTGCTTATGAGGGAGAAATGGGAATTTTAAAAGATCATATTTCAATAATTTCTTTTTTGAAACCTGGTATTATAAAGATTAAATCAAAATCTGGAGATGAAAGTTACTATGTTGAGGATGGGATTATAGAATTTAAGAATAACAATCTATCAGTGCTTACAAGCTCTATCTTTAATTTGAAAAATATGGAAAGAAACAAAATTCAAGAATTATTAAAGATTGCTGAGGAAGAGACAAATAATGCAGAAATTAGTGATCAAGCTAAATATTTGATTGAACAAAAGTTAGATGTTTTAAGATCTATTAATTAAGAATTGCTTTAATTTTTTTTTGAAGTTCTTTGTAAACTTCAAGTTTAAAATCAACAACCACATCAGTTATCTTGTCTAGTTCAATCCATTTCCAATCTAAAAATTCTGGTGTATTAGTATTTATATTTATTTCTTCATCATTTCCCAAATATCTCATCAAAAACCATTTTTGTTTTTGACCTTTATATTTACCTTTCCATATAATTCCTAATAAATGTTTTGGGAGCATATAGGTTGTAATTCCATCGATTTCTTTTATTAGCTCAACTTTTTTGATGCTCGTTTCCTCCTCTAATTCTCGATATGCTGCTGATAAAAAATCTTCTCCATCATCAATTCCACCTTGAGGCATTTGCCAATAATTTTTTGGATTATCTATTCTTTTTGCAACAAAAATTTTGTTTTCTTTATTGAGAACAATTATTCCAACACCATTTCTTAACGGTAAGTTTTCAAACTTATTATTCATATTTAGCCGTTTAGTAGTTTTAAGGCATAATTTAATTGATTATCAGTTTCTGATTTAATTTTAAAATCTTCCAACGCCTCATCTATTTCTATATCTGGTGATACACCAACTTCTGAAATTGATTTTCCAGATGGCAAATAATATTTAGCTACTGTTAATCTAATTGCACCTTTATTTTTTAAAGGAATAATTGACTGAACTGATCCTTTGCCATAACTATTTTCACCTAATAAAATTGCTCTTTTATGATCTTTTAAAGCACCAGCTACAATTTCCGAAGCTGATGCAGACCCATAATTTATTAATACCACCAGAGTTTTTCCATTAGTAAGATCACCCTTTTTTTGCAAACCATTTTCTATTCTCTGATTTTTTTCTACTTTTTGTGGATACTATTTCCCCGTTATCTAAAAAAAAATCTGATATTTTAATTGCTTGAGAAAGAAGACCACCAGGATTATTTCTTAAATCTAAAATATAAGCTTTTAAATTATGGTTATTTTCTAAATTTTTAATCTCTTTTTCTATTTGTTTTGCACTATTTTCATTGAATGAAGTTAATCTTATATATCCAATATCTTTTTTTAGAAGATCTGATTTGACAGATTTAATTTCTATAATTTCTCTAGTAACTTCGAAAATAAGAGCCTTTTTTTCACCTCGTCTTCTAATAGTTAATTCAATACTAGAACCAACTGGACCTCTCATTAATTCAACTGCTTCACTTAAACTTTTTCCTTGTACCTGAATATTTTTAATTTTGACTATGTAATCACCAGCTTTGATACCCGCTCTAGATGCTGGAGTGTCATCTATTGGAGATATTACTTTAACAACCCCTGCTTCCATAGTTACTTCAATGCCAAGACCTCCAAATTCACCACTAGTATCAGTTTGCATATCATTAAAAGTTTTAGGTGACATATAACCGGAGTAAGGATCTAAGGATTGAAGAAGACCATCAATTGCAGCATCCATACTTTCTGATTGATTTATGTCATCAACATATTCTTTATTTATTTTTTCTAAAACTTCACCAAATAGATCTATTTTTTTATAAATATCATTTTCTGATGAATATAAATTTTTTAAAAAAAAAATATTAAATAAGATGAATAAGAATAAAAATTTTTTTTTCATTATATTATTATTTTTTCCTTTGGAATTAATTCAGACCACATTTTTTCAAGTTCATAAAACTTTCTTTTTTCTGGATGAAAAATATGAACAATTAAATCTATTCCATCTACTAATTTCCACTCGTTACTCTCTTTACCCTCAATTTTACATTCGTTAATTCCATTGTCTTTGAATTTTTCTAATACTTGTTCAGATAATGCTTGTATGTGTCTTGAAGATGTGCCACTTGCTATTATCATATAATCAGCCATAGAGCTTTTGTCCTTTAAATCTATACTTACAATGTCTATGGCTTTGTTTATGTCTAAGGTGTTGATAACAATTTTTTTTAGGTCTGTAATTTTATCCATTAAATACTCAAACTTTATCAAATTTTTCTTAATTGAGAAGATGAAATATTGACCTTATTAAATTGAATAAATCTTAAATTTTTACCTTGTAATTTTCTAAATGATATTGAATTCAATGATTTTCTTTTGTACCCGTGACGGTCAAAGACAACAATAATACATTTTTTTGCAATTATTTTCCATTTGTGCCACTTATGAAAATTTATAAGATTATCAGCACCCATTAAAAAATATATTTCGGATTTAGTATTTTTTTTTAAATAATTTATAAGATCTATTGTTTTATTTGATTTAATAATTTTTTCTAAAAATTTTATTTTTATTAAATTATTTGATTTTACTATTTTTTTACATCCTTTAATTCTATCAGAAATACTTGTTATACTTTTTTTCTTAAGGGGATTATTCATAGTTATTGCCCATATTAATCTTTTTAATTTATATTTTCTTATAGCCTCTTTTGATATTGCAAGATGACCCTTATGAGCTGGATCGAAAGATCCACCTAATATTCCAATTCTATTATTTAAATTAAAATTATTTACGAGTTTTTCCATTACTTGTTATTTTATACTTATATGAAACTAACTGATTTAAACCAACCGGACCTCTGGGTGGAAGCTTGTTAGTTGAAATTCCAACCTCACCACCAAAACCGAACTCTCCACCATCAGCAAATTGAGTTGATGTATTATGCATAGCAATAGAACTATTCACACCATCTAAAAATTTTTTTGCAGTAATCTTATTTTTAGTAATAATACAATCTGTATGCATAGTTCCGTATTTGTTTATATGATATATAGCATCATCTAAATTTTTGACAGATTTGACAGAAACAATAGGTGATAAATATTCTTTAGACCAATCTTTGTCTGTAGCTTTAAATATTTTACCTTTATAAAATTTTCTAATTTTTTGATCCCCAATTATTTTACATCCATTTTCCTCTAAATTTTTAAGAATGAAGTTACATAATTTTTTTAAAATTTTTTCATGTATTAAAATTGTTTCAGTTGCACCACAAATTGCAGTATTTCTAAGTTTCGCATTATAAATAATTCTTTGTGAAATTTTAGGATTTGCATCTTTATCAATAAAAGTATGACAAATTCCCTCTAAGTGTCCAATAATTGGTATATTTGATATTTTTTGAACTTTTTTTACTAATTCTTTACCACCTCGAGGTATGATGACATCAATATATTTGTTCATTTTTTTTAATAAAAAATCAACAACTTTTTTATTTTTAATATCTATAAATTGAACAAAGTTCTCATCAATATTATTTTTTTTTAAGGATTTTCTAAATAGTTTTGACAAAATTTTATTTGAGTAAAATGCTTCTTTACCACCCTTTAGAATAACTACATTTCCAGATTTAAAACACAATGAAGCAACATCAGATGTAACGTTGGGTCTACTTTCGTAAATAACACCAATTATTCCCATCGGTATTGAAACCTTAGAGATGTGTAAACCATTTGGTCTTTTCCATTTTTGTAAAATATTATTTGTAGGATCTTTTAGTTTAATTATTGATTTGATAGAATTAATAATACTTGAAATTTTGTTTTCATCTAAAATAAGTCTATTAATTAAGTTTGATTTTAAACCTTTTTTTTCAGCATTAAAAATATCTTTCTTATTTTGAGTTATTATTTTTTTCCTGTTTTTTTTAATTAATGTGCAATAATCATTTAAAACTTTATTTTTTTTCTTTGTATTTATCGGAGAAGAAAAAGCTTTTTTTGATTTTTTTCCAATATTAATTAAATTTTTTTCTATCATATTCTCACCATATCATCTTTATGAACAACTTCGGATTTTGAAATATATCCAAGTATTTTTTTAATTTCATTAGAATGACATCCCAAAATTTTAGTAATTTCATTAGAAGAAAAAGAACTTAATCCTCTTGCAAATTCTTTACGTTTACTGTCTAAAATTTTGACATGATCGCCTTTTTGAAAATTTCCAGACACTTTTTTTATACCAGCAGCTAAAAGACTTTTACCATTTATAAGAGCTTTTTTAGCACCATCATCAATGATAAGCTCACCTTTGGGAGAAACAGAGCTAATAATCCATTTTTTTCTAGCATCCAATTTTTGTATTTCTGAAATAAATAAGGTACAGATATTTTTCTTTTCTATCTGATTAATAGGATTTAGATACAGTCCATTAGCAATTATCATATTGCAGCCAGCTAAATTACAAATTTTTGCTGCTTCGATTTTTGTATCCATTCCGCCAGTTCCAAATTCTGTTGTCCCTTTTATATTTATATTTTTTAAATCTTTATTAAGGTTAGAAATTTTTTTAATCAATTTTGCATCTTTGTATTTTTTTGGATTTTTTGTAAAAAGACCATCAACATCTGACAATAAAACTAATGTGTCAGCATTAGTAATCTGGGCTACACGAGATGCTAATCTATCATTGTCTCCATATTTAATTTCTGAAGTAGCAATTGTGTCATTTTCATTTACTATTGGTACATAGCCTAGTTGAAATAAATTTTCAAAAGTTCTTTTTGCATTTATTGATCTTCTTCTTTCCTCAGTATCATCTAAAGTTAAAAGAATTTGAGATATATTTAGTTTATATTTAGAAAATGTTTGTGAAAATAAATTCATCAATTCAATTTGGCCAATTGATGCTATTGCTTGACTTTTATCTAGCTTGAGATTTGCTTTATTATAATTCATTTTTTTACATCCAAGAGCAATGGCTCCAGAACTTACAATAATTACTTTTTTATTATCAAATCTTAATTTTTTAATATCTTTTGCAAAACTTGATAACCATTTATTCCTAATTTTTCGATTTTTATCTACCAATAGAGAAGATCCAATTTTGATTACAATAATTTTTGAATTTTTAAGATGCATATGAAATTAATTTTGATTTAATTTTTGACACTGAGCTCTTTTTCAATGTTGATAGTGTTAATACTTCACATTTTTTATTTTTTTTAAAATCTTCTATTTTCTTTTTTAAAATATCTTCATCAACTAAATCTATTTTATTCAAAACAATAAGCTCTTTTTTTTTAGTAAGTTGAGAGCTATAATTTTGTAATTCTTTTTTGACTTGATTGTAAGATTCTATCAAGTTTTCATTAGTAATATCTATCAAATGTAAAAGTGATTTACACCTCTCTATATGTTTTAAAAATTGTGTACCTAGCCCTGTACCTTCGTGTGCTCCTTCAATTAAGCCAGGAATATCCGCTAAAGTGATTTCGTTATCATCATAGCTAGCAACTCCTAAATTTGGATTTAAAGTAGTGAATTGATAGTTTGCAATTTTTGGATTTGCATTTGTTATTGCTGCCAACAGACTTGATTTTCCAGCATTTGGTAATCCAATTATTCCAATATCAGCAATTGTTTTTAACTGAAGCCAAATTATAAATTCTTCACCGGTTACTCCTTTAGTATATTTCCTTGGAGCTCGATTAGTTGAACTTTTGAATCTTGTATTACCTAATCCTCCTTTACCACCATTAGCTGCCACAAACTCCTCACCAATTTTTGTAAAATCATAAATTAAAGTTTTATTATCCTCTTCGAATACTTGTGTTCCTAATGGAACAATAAGAATTAAATCTTCTCCACTTTTTCCAGTACGGTTTTGACCTGAACCATTTTCTCCTCGTTGTGCTTTGTGATGTTGTTGATATCTATAATCTATTAAAGTATTTAAATTCTGTTCAGCTCTTAAAATAACTGAACCACCTTTTCCACCATCGCCACCATCAGGTCCTCCAAACTCAATAAACTTTTCTCTCCTGAAGCTTGGAGAACCATCTCCACCATCACCAGCTTTAATATAAATTTTTACTTGATCTAAGAATTTCATAATACAACGCTATTTATAGTTGTACTATTAATTGGGTTTTACTGATACAAAAGTTCTGTCTGATCTAGTTTTTTTAAAAACTACTTTGCCCTTTATAACTGAAAAAATTGAATGATCTTTACCCATTCCAACGTTTTCACCAGGAAATATTTTTGTACCTCTCTGTCTAACAATTATATTTCCAGGAATTACAGTTTCACCACCATATTTTTTAACTCCAAGTCTTCGTCCGGCACTATCTCGTCCGTTCCTCGATGATCCACCTGCTTTTTTTGTTGCCATAACTTTTACCTAGTTATTTACCTTTTTTCTTTTCTGCAACTTCTTTTTTTGAAGTTTTAGAAATTTTTTCAGATTCAGATAAAATTTTACCATCTTTTGAAAAAATCTTGTTTATTTTTATCATTGAATATTCTTGTCTATGTCCATTTTTTCGTCTTGAATTTTGTCTTCTTCTTTTTTTGAAAATTAAAACAGTTCTATTTTTACTATTCTTAATTAAATTTGCTTCGACTTTAGCACCTTGTACAACTGGAGCACCTATCTCTATTAGTTTTTCATCTCCATAAGCAAGAATTTCTTTAAACTCTATTTTACTATCAGTCTTAGAATTAGGCAGTTTCTCAATTTTTAAGATCTCACCCGATCTAACTTTGTATTGTTTTCCACCTGTTTGTATCACTGCGTAAGACATAAAAATAATGTAATTTTAATTAGGGCAATATAATCTCAGCTAAACCATAGTCAAGCTATATAAACTAAAAATTATCCTTTAAATCCCGTAATTTTGAAAAACTTTTTAAATCTTTTGCTTTTAGAAATATATTGCATTCAAGCTCATCTTGTAGGGTTGTTGGAACAGTGGGTAAATTTTTTCTAAGATTATTTTTGATAATTGTAATTTTTTCTTTAAGTTTTAAATTTTCAGGGTCATTAGCAATACAAAATTTTGAATTTTGTAATGTATATTCGTGGCCACAATAAATTTCTGTATCTTTAGGAAGTTGTTTGATTTTTTTTAAAGAGTTAAACATCTGCTCGTATGTACCTTCAAATAATCTGCCACACCCAAGAGAAAATAAGGTATCTCCAGTAAAAATTTTTTTTTCATTATAAAAATGAAATGCAATATGACCAGTTGTGTGACCTGGTATATGATAAATTTTTGCCTCAAAACTATCTTTTTTCCATATTTGATTGTCATCAACTAAAATATCGATCTCTGGAATGCGATCTTTATCTCCTTTAAACCCTATAATTTTACAATTATATTTTTTTTTTAGTTTATGATTTCCTCCGACATGGTCATAATGGTGATGAGTATTAAGAATATATTTAAGAGTAATTTTTGTATTGTGGTTTAAGAAATCAATTATTGGATCAGGTTCGCTTGGATCAATAACGCATGCGAGCTGACTTTTTTCATCAATGATTAGATAACTAAAATTATCTTGTAAACACTTAATAATTTTTATTTTCATCTATTTTTCAATTAAAAATATTCCAAGTTCCCCAAATATATTTTTTAAAAATAAATTTGAATTATTTATATTAGATATATTCTTATTTTTTAAGGCTAAAGATCTAAAAATTTTAAAACCAATAATTTCAGAAAATTTTACAAAATCTTTGATGGTGCACATATGGATATTAGGTGTATTATACCAATTGTGTGGAAGTGAATTTGTAATTGGCATTGTTCCAGTAATTAATAAGTTAAGTCTTACTTTCCAATGTCCAAAGTTTGGAATAGTTATTATAGCTTTTTTGCCGACTCTTAAAAGTTCTTTAATAACAATTTCTGGATTGATAAAAGCTTGTAAAGTTTGTCCAAGAACGACATAGTCAAATGAATCATCTGGAAATTGTTTTAAATCAAATTCTGCGTTTCCTTCTATTACAGTTAATCCTTTTGCAACACAGATTTGAACTTTTTCTTTAGAAATTTCGATACCTCTAATATTAGTATTTTTATTTGTTTTTAAGAATTCCATCAAAGTTCCATCATCACAACCTACATCTAATACTCTTGAATTTTTTTCAATTAAATCAGCAATTATTTTATATTCTGTTTTCATTATGATTTTTCTGTAAAAGATTTATCTAGGAAATTTTTAAGAGTTTTTAAAAAATCCGGAACATCAAGCAAGAAAGAATCATGTCCTTTTTCAGACTCTATTTCCACAAAACCTACATTTGCACCAATTGCATTTAAAGCAATAACAATATCTTTATTTTCTTGTGTCGGATAAAGCCAATCAGAAGTAAATGAAATTATAAAAAATTTAGTTTTTGTATTTTTAAAAGCATTCGACAAATTACCATCAAATTGTTTAACTAAATCAAAATAATCCATTGCTCTAGTTATATAAAGATAGCTGTTAGCATCAAATCGATCAACAAAGACAGATCCTTGATATCTTAAGTAACTTTCTATTTGAAAGTCAGCATCAAAACCAAATTTAAGATCATCCCTTTCTTGCAGTTTTCTACCAAATTTTTCTTGAAGTCCTTTTTTTGATAGATAAGTAATATGTGCAGCCATACGAGCCACAGCCAATCCTTTATCTGGCAAGGTATTTTTTGAGCCATAGTTTCCATCCAACCAATTATGGTCTGCTGCGATTGCTTGTCGACCAAGTTCATTAAATGCAATATTCTGTGCCGAATGACTAGATGTACATGCAATAGGTATCGCAGTTTTTGCTTTTTCAGGAAAATTACTCACAAACTGTAAAACTTGCATTCCACCCATCGATCCACCCACAACTGAAAAAAGTTTTTTTATACCAAAAAAATCTAATAAATTAACTTGGGCATTAACCATGTCATTAATAGTAATAACTGGAAAGTCAGTTCCATATATTTTTTTTGTTTTTGGATTCTCATGGTTCGGTCCAAAAGAACCCATACAACCACCAATTACATTTGCACAAATTACGAAATATTTATTTGTATCGATAGATTTACTTGGACCAACAG
>CACFZB010000019.1 GCA_902570715.1 uncultured Pelagibacteraceae bacterium
AATTTTTAATGAAATTTCAGAAAGAGTTCAAAAAGTTGAGAAAAAAAATATTAGAGTTATAATTGAACAGGTTTCAGCCATGCCAGGTCAAGGTGTTACTAGCATGTTTAATTTTGGCCAATCATATGGGATTTTAAAAGGTATTTGTTCAGCAATGCAATTATCAATGTTTTTTGTTAGACCTGCTAAATGGAAAAAATATTATAATCTTCTTAACTCAGAAAAGGATGCAAGTAGAACAAGAGCAATAGAAATATTTCCTTATTTTTCCTCACAATTATCAAAAAAAAAGGACTCAAATAAAGCTGATGCTATTTTAATTGCAAGTTTTTATTATGAAACTTACAAAATAGAGGATTAATCAAGAATATTCAGACAAAATCATGACACATTTAAGTGTGAGAAGACATCATGGAAGCTGATATTTCGACACAAGCAGTTGGTCTAGCCTCAAGTGCTGATTTTTCACTAATGAATTTATTTATTAGAGCTGACATCATAGTTAAATCTGTAATAATACTTTTAATTGCTTGTTCAATATATTCTTGGGCAGTAATCATAGAAAAGTTTAGATTGTTTAAAAAGATTGATCAATCTACAGAAGAGTTTGAGACGAAATTTTGGAATTCCAAATCAGCTGAGTCGTTTTATAATAATTTACCAGCAAATACACAAGACCCAATGGCTTTAGTTTTTAGAGATGCTATGCAGGGTTTGCTTAAAAAAAGATCAAGAACAGATTTAAATAGTCGAATGACAACTTTACTTGAAACAGGAATTGAGAAACAAATGTCGAAAATAAGTAAAGGTTTTACCTTTTTAGCAACGGTTGGTTCTACAGCACCATTTATAGGTTTATTTGGAACTGTTTGGGGGATAATGAATTCATTTCAATCTATAGCTATATCTAGAAATACTAGTTTAGCAATTGTTGCCCCTGGAATTGCCGAGGCACTTTTTGCTACTGCACTAGGATTATTAGCAGCTATACCAGCTGTAATTGCTTACAATAAATTTAATAATGACTCCATCAAATATTCTCAACGACTAGAGAATTTTTCTAAAAGATTCTTAACAATAATTTAAAATGGCTTTTAAATTAAAACGTTCATCAAAAGAACCAATGAGTGAAATAAATGTGACACCATTTGTTGATGTGATGTTAGTGCTTTTAATTATATTTATGGTTACTGCACCGTTATTGACAGTTGGTGTTCAAGTTGATTTACCAGAAAGTTCAGCGGATTCTCTTCCAGAGGAAGCGGAGCCTCTTACTTTATCTATAAATTCAAAAGGAGAAATATTTATTCAAGAGTCAAAAGTTGAATATGAAAAAATTATTGCTAAAGTTTTGGCAGTTTCAAAAAATAGAACTGATACTAGAATTTATGTTAGAGGAGATAAAACAATCAATTATGGAAGAGTACTTGAAATTATGGGTCTATTGTCAGGATCAGGTTTTACAAAGGTAGCGTTGATATCAGAACCATATAAAGAAAGGTAGAAATTTCGTGAATAGAAGTATTATTATTTCTTCTGTTTTGCATGCGATTTTAATAATGATTACTGCAATGAGTTTACCTTTTTTAGCAAAAAAACCAATTGATCTACCACCAATAATATCTGTTGAATTAATACAAATTACTGACAAAACAAATATACCTTTTGCACCAAAAGCAAAAAAAACAATCGAAAAAATTAAAGAAAAAGAAAAAAAGTTAGTTTCAGAACAGGCACCTCCCAAAAAAGTTAAAAAGATTAAACCCGATTCCGTTCCAATGCCTGAGGATAAGGTTGATGAAATAAAAAAGAAAAAAGAGGATAAGCAAAATCCAGAAAAAATTGACAATGAGGTAAAACAAGTTTCTGAGTTTGAAAAAAAAGAATTATTTGATCCCAATAATATCGCAGCTCTAATTGATAAATCAAAAGTTGAAACTGCAGAAACAACGGTTAAATCAAATAAAGTTACCCAAGATCAACAAAAAAATTTAGAAAATACAGGTTTATCATTGAGTGAGGAAGACGCACTAAAAGCACAAATATTTGGTTGTTGGAGTATACCCTTAGGTTTGCCATATAATGAAAATCTATTAGTGAGAATTAAGTTACAACTTAATCCAGATGGCACCGTGTCGCAATCAGAAATTCTAGATCATGCTAGAATGAATAAACCTGGACAGGGATTTTATAAAGTTTTAGCTGAAAGTGCATTAAGAGCAATAAAATTATGTCAGCCGCTAAGAGTCCCAACCACCGGATATGAGAGATGGAAAGAACTTCAATTAAATTTTGATGCAAGAGAGATGTTAGAAGGATAAGATAGTCTTATGAAAAAAATTATTTTTTTATTTTTATTTTTAATATTACCAAATAAAGTATTAGCTTTAATTGAAGTTGATATTACTAGAGGAAACTTAAATCCACTTCCAATTGCAGTTTCACCATTATCCATTGACGAACAATCCAAAAAAAGTTTTGATAAATTGCTAAAGATTAAGAATATTGGTTCAGAAATATCTAAAGTTGTAGAAAATAATTTAAAAACTTCAGGACTTTTTAACCCTTTAAATAAAGATGCGTTTCTTCAAGCTCCTGATATAGCAAATTTAAAACCTAGATTTGAGGATTGGAGTTTGATTAAAGCTCAAGCTTTGATTACAGGTAAAGTAACAATTGTTGAAGAAAAATTAAGAGTAGAGTTTAGATTGTGGGACGTACTTGCAGGAAAAGAAATGATGGCTCTCGCATTCACTACTGTTCCAAATAATTGGAGACGAGTAGGCCATATAATTACTGATAAAGTTTATGAGAGACTGACAGGTGAAAAAGGATATTTTGATACTAGAATTATATATGTTGCTGAAGAAGGTCCTAAAACTAGACGAATTAAAAAGTTAGCGATTATGGATCAAGATGGTGAAAATAATAAATTTTTAACTTTAGGAAATGAACTTGTTTTAACTCCAAGATTTAATCCTACAAGTCAGATGGTAACTTATTTATCTTATTTTAGAAATTTACCTAGAGTTTATCTTTTAGATATTGAAACAGGAATGCAAGAGGTAGTAGGCGATTTTCCTGGAATGACGTTTGCTCCAAGATTTTCTCCAGATGGAAAAAAAATTATCATGAGTTTTGCTAAAGATGGTAACTCAGATATTTATACAATGGATTTAGAAAATAGAATTGTTGAAAAAATTACTAATCATCCATCAATAGACACTTCTCCATCATATTCTCCAGATGGAAAATATATTTGTTTTAATTCAGATAGAAGTGGATATCAGCAAATTTATATTATGAGAAGTGATGGATCTAAAGTAAAAAGAATTTCATATGGAAAAGGATTATATGGAACTCCAGTTTGGTCTCCAAGAGGTGATTTAATTGCTTTTACAAAACTTCATAAAGGAAAATTTTATATTGGAGTGATGAGAACAGATGGAAGTGGAGAAAGATTATTGACTGAAAATTTTTATCAAGAGGCTCCATCCTGGTCTCCAAATGGAAGAGTTTTAATTTTTTATAGAGAAACGGAAACTGATGCTAAAGGCAAGGGATTTTCTGCAAAATTATGGTCAATCGATTTAACAGGCTATAATGAGAGGCTCGTAATTACACCAACTGATGCATCAGACCCATCATGGTCATCTTTATTAAGTAATTAACTAATATTATCTTGATTTTTTAACTTGAAACATCTAATTAGTTGTGAAAAAGTTAAGTATTAGAAATATTGATCAAGGAGTAATTAATGAAATTAAACAAAATTTTAAAAAATGCATTTTTAGTAATGGTTGCGTGTTTAGCGCTATCAGCTTGTGCAACAAAAAAATCAACAGGTCAAATGCAAGGTGATGTTTATACTGGAACAGATACAGTTGAGTATTTAGCATCTGGAGTTCCTGATAGAGTGTTTTTTGCAACCAATGAGTCAGTTTTAACTACTGCTTCTAGAGATACTTTAAGAAAACAAGCCGCATGGTTAAGAAAAAATTCTAAAGTAACGATAGTACTAGAAGGTCATGCAGATGAAAGAGGAACAAGAGAGTACAATTTAGCACTAGGCGAAAGAAGAGCTAATGCTGCAAAAGATTATTTGATGACATATGGAATTTCTTCAGACAGAATTTCAGTTTTAAGTTATGGTAAAGAGAGACCTGTAGACTCAGGTTCAAATCCTTTAGCTTGGTCAAAAAACAGAAGATCAGTTACTGTAAAAGCAAACTAATTTTTGTAATTTAAAAGACCCTTAGGCATTTTTTGTTTAAGGGTCTTTTTTTTGCCATTATTTTAATAATAACTTTAACAATGAAATTCTTAAACAAGATTTTATTTTTAAAATTAATAATTTTATTAAATTTTTTTTCGATTAATTATTCATTAGCCGATAATCACAATTTTTATGAAATTTTGGAAAAACTTCAGAAGGATATAAAAACTTTAGAAAAAGCGGTTTACTCTGGTTCAGTAGATTTGAGTGGAAATAATAATGAATTATCAAATTATAACTCTGAGGATGTGCTTACAAGACATCTATTAAAACTTTCTGAAATCGAGAAACAATTCCAAGAACTCACAAATAAATTTGAAGAGATAAATTTTAAATTAGATAAATTATCAAACAGAATGTCAAAAGGACAAGCTGATAATCAAATAAGATTCCAAGAATTAGAGACTAAAGTATTTTCTAGTGAAGAAATAAAAACTGTTAAGAAAAAATCAAATAACGATGAAGAAATTTTACCTGGTAGTTCG
Organism: uncultured Pelagibacteraceae bacterium; assembly: GCA_902570715.1. Classification (GTDB taxonomy): domain Bacteria; phylum Pseudomonadota; class Alphaproteobacteria; order Pelagibacterales; family Pelagibacteraceae; genus Pelagibacter. The sequence continues at coordinate 4,762 of CACFZB010000019.1, forward strand.
CAGCCACAAGATCTTGGATCAATTTCTTACAAAGATAATTCTACTAATGAAACTACTCAACAAACTCAATCTATTGATACTACAGCTACAATTGTAACAGAAACCTTTCAAGCAGAGGAAAAAATTCTTCCAGAATCTTCACCAAAAGAACAATATGAATTTGCAACAAGTTTTTTGAAAGTTGGGGACTATTCTACCGCTGAAAGAGCTTTCAGAGAGTTTGTAGAAACCAACCCAGAACATGACCTAGCTGGTAATGCGCAATATTGGTATGCAGAAACATTTAGAATTAGACAACTGTATACAGATGCTGCGTCTGCATATTTAGAGGGATATCAAAAATATCCAAAGGGTGAAAAAGCTCCTATTAATTTGTTAAAGCTTGGTGTATCGATGGTTCAGATTGGAGAAAAAGATCAAGGATGTAAAATGATTAATGGCGTTGAAACTCAATATCCAAATGCCAATCAATCTGTGATACAAAAAGCTAAATATGAGTCTCAAAAATTTGAGTGCAAAAACCAAAATTCCTAAAATTTTAATTAATAAACTTAAAGATAAAAGAATTACTAAAATTTACAATAATTTCGAAAAATCTCTCGATCCCAAACATAATTTTATAGTTGCAGTATCTGGGGGGCCTGACAGCTTAGCATTGGCTTTTTTATCTAAAATTTATTCAATTAAAAATAATGTGTTGATGAAATTTTTTATTATAGATCATAAACTAAGATCTGAGTCTACTAATGAAGCCAGTATAGTTAAAAAAAGATTAAATAATTATAAGATCAATGCTGAAATATTGACTTGGAAAGGAGCAAAACCAATAAAAAATATTCAAGCTATAGCAAGAAAAAAAAGGTATGAGATACTTTTATCTAAAAGTAAAAATTTAGGAATTTCCAACATTCTTTTAGGACACCATTTAAATGATTTATTTGAAAATTTTTTTATAAGAATGCTTAGAGGAAGTGGTTTAAAAGGACTGATTTCACTGGATAAAAAAACAAAAATTAAGGGAGTAAATATACTAAGACCATTATTATATCAAAAAAAAGATGATCTCATATATATTGCAAAAACGGTATTTAATTTTTATGTGAATGATCCATCTAATATAAATGAAAAATTTCAAAGGATTAAGGTAAGAAGTTTTATTAAAAACTTAGAACAAACTGGACTAGATCAAAAAAAGTTTATGAATACCTTGCAGAACTTAAAATACTCCAATGAAGTTGTAAATTTTTATGTTGAGAGAAACATAAGAAAAAATTCGTTTATCTCAGCCAATAAAGATAAAGCAATATTAAGCGAAAATTTTTTCAAAAATCCTCACGAAGTAATTTTTAGGGGTTTGTCTGATATTTTGCTTTTAGTTAGTAAAAGATATTATTCTGTTAGAGGTAAGAAATTGGACAAAATTATTAATGAAATTGAGAGAAAAGTTTCCTTTAAAGTTACTTTAGGTGGTTGTATTATACAAAAAATTAACCAAACAGTAATTATTTGTAAAGAATTTTAGAATATTGAGACATTATTGGAAATTGTCACTTGTTTAATTTAGAATAATTCTTATTTTATAGTCATGAATATAAAAAATTTAGCAATGTGGGCAATAATAGTCTTTTTGACTATAGGGCTATACAATATGTTTAAAAATCCTCAATCGAATATACGAGGAGGCAATCAAATCATATTTTCTGAATTTTTAGACTCAGTTGACAAAGGTGAAGTTTTAAAGGTTGAAATTCAAGGAAACAATATTAAGGGTGTTTTTTCTAATGGTAATAGTTTCACAACTTATTCACCTAATGATCCAAATTTAATTGAAAAACTTTCTGAGAAAGGTGTGAGTATTTCGGCTGCACCCATGGATGAAAAGATGCCATCGCTTTTTGGTGTATTATTGTCTTGGTTCCCTATGTTATTGTTAATTGCTGTTTGGATTTTTTTCATGAGACAAATGCAGGGTGGAAAAGGCGGTGCAATGGGCTTTGGAAGATCAAAAGCAAAAATGATGAACGAGTTAAAAGGAAAAGTAACTTTTAACGATGTAGCGGGTGTTGAAGAGGCCAAAGAGGAAGTTGAAGAAATTGTTGAATTTTTAAAAGATCCAAAAAAATTTAGTAGACTCGGTGGTAAAATTCCTCGAGGTGCATTGTTAGTAGGACCTCCAGGCACAGGTAAAACTTTACTTGCAAGAGCTATAGCTGGAGAAGCAGGTGTGCCTTTTTTTACTATTTCAGGATCTGATTTTGTTGAAATGTTTGTTGGAGTTGGAGCTTCTCGTGTAAGAGATATGTTTGAACAAGGAAAAAAGAATTCTCCTTGTATAATTTTTATAGATGAGATTGATGCTGTTGGAAGAAGTAGAGGTGCAGGATTAGGTGGAGGAAATGACGAAAGAGAACAAACGCTCAATCAGCTATTAGTTGAGATGGATGGCTTTGATACAAATGAGGGTGTTATCATTATTGCAGCAACAAATAGACCAGATGTTTTAGATCCAGCTTTATTAAGACCAGGAAGATTTGATAGACAGGTCGTAGTTTCTAATCCAGACATAATTGGCAGAGAAAAAATTTTAAAAGTACACGTTAAAAAAATTAAAATGGCTCCTGATGTAAATTTAAGAACGATCGCACGAGGAACCCCAGGTTTTTCAGGAGCAGATTTAGCAAATTTAGTAAATGAGGCAGCTTTGTTAGCAGCAAGAAAAAATAAAAGAATTGTAACTTTAGTTGAGTTTGAGGAAGCTAAAGATAAAGTAATGATGGGTGCTGAAAGAAGATCAATGGTAATGACTGAAGATGAGAAAAAATTAACAGCTTATCACGAAGGCGGTCATGCACTAGTTTCATTTAACATGCCCAGTTATGATCCAATTCATAAAGCTACAATTATTCCAAGAGGTAGAGCGTTAGGAATGGTTATGAATCTTCCAGAAAGAGATAAGCATGGTTATTCAATTAAATATCTTAAAGCAAGATTAGCTGTATGTTTTGGTGGAAGAGTTGCAGAGGAGTTAATATTTGGTAAAGATGATATTACGACAGGTGCCGGAGGAGGAACTGGATCAGATATTAATCAAGCAACTCAACTTGCAAGAGCTATGGTAACAAAATATGGAATGAGCGAGGAAATGGGACCTGTAGAATATGGTGAAAATCAAGAAGAGGTATTTTTAGGAAGATCAGTCACACAAACCCAATCTGTATCTGAAGCAGTTGCACAAAAAATTGACAAAGAAATAAGAAAATTGGTTGATGAAGGCTACAATCAAGCTAAAAAAATACTAACTGAAAAAATTGATGATTTGCATAAAATTGCGAAAGCTTTAATGACTTACGAGACTTTAACTGGTGAAGAAATAGAAAATATAATTAATAAAAATATATATCCAAAAGATAAGATATTAGAGAAACCAGAGGATAAGGATGATAAAAGCTCAGCCCTGGGTGCAATGGGCTTAAAACCAAAAATTGTCCATTAATTAAAATAATGAAAAGATATTACACAAAGGCGTGTAATTTCTATTTTGGTAAACAATCAAAGGATTTAGTTGATAAAAAGAGATCAATTCCTTTACATCAGATAAAAGAAATATCATTCGATCACGTTGAAATAATAACAAGACAATCAAAAAAAAAAATTTCAATTGACCAAATCAAATATTTACCTAAAAGCTTAAAAAAAAAAATAAATGCAGATATCCAAAGAATTAAAATAAAAAAAAAAAGTTTCTCTAACTTAAATTTTAAAAAAATTCCAAATATAATGGGTGTTTTAAACCTCACTCCTGATAGTTTTTCAGATGGAGGAAAATTTAACACAAAAAATAAAGGTAAAATTCATGCTATAAATTTGTATAACAAAGGTGCAAATTTAGTGGATGTTGGTGGAGAGTCAACAAGACCAGGATCAAAGTCAATAAATGAAAAACATGAGTGGAATAGAGTTAATAAGATTTTACGAGTAATTATAAATAAAATACCAATATCTTTGGATACAAGAAAATCTGAAATTATGCGAAAGGGCATAAAATTAGGAGTAAAGTTAATAAATGATGTTTCAGGACTTAGTTATGATCCTAAAACTTTAGGAGTTTTAAAAAAATATAAAATTCCATTTATTATTCAACATTCTGTTGGAACACCTGAAAATATGCAAAAAAATCCAAAATATAAAAATGAACTATTAGATATATACGATTTTTTTGATGAAAAGATTAAATTAATAAGATCTAAGGGCATTAAGCATAATAATATTATTTTAGATCCTGGTATCGGATTTGGAAAAAATTTGAAACATAATATGAGTCTAATTAGAGGTATTTCTATTTTTCATTCGCTTGGTTTTCCTATACTTGTAGGAAACTCAAGAAAAAGATTTATCAAAGATATTTCTAAAGAAAATGATAGCAATACGAGAATTGGCGGAACAATGGCATCTTCAATATATCTTATGATGCAAGGAATTCAGATTTTAAGAGTTCATGACGTTAATGAGGTAATGCAGGGAATTAAAGTTTTTAAAGAAATAATAAATAATTAATGACAAAAAAATACTTTGGAACAGATGGAATAAGAGGTGCCATCAATAGTAAATATATTAATGGGGATATGTTTTTTAAATTTGGACTTGCAAGTGGAACATATTTTAAATCTCAAAAAAAAAAAAAACAAACAGCAATAATTGCTAAAGATACAAGGTTATCAGGTTATACTTTAGAACCAGCTTTAGTTTCTGGTTTGGCCTCTTCTGGCATGCATGTTTATACTTTAGGACCTTTACCAACTAATGGATTAGCTATGCTGACAAAACAAATGAAAGCTAATATGGGTATTATGATCACTGCTTCACATAATCCGCACTATGATAATGGCTTAAAATTATTTGGTCCTGATGGAATGAAATTATCAGATAAGATAGAAAAAAAAATTGAGGGGCTTATTGATAAAAAGATTTCGAAAAATCT
>CACFZB010000020.1 GCA_902570715.1 uncultured Pelagibacteraceae bacterium
AATTTTAATGTTGTTTCGGCAACTGAGGTTAATGGTTCAACATTATCTGTTTTTAATTCATTTAGTTTTTCAATAAAATCAAAAATTGAATTTAAATCACCAGCTAATTTTTCAGCTCTTTTTTCATCAACTGAAATTCTTGATAATTTAGAGATATGTTTTATTGTTTTAAGATCTATACTCATATGCTATTTAATTATGACGCAAACTACCATTTAAGTTTAAAATATACAATATGATCACTTTAGAAGAATTTAAAAAAAAACACTCAGATAAGTGTAGATTGATAGGTTTAGACCTTGGTTCTAAAAGAATCGGTGTATCTATTTGTGATGAAAAACAATTAATTGCCACTCCTCTCAAAACAATAAATAAGAATACGCTTACAGAATTAATTTCTGAACTCAAGGTGATTATTGATGAAAATAACATTAAGGGAATTGTTATTGGAAATCCTCTTAATATGGATGGTTCATCAGGAAGATCGGCACAATCTGTGAAAGACACCTCACGAAAAATTGAGGAAAACATAAATATTCCTATTTGTCTATGGGATGAAAGGTTATCAACAGTTGGTGCTTTCAATCTGTCTAGTCAACTAGATATTAATGTGAGTAAAAGAGAAAAGAAAATCGATGAAAATGCTGCCGCTTTTATATTACAAGGAGCAATAGATTTTTTAAATAATTAATACTTGCTATTGTAGTCATTTATAGTTATAGAGTTGGTTTTAATGGCAATTAAAACTGATAAAGCTATTAAAATTTCCCAAAAGCATTTGTTAGGTATCCAAGATTTATCAATTAATGATGTTAATTTGATACTTGATGAAGCACATGCATTTATAAAAGTTAATCAAAGCAAAAATAAAAAAATAGATGTTTTGAGGGGAAAGACTCAAATCAATCTATTTTTTGAGCCCTCTACTAGAACACAAAGTTCATTTGAATTAGCTGGAAAGAGACTTGGAGCAGACGTAATGTCTATGAATATAAGTAACTCTGCAATTAAAAAAGGTGAAACATTAATCGATACAGCTATGACTTTAAATGCGATGCATCCAGATATTATTGTTATTAGACATCAAGACTCTGGAGCTTGTAACTTACTTTCACAAAAAGTAAATTGTGCAGTACTAAATGCTGGCGATGGAAGAAGAGAGCACCCTACTCAAGCTCTTTTAGATGCTTTAACAATTATAACTCGAAAAAATAAGATTGAAGGATTAAAAATTGCAATATGTGGTGACATTCTACATTCAAGAGTAGCAAGATCAAATATTTATCTTCTAAATATGCTTGGAGCTGAAGTAAATATAATTGCTCCAACAAATCTAATGCCAAAAGAAATTGAAAAATTTGGTGTTAATACTTTTACTAATATGAAAAAAGGATTGAAAGATTGTGATATCGTAATGATGCTAAGATTACAAAATGAAAGAATGACAAGTTCATATCTTTCATCAAATAGAGAATATTATGAATATTACGGTTTAACTCCTGATAAACTTGAGCATGCTAAATCTGATGCATTAATTATGCACCCTGGACCAATGAATAGAGGTATAGAAATAGATACAATATTAGCAGATGACATAAATAAAAGCGTAATTAAAGAACAAGTTGAACTAGGTGTAGCTGTAAGAATGGCTTGTTTAAAGATATTTTGTACATGATGAAAAAACAATATTTCATAAATGCTAACATAATTGACCCTCATAATTCAATCAATGAAGTTGGAGGTTTGATTATAAGTGAAGATGGTAAAATTGAAGCCATAGGAAAAAAAGTAAATACTAATAATCTACCTACTAGAGAAAAACCAATTGACTTAAAAGGAAAGTATATTTTTCCTGGCTTAGTAGACATGAGAGTTTTTGTGGGTGAACCTGGATATGAATACAAAGAAAACTTTAGAACCTTAAGTAATGCGGCATTATCTGGTGGAGTTACATCAGTAGTTACGATGCCAAATACTGATCCAATTATCGACAATGTATCTATTGTCGACTTTTTAAAAAGAAGAGGAAGAGATAAGTCAAAAATAAATATTTTTCCATCTGCTTCTCTTACAAAAAATATTGAAGGCACTAACATGACAGAGTTCGGTCTTTTACAAGCTAAAGGGATAATTGCTTTCACCGATGGAATAAAAACAATTCAAAATCCTAGATTAATGTCAAGAATAATGAACTCAGCTAAAGATTTAGGTTGTCTGATAATGCAACATGCTGAAGACTACGAACTTGCAAAGAATGGTATGATAAATTCTGGAATAATTGCCTCTAAATTAGGATTATCAGGCATACCAGAAATCGCAGAAAGAATTTTAATAGAAAGAGATTTAACATTACTTGAGAAAGTCAAATGTAGATATCATATATCTCAATTATCATCACAAAAATCGATTGAGGTTATCAAATATAGAAAAGAAAATGTTAAATTTACCTCGGGGGTTTCGATTAATAACTTGTCCTTAAATGAAAATGACATTGGAGATTTTAGAACTTTTTTAAAGTTATCTCCCCCATTAAGAAGAGAGGAAGATAGATTAGCTTTAGTTCAAGGATTAAAAGAAGGTTTAATTGATGTAATTGTTTCAGATCACAAACCGGAAGACGAAGAGTCAAAAAGATTAACTTTTGCACAAGCTGCTACTGGCGCTTCAGGTATAGAAACACTATTATCTTTAAGTTTAGAATTATATCATAATGGATCTCTCAAACTTGAAACTATTATTAAAGCTCTAACGTCTAATCCAGCAAAAATACTAAAAATAAATAAAGGCAATATGTCTATAGGAAATGATGCTGATCTATGTATAGTTGATATTGATAAACCATGGATTGTAAAAAAAGAAAAATTAATCTCAAAATCAAAAAATACCTCCATAGAGGATAAAAAACTTCAAGGAAAAGTTACAAATACCTTTGTAAAAGGAAAAGAATTATTTAAGCTATAGAATGGATATTTTTATAATAGGTATAATTTCTTACCTTATGGGCTCTATACCATTTGGATTTATATTAACAAAAGTATTTTTAAAAAAAGATATAAGAGAAATTGGTTCAGGTAATATTGGAGCGACTAATGCTCTTAGAACTGGTAACAAAATTATTGGTTATTCAACATTAGTTTTAGATATTTTAAAAGCTGTAGTCCCAGTAATTTATATAAAAATTTTTTATGAAGATTCTTTATATGTTGCTTCTTTATGTGCATTCTTAGGTCATGTATTTCCAATTTGGCTTAAATTTAAAGGTGGCAAAGGTGTTGCAACTTATGTTGGAATTTTATTTGCTATAAATATTTATTTTGGAATTATCTTTACAATTTCTTGGTTTGTAACTTTTTTCATTTCTAAATATTCTTCACTATCATCTTTAATTGGTGCAGCTTCTATACCAATATATTTATTAATTTTAACTCAATTTGATCAGGTAATTTTTTTTACAATTATGTTTGTCTTGATATTTTTTACCCATAGAGAAAATATTAAAAGATTGAAAAATAAAGAGGAAACAAAGACAAAAATTTATTAAATTGACTATCTAAGTGATTTGAGTAGTTTGTAGTTTATGAATTTGGTCATTGTAGAAAGTCCTGCTAAAGCTAAAACAATAAATAAGTATTTGGGTGATGATTATAAAGTTTTAGCAAGCTATGGTCATATAAGAGATTTACCTTCTAAAAATGGTTCAGTTGATCCAGACCAAGATTTTAAAATGGAATGGGAAGTTGACAGTTTTTCAAAAAAATATCTTAAAGAAATTACTGATGCAGCTAAAGACTCATCTAAAATTATATTAGCTACTGACCCTGACCGTGAAGGCGAAGCTATTGCCTGGCATGTAAAAGAGTATTTAAATGAAAAAAAACTTTTAAAAGATAAAGAAATTGAAAGAGTTGTATTTAATGAGATAACCAAAAAAGCTGTTATAGAAGGAATTGAAAATCCAAGACAAATTGAGCCTCATCTAGTTGATGCTTATATGGCTAGAAGAGCTTTAGATTACTTAGTTGGTTTTAATATTTCACCAATACTTTGGACGAAACTACCCGGCTCAAAATCTGCAGGAAGAGTTCAGTCTGTTGCTTTGAAATTAATTACTGAGCGAGAACATGAGATTGAGTCTTTTAAACCTGAAGAATTTTGGACTTTAAGTATAAACTTTATAGATCAAGATAATCAAAAAATTACTGCAAGTATTAATCAATTAGACAATAATAAAATTGAAAAATTTTCATTCAAAAATAAAGAAGAAATAAATAAAGCTATTACAAGTGTAAATAAAAAAAAATTTAGTATTACAGATATTTCAACAAAGGTTGTTAATAGAAATCCATCTGGACCATTCACTACATCTACTCTACAGCAAACTGCCTCAAGCAGATTGGGTTTTGGTGCATCTAGAACAATGCAAATTGCACAAAAGCTTTATCAAGGTATAGAGATAGAAGGTGAAACAATTGGCTTAATTACTTATATGAGAACTGATGGAACTAATTTATCCAAAGATGCAGTGTCGGCTTTTAGAGATTATATCAAAAAGGAAATTGGTAACGAATATTTACCTAAAGATGCTTTAAATTATTCTGGTAAAAAAGCTAAGAATGCACAGGAAGCTCATGAAGCAATTAGACCTACAGATATAATAAGAACACCTCAAAGTGTTAAAAAATATTTAAGTACAGATCAAAATAAACTATATGATCTTATTTGGAGTAGAGCTTTATCTTCTCAAATGGAGTCTGCTAAATTTGATAGAAACACCATTACAATAACTTCAGATAATAATGACACTATTTGTAAAACTAGTGGATCAGTTCTCAAATTTGATGGATTTTTGAAAATTTATAACAATCAAAATAAAGATGATGATGAAAATGTTTTACCATCCGTTTCCAAAGGACCAATTAATATTGAAGCGTTATTAGATGAACAACATTATACTCAACCACCTCCTAGATATTCTGAGGCTAGTTTAGTAAAAAAACTTGAGGAACTAGGTATTGGAAGACCTTCCACTTATGCGAGTATAATATCTACTATTGCAAATAGAGGATACGCAGAAATATTAAATAAAAGATTTTTTCCTACGGATAGAGGTAAATTAATTTCTGCTTTTTTAGAAAAATTATTTTCTAAATATGTAGATTATAATTTTACAGCAGGATTAGAGGATCAACTCGATGAAATCACAACTGGTAAAGAAAGTTGGATTAAAGTTTTGGAGCTTTTTTGGAAAGATTTTAATAATAATGTTTCCGAGGTAAAAGAAAAAAGAACTAGAGAAGTCTTAGATTTACTAAACGATAGTTTGGGTGATCTAATTTTTGATAAAGATAATAAGGGAAATATAGTCAGAAAATGCCAATTATGTAATTCTGGAACACTAAGTTTAAAAAATAGTTTTAGAGGAGGTGCTTTTATAGGATGCTCAAATTACCCAGAATGTAAGTTTACAAGACCATTATCTAAGGCAAAAGCTGCAGCCCAAGCTCAATTAGCTGAGCCAAAATTAATTGGAAAACATGAAAATGGAAATGATATATATTTAAAAAATGGAAGATTTGGTCCCTATCTTCAGTATGAAAAAATCCCTACTGAAATAGAGAGCGAAAAAGCTACAAAGAAAAAGAAAAAGAGCAAAAAAGCTAAATCAGATGTTAATGAGCTTTTAAAAAATGTTTCAATACCAAAAGGCTTAGAATTGGAAAATATTGATTTAGAAAAAGCACAATTCTTATGTTCATTACCAAAGTCCTTGGGAGTCAATCCTGATAATCAAAAAGAAATCACTTTGAATACTGGAAGATTTGGTCCTTATCTCAAATGTGAAAACAAATCTGCTCGAATAGAAAATATCGAGGAAATATTTTCTATAGGACTTAATAGAGCAATAACACTTATAGCTGAAGCTAAACCAGGTCGAATGTCTTCTTCGATCATAAAGGAATTAGGAGAACATCCAGAAGACAAAAAACCAGTAAGAGTTATGAAGGGTCAATATGGACCCTATATTAAATACAAATCGCTTAATGCAACCATACCTGAAGAAAAGGATCCAACCGAACTAACCATGGAAGAAGCCTTAATATTAATTGAGAAAAGAAAAGAATACGATAAAAGTAAAAAAAAGAAAAAAAAATGATAAAGAAATTTTTCTTTTTTATTTTAGTTTTCTTAAATTTTTATTCAATAAGCTTTGCAAATACTAATATTTGTAATGAATTTAAGAAATTTTCTATAGAATATTTAAAATGTAAAGGAAATATTATTAAAGATAAAACTATTAGTACAGGTCAAAATATAATAAAAGATACTAAAGATTATCAAAATAAAGAATGGTCTAAAGAAAAAGGAAAAATAGATAAGATAAAAAAAGAAATTAATAAAGCCAAAGACAAGGTATTAAATCAATGAGTGTAAATGAAAATTTAGAAAAGCTTAAAATAAAACTACCTGAAGCAAAACCACCTGTTGGAAACTACGTTGCTACAAAAATTTCAGGAAAGTTATTATTTATATCAGGACAGATCTCAATTGATGAAAATGGTCAACTCATTAAAGGGAAAATTGGAAAAGATTTGGATACAGATGCTGGGTACAATGCAGCTAAAAGATGTGCCTTAAGTATTATCGCTCAAGTAAAAAAAGCTTGTGATAATGATTTATCTAAAATCAAATCATGTGTAAAATTGACAGGGTTTGTAAACTCGACTGATGACTTTACAGATCAACCTAAAGTATTAAATGGGGCATCAGACTTAATAGCGTCAGTTTTTGGAAATTCAGGTATGCATACAAGAGCTGCAGTGAGTACCAATAGCTTGCCACTAGGTGTATCCGTTGAAGTTGATGCAATCTTTGAGCTAAATTAAATTTTTACTTTCCAACACTATAATATTTAAATCCCTGATCGGAGATTTTTTTTGAAGAATATATATTTCTCATATCATAAATGGTAAATTTTTTGCCTTTTACTAAATTCTTAAAATTTAGTGATTTAAAATCATTCCATTCAGTATGAATAATAACTAGATCAGCACCTTGTACAGCCTCTCTAATTGATGTTTTATTAGTAACATTTTTTAACTTCACAAATTCTTTTTTATGACCTGTTGGATCATAATATGTAATTATCGCACCTTTTTTTGATAATGAAGGTATCATCTTCAAACTTGATGAGTCTCTCATATCATCAGTATTAGCTTTAAAAGTAACCCCTAAAAAAGTAATTTTTTTATTTTTTACTTTTCTATTTAAAATTTGATAGATCCTATCTAGTAAAATTTTAGATCTATTTTCATTAGATTTAATCACAGATTTAATTACTGATAAATTAGTTTTAAACTTGTCAGCGGTTGAAATAATTGCCTTAGTATCTTTTGGAAAACATGAGCCTCCATAAGCAGGGCCTGCTCTAAGAAATCGACTTCCTATTCTTTTGTCTAAACCCATTCCTATTGAAATATCTTCAACACTAATTCCAGTTTTTTCACATAAATTAGCTATTTCATTAATAAAAGTAATTTTTGTAGCTAAAAAAGCATTTGATGCATATTTAATTAGTTCCGCCGCTCTTCTAGAAGTTTGTAAGTATGAGGCTCCTTTTGAAATTAAAGGAGAATAAAGATTTTTTAAAATCTTGCCTGCTTTTTTATTATTTGATCCAATAACCACTCTATCTGGGTAAATAAAATCTCTAATTGCTTCTCCCTCTCTCAAAAATTCGGGATTGGAAACAACTGAAAATTTTTTACGATTATTTCTTTTTGATAAAATCTTTTCAATTTCATCGCCTGTAGTTACTGGAACAGTTGATTTAGTAATGATAATCTTGAACTTATTTATAGATAAGCTAATTTCTTTTGCTACATTAAAGATCTGACTTAAATCTGCTGAGCTTCCTCCTTTTTTAGTTGGCGTTCCAACACAAATGAAAATAATATCTGACTCTTTAACAGATTTTTTTAAATCTGTAGAAAAATTTAATCTTTTATTTTTATAATTTTTTGTAACTAACTCAGAAAGACCAGGTTCATAAATTGGAATTTTACCTCTCTTTAGCAAATTTATTTTATTGATATCTTTGTCAACACAAGTAACTTCATTTCCTAAGTCAGCAAAACATACTCCACTCACTAAACCCACATAACCAGTACCAATCATACACAATTTCATGATTTTGCAATCTCCAAAGTTGATTTAATGTAGCCTTCCATACTTCCGCAATCTAAATATTTTCCAGTAAAATTATGTGCTATAAAGTTATTATTTTCATAAATTAACGATTGAATTGCATCTGTTATATGAACTTCTCCACCTTTACCAGGTTTTTGTTTAGCTAATTTAAAAAAAATACTTTTAGGTAAGATATATCTTCCTATAACAGCTTTGTTTGAAGGTGCATTAATTACTTTTGGTTTTTCAATTACATCTCTAATTAAAAAATTCTTTCTGTCTAATTTTTTCTTTAATTTAAAAATCCCCCATCTTGAAACATTTTTTTTTTTTACACTCATACTTGCAATAACAGAAGATTTATATTTCTGGTGAGTATATATCATTGATTTGGAGCAGTTATGATTAATTATCAAATCATCAGGAAGTAACATTAAAAAAAAACTATCCTTTATATATTTCTTTGTCTTCAAAACTGCATCACCAGTACCCAGTGGTTTATTTTGGTAAACAAATTTTATCATTTTTTTATATTTTAAGATCTTTTTATATTCTTTAATAATTCTAGGATCTTTTTTTTTTTTAATTATTTTTTCATAAAAATAATCATTATAAAAATAATTTTTAATCATCTTTTTTTTTTTGGAAATAATAAAGATTATTTCTTTAATACCAGCCTCTATACATTCATCTAAAATGTATTCAATTCCAGGCTTTCCATTAATGGGTAAAAGCTCTTTTGCAAAAACACTGGTAAGTGGTAATAGTCTAGTACCTAGACCTGCTAAGGGAATTATTGCTTGTTTAATCATTTAAATGTTTTACTTATTAAATTTTAATATACAAATGAAAATTTTACGTAATAATTTTGATTTAAATGAGGCATTAAAAGGAGTCCCAAATTTAGGTTTTGTTCCTACTATGGGTAGTTTTCATAGAGGTCATATTTCATTATTTAAAAAATCAAAAAAATATTGTGATAAAACCATTGTAAGTATCTTTATTAATCCCAAACAATTTAATAATAGTAGTGATTACAAGAATTACCCAAAAAACATCACAAAAGACATTGCTATTTTAAAAAAATTAAAAATTCATTTTGTTTTTATACCTAAATTTAAGGATGTATTTAAAAACAACTCTTTAAAAAAAATTCTTTTAAAAAAGAAAGACAAAATACTTTGTGCAAAATTTCGCAAGGGACATTTTGAAGGAGTTTTGGATGTAATGAATAGTCTAACAAAATTAATTAAACCAAAAAAAATTTTTATGGGAGAAAAAAGATTTTCAACAATTATTTTTGATAAAAAGATTTATTGAAAAAAGATATAAAACTAAAATAATCCCATGTAAGACTATCCGTGAAAAAAATAAATTAGCACTCTCTTCGAGAAATTTATTATTAAAACAT
>CACFZB010000021.1 GCA_902570715.1 uncultured Pelagibacteraceae bacterium
AGCGGAGTCCATTCCCCAAAGTTTGATCCCTCTTAACATAAATGGAATTACATTTGTGTTTAGTTCATTGGTACTTGCATTACCACATACTGCTATAATTCCTGTAGGATTTGTTTGAACAATTGCATTTGCTAAAATTTTTCCACCAACAGTGTCTACGACTCCATCCCACAATCCTTTATCAATTAATTTTGGGTCTTTATCAAATTCATTACGATCTATAACGTTTTTAGCACCTAATGATTTTAAATAATCAGCTTTCGATTCTTTTCCAGATACAGCTGTAACATTGTATCCCATTTTGTTTAATATCATAATCGCAACACTACCAACACCTCCTGTTGCTCCTGTTACTAAAACATCATTTACTTTTTCACCAAGTAAAATTTCTTCTCTTGCTTTAATTGCGAACGCAGCCATTAAGGAAGTAAAGCCTGCAGTACCTAAAATCATTGCCTGTTTACTTGTCAGGTCTTTTGGTTTTTTTATTAAAAAATCTCCATTTACTTTTGCAACTTGTGAATATCCACCATAAAAAATTTCCCCAACTCTAAATCCTGTCAAAATTACCTCATCTCCAGATTTAAATTTAGAATTTTCACTTTCTAAAACAGTCCCTGAAAAATCTATTCCTGGAATATGTGGAAATTCTTTCACTAACCTTCCACCATTTTTTAAAATCATTCCATCTTTAAAATTAAGGTCTGAATAATCTACTTTGACTGTTACATCGCCGTGTTTTAAAAAACTTTTATCTATAGTTTTTATTTCTCTCGAAAATTCTTCACCTTTTTGGTCGAGAATTAAGGCTTTAAATTGATTAGACACTTTTTTATATTATTCTTTTGCTATACTTATAAATCTTAAATATCTATTTTGATAACTAAGATCTTCTTTAAATTGACCTAAGTAATAATTTGTTACAGTTGTAGCTTGTTCTTTTTTAATACCCCTCATAGTCATACATTGATGAGTTGAGTCTATCGTTACAGCTACTCCTTTTGCATCCAGCGACTCCATTAGTGTATTCGCAATCTGCATGGTTAATCTTTCTTGAGTTTGTAATCTTTTTGAAAATACTTCAACAACTCTAGCTAATTTACTTAAACCCACAACTCTATCTTTTGGAATATAAGCAACATGAGCTTTTCCTATTATTGGTGCCATATGATGTTCGCAGTGGCTTTGCACTGAGATATTTTTTTGAATCACCATGTCATCATAACCATCTACATCGCCAAAAGTTTTATCTAAAATCTGAGTTGGATCTTCTTTATAACCCTTAAAATATTCTTTGAATGCCTTAACTACTCTCTTGGGAGTTTCTATTAAACCCTCTCTTGATGGATCCTCACCCATCCATGATAAAATAGTTCTAAAAGCATCTTCTGCCTCTTTATCTGATACTTTTTTAGGTTCTTTATTGCTATCTGTATTTTTAACAAGTTTCATTGGACGTTTTATACCTATAAATACTTATTTTTAAAATATTTAATATATCTATATATGTGCTACATAATCACCGAATATGTTCAAAAAAAGAGAAAATGTAGCTGAAATAGAAGAAGGAAATCTACTTTCCCCCAAATTTGATAATGATGGTCTGATACCAGTTATTACGATGTGCTCCAAGACAAAAGATATTTTAATGCATGGTTATATGAATGTGGAAGCATTAAAAAAAACTATTGAAACAAAAGAGGCGCATTATTTTAGTAGATCACGTAAAGCTATATGGCACAAAGGAAAAACTAGCGGATTTGTTCAAAAAGTAATTGAAATAAGAATCGATGATGATCAAGATTCTGTCTGGTTGACTGTTGATATTGGTGATGGAGCTAGTTGTCATGTAGGTTACCGTTCATGTTTTTATAGATCAATACCACTGGGACCAATAAACGATGGAAAAAAAGTAGGAATGAAATTTTTAGAAAAAGAAAAGAAATTTGATCCTGAAATAGTTTATAAAAATCAACCGAATCCAACAAAAATTTAATTAATGGAAGCACAATTAATTAAGCCTTTTGGTCCATCTATAATGAAAGTCAAAATGCCAGAGGATATAGTAAATAGATTAAATGATTACATAGATAAAATAATTTCTGATAAAAAAAAATCTAACGAATTAAATTATGGAAATAATCTTGCTGGAGATGTCACTCAAGAATTTAAGCTTGAACAAAATTTTATAAAAGAAATTGGATGGTTAGACTTTTTAGCAAAGTCTACATTTCAATATGTTAAATCACAAACAAAAAAAAATCTTAAACAATTTAATTTATTAGATACATGGGTTGTGAGACAATTTAAAAATGAGTATAACCCAGTCCATTGGCATGGAGGACATATATCAGGTGCAGGTTTTTTAAAAGTCCCAAAAAATCTTGGAGATTATACCCAAAATAAAGGTGATAAACATTATAGTGGTGGTACTTTAAACTTAATACATGGATCTATGCAATTTTTATCAAACTCGGTTTTTGAAATTAAGCCAGAAGTAGGAGATTTTTATTTTTTCCCAAACTATTTGATGCACACAGTGTATCCTTTTAAAGGAACAGATGAAGAAAGAAGATCTATTTCTTTTAATGGAATAATAGATAACTCAATTTATGATGTCTATGCCGATTACGCAAAAAAAAAATAAATTACAAAAAAATGTATTAGGAGAAAACCTAGAACTTTGTTCTAACAACCCTCTCACTGGCTGGTTTAGAGATGGATGCTGCAATACTGATGAAAATGATCGTGGACTTCATACAGTTTGTGCTAAAGTAACAACGGAGTTTTTAGAATGGTGTAAAGAAGCTGGTAATGATTTAATTACACCGCATCCTGAATTTGGATTTCCAGGTCTTAAAGATGGGGATGGATGGTGTGTTTGTGCATCATGGTATGCTAGAGCAGTTGAAGCTGGAAAAGGTTGTCCTATTTTTTTGAAGAAAACACACGAAAATACTTTAAAGATTATACCAATAGAAACACTTAAAAAATTTGCAATAGATCTTTCTTAATTACATGTTTCCATACTTAGGGCCACCACCACCTTCAGGTGAAACCCAAGTAATATTTTGGGAAGGTTCTTTTATATCACAGGTTTTACAGTGAATGCAATTTTGAGAATTAATTACAAATTTGTTAACATCATTTTCTTTTTGTACTTCATATACACCTGCTGGACAATATCTTTGAGCAGGCTCATCAAATTCATTCAAAGTATAACTTATCGGTAAATTAGGGTCTTTAAGCTTTAAGTGAACTGGTTGATTATCTTCATGGTTGGTTCCAGTTAAATAAACTGAGCTTGTTTTATCAAAAGTTAAAATATTATCTGGCTTTGGATATTCAATTTTTGGCATATCTTTAGCTGGTTTTAAAGTTTCATGATCTGCATGCTTATGTTTTAATGTAAAGGGAAGTCTCCCTCTAAATAAAATTTGATCTATACCAGTAAATATTATTCCCAATATTAATCCCCAGCTAAAACTTGGCTTTACATTTCTTGCTTGAAATAACTCTTTATATAACCAACTTTTTTTAAGTTTTTCCTCAAAAATGGATAGATCTTTTTTTGATTTTAAGTGCTCGTCTATTGTTTCAGCTGCAATTATTCCACTTTTCATAGCAGTATGAGAACCTTTAATTTTTGGCATATTCAAAGTGCCAGCATCACATCCTATTAGTAATGCTCCTGGCATGAACATTTTTGGTAAACTTTGAAAACCACCCTCTATTAGTGCTCTTGCACCGTAAGAAATTCTTTTTCCACCTTCAATAATTTTCTTGATAGCTGGGTGTGTTTTAAATCTTTGAAACTCATCAAAGGGTGATAAATGAGGGTTTTGATAATCTAAACCAATTACATAACCTAGGAAGATTTGTTTATTCTCAGCATGATACATAAAACTTCCACCATACGTATAATTGTCTAAAGGCCATCCAGCAGTATGCATTACTAATCCTTCAGTGTGATTTTTTTCATCTATTTCCCAAATTTCTTTAAAGCCAATTCCATATTGCTGGGGATCTTTATCTTTATCCAGTTCAAACTTCTTTATTAATTGTTTTCCCAAATGACCTCTACAACCTTCTGCGAATACTGTTACTTTTCCCAAAAGATCTATACCTGGTTCATAACTATCTTTTTTATTTCCTTCTTTATCAACTCCCATATCCTGGGTCGCTACACCTTTTACAGAACCATCTTCATTATATAAAACTTCACTAGCAGGAAAACCTGGAAAAATTTCTACCCCTAAAGATTCGGCTTGTTCTGCAAGCCACCTACATAAGTTTGCCAAGCTAATAATATAATTTTTATGGTTTTGCTGAACTGCTGGAAGTAACCATGTTGGCCAACTTAATGATTTAGTTTTTCCTAAAAATAAAAATTTTTCTTTTGTAACTTTTGTTTTGATAGGAGAATTCAAATCTTTCCAATTTGGCAATAATTCATCTAATGCTCTAGTTTCAAAAACATTTCCACTCAATATGTGGGCACCAATTTCTGAAGCTTTTTCTAAGAGACAAACATTTAAATTTGGGTCAAGTTGTTTTAATTTGATAGCAGTAGACAAACCTGATGGACCACCACCAACAATAACCACATCATATTCCATTGTCTCTCTGGACATATTCTAATTTTTTACAGATTCTATTATTTTTGTATAGTGTTTAATTTGTTCAATTCTTCAAGAAATTTTGGAAGTGCTTCAAAAAGATCTGCTTCAAGACCGTAATCTGCAACACTAAATATTGGGGCCTCTCCGTCTTTATTTATTGCGACAATTACTTTACTTTCCTTCATTCCAGCCAGATGTTGAATGGCTCCTGAGATTCCTACTGCAATATATAAATCAGGTACAACCACTTTACCTGTTTGTCCAACTTGATGATCATTTGTAATATAACCTGCATCCACTGCAGCTCTTGATGCTCCAATTGCAGCATTAAGTTTATCGGCTACTGCTGTGATTAATTTAAAGTTTTCTCCACTTTGCATTCCTCTTCCACCTGAAACTACTACTCTTGCTGTGCCTAATTCTGGTCTATCAGATTTAATTTCCTCTTTTTTTATAAATTTTGACAATTCGGAAGCATCTCCAGGATCACCATTTATAATTTCAGCAGATCCTCCTGATGTTGGCGCAGGGTCAAAAGATGTAGGTCTGATTGTTACGCATTTTATTTTATCTGTACTTTTTACTGTCGCAAATGCATTGCCAGCATAGATTGGTCTTAAAAAAGTGTCTTCAGCAATTACTTTTGTAATATCGCTGACTTGTGAAACATCTAATAAAGCTGCAACTCTTGGCATAAGATTTTTACCAAATGTATTAGCTGAGCAGACTATATGTGAATAGCTTTCAGCTAACTTGATTACTGCTGAAGTATAATTTTCAGCAAGATAATTTTCATATAGGCTATTATTTACATGTATAACTTTTTTTACATTAGGAACTTCGGAAATAGATTTAGCAACACTGTCAGAATTTGAACCTAAAACTAAAACATGCACATCTTCATTTATTTGTGATGCAGCTGAAATTGCATTTAATGTAAAAGGTTTAAATTCTTTATTGTTATGTTCCGCTATTAATAAAATTGACATTATATTACTTTAGCCTCATTTTTTAATTTTTGAACCAATTCTTCTACACTTGCGACTTTTATCCCTGCTTTTCTTTTTGGTGGTTCTTCAACTTTAATCTGTTCAATCCTTGGTTTTGTGTCCACACCGAGATCTGATGCTGTGATTTGCTCAATTGGCTTTTTTTTGGCTTTCATTATATTTGGTAAAGAAGCATATCTAGGCTCATTTAATCTTAAATCACATGTAACTATTGCAGGAACATTTACTTCAATAGTTTCTAAACCTTCATCTATCTCTCTTGTAACCTCTAATGATTTATCTTTAACTTCAATTTTAGATGCAAAAGTTGCTTGTGGCCAATTCAATAATGCTGCTAACATTTGTCCAGTCTGATTACAATCATCATCAATAGCTTGCTTTCCCATAAAAACTAAATCAGGCTTTTCTTTTTCAACAACTTTCTGTAAAATTTTTGATACTGCTAATGGCTCAATAACTCCATCAGCCTTTACTAGAATCCCTCTATCAGCGCCCACGGCCAAAGCTTTTCGAACAGTCTCTTGTGCTTTTTCCTCACCAACAGAAACTGCTACTACTTCAGTTGCTTTTCCAGCCTCTTTTAGTTTAACTGCCTCTTCTATTGCATTATCATCTGGTGGATTTGTTGACATCTTTACATTATCAGTGACAACACCCGTTCCATCTTCTTTAACTCTTATCTGTACATTGTAATCAATTACTCTTTTAACTGCGACTAAGATTTTCATTAAGCTCTCAATAATTTATTTTCTGCATCATATGGGCTTTCTTCTAATATTGTAGCCTCATACATTTTTCCAAGAATATCAACTTTAAGTTTTTCACCAACATTTGCTAAATCAGGTTTAACCATTGCTAAAGCAATTGATTTATCTAATCTAAATCCATATTCACCACCCGTTGCTCTTCCAACTACCTTGTCATCTTTGTAAATAGGATTATTTCCTAAAACATCTGAGTCGGTTGTATTATGAACTTCAAGTGTAACTAATTTATTATCAAAACCCTTTTCTCTCCATTTATTTAATGCTTCTAAACCAATGAAATTTCCTTTATTAGGATGTACAAACCTATCTAATCCAGATTCGTAAGGTGAGTACTCAATCGATAATTCTGTACCAACTAGTTTATATGATTTTTCAATTCTCAAACTATTCATGGCTCTAATACCAAAAGGTTTAATTCCTAAATCTTTACCTGCCTCCATCAATTTATCAAAAATATGATTTTGATACTCGATTGGATGATGTAATTCCCAACCTAACTCTCCTACAAAGTTTACTCGCATAGCATTCACAGGTGCATAACCCACATTTACATTTTTTGCTGTTAACCATTTGAAATTCTCATTTGAGAAATCATCAGTTGAAACTTTTTGCATTAATTCTCTAGCTTTTGGACCTGCTACTACAAGAACTCCGTTACTATTCGTAAGATCTTCAAAAATTACAGATCCATCAGTTGGCATCCATTTTTGTATCCAGTCATGATCTAGTCTTAAATTTGCCCCTGCCGAAACAAGATAATAACTATTTTCAGCTTCTTTCATAATTGTAAACTCTGAATGAACCCCACCTTTAGTATTAAGTGCATGACATAAGTTAATTCTTCCAATCTTTTTTGGAAGTTTGTTGGCAACCAGGTAATCTAAAAATTCTTCAGATTTTGGACCTTTTATTCTACATTTTGCGAATGCAGTCATATCTAAAAGACCAACATTTTTTTTAACATTTTCACATTCTTTTTTAATAGCATCAAACCATTTTGATCTTCTAAAAGACCAATCATCTTTTTGTTCCATACCATCTGTTGCAAAAAAATTAGGTCTCTCCCAACCAAACTTTTGTCCAAATACAGCTCCAAGATTTTTCATTCTCTCATAACATGGTGATGTTCTGAGTGGTCTTGCTGCTGGTCTTTCTTCATCTGGATAATGAACTATAAAAACATGACTATATGCTTCTTCATTTTTAGCTTTTAAATAAGATTTAGTTGCATAATTTCCATAACGTCTTGGTTCAACACCAAGCATATCAATAGTTGGCTCTCCATCCACAATCCATTCTGCTAATTGCCATCCTGCTCCACCTGCAGCAGTAATTCCAAAACTATGTCCCTCATTAATCCAAAAATTTTTTAATCCCCATGCAGGTCCAACAATCGGATTACCATCTGGAGTATAGCAAATTGCTCCATTGTAAACTTTTTTTACACCTACTTCGCCGAAAGCTGGTACTCTATGTATAGCTCCCTCAATGTGTGGCGCAAGTCTGTCTAAATCTTCTTGAAACAATTCATATTCTGACTCTTTCGATGGGCCCTCAACATAGCAAGCAGGTGCTCCATCTTCATAAGGACCTAAAATCAAACCACCGGCTTCTTCTCTCATATACCATCTGCTATCACTATCTCTTAATACTCCCATTTCTGGTAATCCATCTTTTTTTCTTTTCTGAATTTCAGGATGAGGTTCAGTTACAATATATTGATGTTCAACAGGTATTACTGGAATATCTAAACCTACCATTTCACCTGTTTGTCTTGCAAAATTTCCTGAACAAGAAATAACATGTTCACATTCTATAGATCCCTTATCAGTTTCAACGATCCACCCATCTTTATTTTGTTTCATACTTAAGACAGTTGTATTTCTATAAATTTCAGCTCCCATATTTCTAGCACCTGTAGCGAGTGCTTGTGTTAAATCTGCCGGCTGAATATATCCATCTTCAGGATGTTGAATTGCTCCAATTAAATCATCTGTATGACATAAAGGCCAAATTTCTTTAACTTGTTGCGGTGTTAAAAATTTTACATCAACTCCTATTGTTTTAGCAACTCCAGCGTATTGATGATATTCGTCCATTCTATCTTTTGTACTTGCTAAACGAATATTAGAAACAACACTAAAGCCAACATTTTTTCCTGTTTCTTCTTCTAATTTTTTATAAAGGTTCACTGCATATTTATGAAGTTGTCCAACTGAGTAACTCATATTGAATAAAGGCAACAATCCTGCAGCGTGCCAAGTGGAACCTGAAGTTAATTCCTTTCTTTCAACTAAAACAACATCTGACCAACCTTTTTTTGCTAAGTGATAAAGCGCACTCACACCTACAACACCGCCACCAACAACAACTACTTTTGTTTTAGATTTCATTAAACGATTCCTACTAAATTTTTATTCATTACGAAACAAAATTGTATTGTGGATAATCAAATTGAACTTCCTAAAGGAATAGGACTGGAGACCATTGTAGTTAACCAACAGTCTTTTAGAGGCCCATCCATAGTATATTTTTCGACTTGCCAGTTAAATTTATGGTAAATCTTTTCCTTATCTAAAATAATAACCTCAAATTGAGCCCATTTGTCACTACTTCCTACCTCCGTAATTGTGTGGCTCAAATGGTTCAAAAGCATCTGATAAGATCTTCCTTTTATCATTATTTTAAAATTTGGTAAGGGACCTGTGTTTTTTTTATTATTAGGATGTGCAAAATTCCAAGTTTGTTCAATTCCACTATCTTTAAATTTATTATCATTATTCATTAATCCAGTAAGCTGAATTTGAACAACTTCTTTAGGTTTAATTAAACTACTTGGATTTATTAAATCAGCTTTTAATTCGGTAGAACTTAAAAAATAAACTAAAACTAAACTAAACGTTAATCGCAGTCCTTTTAACGTCATCAAGAAATTGTTTTCTTTTTTCTTCACTCACAAATGGTACAGCAAAATATCTTCTATAATTGATATTATAAATGCCGCACATATGAAAAACTCCTCTCTTTAATCTCCTT
>CACFZB010000022.1 GCA_902570715.1 uncultured Pelagibacteraceae bacterium
TGAGAAGGATTTTAAGAAAAATTGCAGCCAATGAACACGGTCAACTTGGTGATACTACAACTTTAGCTGACCCAAGTGTAGTAGATAGTTTAGTTGAGAATAGAAAAAATACTTAAAATTTTACTCTCTCTTTAAATTCTTTTTTAACAATATCCCATTTTAAAATTACTGAGTTAAGAACTATTTTACGATCTAAAATTTTTAAATCTTCAGCAATAGGAGCCCACTCATACAATGATAGTGCACTTGGATTAAATGGAAGGTCGCTATAATATTTTTCCCAATTCACATTTCGATATCTCTCATTAAAGTTTTTTTTAGCTTTTTCTATAATTTCTAAAGGCATCTTATTTGATATTTCATCATCTAAGATTTTAAGAAAGATTTCTTGAGCATTATTTGTTTCGTTGTAATGACTATTAGCTTTCAAGTAAGAAAACGTAAAAAAAGTAAGATCCTGGAGAGCAACTGCATAAATATTCCACTTAGCTAAATTAACAGAGGACATAAATTCATCATTTTCAAAATGAAGAACATATCTAGTGCCCATTCTTGTCTTTAAATATCCATATAGAGTCACTTGTGTAACCCAAGCTGATTTGGTTTGAATAAACGCTTCAAGGTCGTCTAAATTTTTAATTTTTTTCTTTGGGACAAAAGCTTTGAATAAAGCAAACAAGTAAATCTTAAAATCATTCCAAGAGAGATCCTTCCAAGATAATTTATATTTTGCCATAAATGCGGTATTTTGCTTATTTATAACCCAAAAAGTCCTTTATTTTTAACAATTTTAATACTTTGAATCTCCTTCATAATAAGTATGATTTTCGCCAGTTATAACTAAAAGAGAGAGGTATATAATGTCAAAACAAGCACAACACTGGGAAAAAACCAGGGGATTGTTAATGGTTACATTAGCAATTTGGTTTGTATTCTCAATTGGCATCTTCCTTTTCGGAGCAGAGATGAACGAAGTAACGGGACCATTTGGTTATCCCCTAACTTATTGGTTCACTTGTCAAGGTTCTCTTGGAATTTTCGTAATCCTAATTTTCTGGTTTGCGAATAGACAAGAAAAAATTGATGAAGAATTCGGCTTCAGTGAGAGAGGAGACGACTAATGATAAAAGGTAATTTTATAGACAATTTGCCTAAAGTTTATGGAATCTATACAGGTGGATTTTTAGCTTTCATAATCATTATGGCGATCGCAGAACAGATGGGTATGTCTGCAAAAGTAATCGGAATTTGTTTCGTTGCTTTTACAGTAGCCATTTATGCGATAATTGGTTGGCTATCACGTACAGCACAAGCAGATGCTTATTACGTAGCTGGAAGACAAGTACCTACCGTGTTCAACGGAATGGCGACAGCAGCAGACTGGATGTCTGGTGCATCGTTCGTTGCAATGGCAGGTGGTATTTACTTTAAAGGTTACGGTTATATGGCACTACTTGTAGGTTGGACAGGTGGTTATGTATTAGTTGCATCTTTATTAGCACCATACCTAAGAAAATTTGGCTGTTACACAGTTCCAGATTTTATTGGTACAAGATACGGTGGTAATTTAGCAAGGTTACTTGCAGTAATAGTATTAACTGTTGCTTCATTTACTTATGTGACTGCACAAATTAACGCTACAGGTACTATTGCATCTGTTGCTCTTGATATTCCATTTCAATACGCAGTTTATGTTGGATTAGTAAGTATCTTACTATGTTCAATGTTAGGTGGTATGAGAGGAGTAACTTGGACACAGGTTGCACAATATATCGTACTAATTATAGCTTACTTATTACCAGTATTTTGGATCAGTAACAAAATTGGTGCGGGATTCTTCCCACACTTTATGTTAGCTGATGAAGTAGCTAGAATTGGTGAACTAGAACAGCAGTTTGGTTTTGTGGCAAACTCGAAAGAGAATCTTGCTATGGTACCAAAAGGCTTAGCTGGAATAACTAAAGCACACTCAGCGGTTAACGCTACACCTTGGGCATTTATTTCATTAGCACTAGCAATGATGATGGGAACAGCTTCATTGCCTCACGTGATGATGAGATATTTCACTACTCCAAGTGTAAAAGCAGCTAGAAAATCAGTAGGTTGGTCATTATTCTTTATCTTCCTACTTTATTCTTCTGCTCCAATGTTAGCGACACTGTCTAAGTTGTCATTGATGGATCCGACATTATCAACTGGTATTATCGGTAAATCAGTAGCAGAAGTTCAGGCGATAGATTGGTATCAAAACTGGAACCAAGCAAACTTAATGTTTATCAGCGACTTTAATGGAAATGGAACTGTTGAATTAAACGAGTTCTTCATGGGTGGTAAAGCCGTTGTATTAGCAACTCCAGAGATAGCTGGATTACCTTATGTAATCTCAGGTCTAGTTGCTGCTGGTGGTATGGCTGCTGCCATGTCAACAGCTGATGGTTTGATTCTAGCAATTGCAAATGCTTTATCTCATGACTTGTACTACAAGATCATTGATCCAAAAGCAGAAACTGCAAAACGACTAGTTGTTGCAAGGGTATTACTTGTAGTAATTGGTTTTGCTGGAGCAACTATTGCGGCGATGGAGATCCAAGGTATCTTAGGTTCAGTAATCTGGGCTTTTGACTTTGCGATGTCTGGTTTGTTCTTCCCACTTGTACTTGGTGTATGGTGGAAGAGAGCTAACAGAGAAGGTGCTATAGCTGGTATGGCTTTAGGATTAATTTCTGGTGCTGGTTACCTAATTTGGGTAAGAAACGGCGGAAGTGGATTCTTAGGTATTACACAGTTAACGTTTGGTATCTTTGGTTCAGCTGTCAGCTTAGTGTCTATGGTAGTAGTAAGTTTAATTACTTCAGAGCCTAACGCTGCAACGCAAAAAATGGTTGATGAGGTTCGTGTACCATCAGGTAGAACGATCCTTGGCAAACAATAAAAAATCTTTTAAAGGGGCGATTAATTTCGCCCCTTTTAATTTCTAAATTTTTCCAATATAAATTTTGAATGTCAGCTAATTTTCATCCTTTAGTTTATATAATTGACTATATTCTTGGCGTAATTATGTGGACTTTAATTGGAAGGGTAGCAATGAACATTTTTCAAAGAGAAGACTCTCAATTCTTTTTTATGAGAGTATTTGTCAAATTTACCAATCCTTTAATGACTTTATTCAAACCAATAACTCCGTCTTTTATAATTGGACCCTTAGTTCCTTTATACGTAGCTTGGTTTTTCTTTATGATTAGATTTTACTTAATGCCATGGATTTTAGGATATTCAGTTATGGGAATGTTATCTTTTCCATTGGAAAGTGAAATTTCGAGACAAATTTACCAATTTTTTAATTCAATTAAATTTTAAAATTGATACTAATTATTTTAGTAATCAATGAAAAAAATTAAAATTTCACCTTCAATTTTATCTGCTGATTTTAGCCAGTTAGGCAATGAAATCAAAAGACTTTGTAGTGCTGGTGCTGATATGATTCATGTAGATGTAATGGATGGACATTTTGTGCCAAATTTAACAATTGGTCCGCCAGTTATTAAAGCTCTTAAAAAAAGTTCATCAATTCCATTTGATGTTCATTTAATGATCTCGCCAGTTCACAAATATATCGAATCATATGCAAATGCTGGTGCAGATATAATTACTATTCATCCTGAGGCAACTGATGATATTAATGACTCTATTGATAAGATAAGATCCTTAAAAAAAAAAGTAGGTGTCTCATTAAATCCAGAGACAAAAGTTGAAATAATTGAAAAAAATTTAAATAAGATAGATTTGATTTTGATAATGAGTGTAAATCCAGGATTTGGAGGACAAAAATTTATGCCCGAAGTTCTAAGCAAAATCAAAGAATTAGTTGAAATTCGTAATAATAAAAAATTAAATTTTGAAATAGAGATAGATGGTGGCATAAATTTTGATAATGCTAAAGACGCTGTTGCTGCAGGAGCAAATATATTGGTCTCCGGAACTACAATATTTAAAAGCAATAATGGAAATATCAAAAAAAATATAGATTTATTGAGATCAGTGTAAATAATTGTTTTAGATAATCTTATCAAATATGTTCGATATTTTTAGAAAAATTTATCTTAACTCTTTTTTGTATGATAAAAAAATATCAAAAATTTTTAATGTAGATCTAAAATACAGACCAAGCTCCTATCTCTTAAAATCTATAGTCAATATTCAGACAAAAAAAATAAATGTTGATGATATTGTATTAGAAGATTTTTGGATAAATAAAAAAATAGATGAAAATCAATCAAAAAAACTGAATAATTTTTTTTGGCTTTTCAGCATTGATTTAAAATCTTCCAATTCTTCTGTTCAATCTATTATTAAAAATTGGTTAGAACTTAATTTTAGATATAATCGTAATAGTTGGAATTTTAACACTACCTCAAAAAGAATTATTTCATGGCTATCTAATTCTAAACTTACTTATGATGAAAGTAATGAACAGTATAGAAGAGATTTTGATTTTTATATTCAAAAACAAACCGTACATCTAATAAATCAAATTGATAATGTTTATAATCTTAATAATAGACTAGTTGGAATTGCAGCAATTATTCTCGTTGGACTTTGCTATAAAGATGAAAAAGTTTTTATTCAAAAGGGTTTAAGTTTTTTAAATAAAATTATTAAAAATTCATTAGATAACGATGGTTTTCCTAAATCTAGAAGTATCAAAACTTCAATCTTTTATCTTAAATATCTAATTTTAATAAGGGAATGGATGAAAGAGTCTCAAACAGAAATACCTGAATTTATAGATGAAACAATTTTTCACCTTGGCCAAGCATATGCTTTTTTTTGGCAGAATTTAAAATTTGATCCTTTGTTTAATGGTAATAATATTTCAAGAAATAACGATTTTGATCTTTATCTCAAAAGATTAGGTTATTCCTTTAAAAATGATAATCATGAGTTTGCAAACTACCTAAGTTTTAAAAATAAAAAAATAAATCTAATTATCGATGCTGGTCCCTCGCCTCAAAATAAATATTCTACCGACTACCAAGCTGGAGCTTTATCTTTTGAATTTGTTTCTAATGGAAAAAAAATTTTTACTAATTCAGGCGTATACAATAAAAAAACATAGAATTAAATGAATTATCCAAATCTACAGCTGTCCATAATGTATTAATAATAGACGACAATTCTTCTTGTAAATTTAAAAAAAATTCAAATTATGAGTTAGAAATTAAAGAGGGGATTAAAATTATTAAGAAAAAAATTAATTATGAAAAAAATTTTTGGAAAATATTGTTAGCACATGATGGATATTTAAAAAGATATAACCTCTATTATGAACGTGAAATTGAATTTTACCCAGAAAATAATAAATTAATAGGCTGTGATAAAATAAAAGGTGTAAAAATGTTACCTAATCTTAAATTTGATATTCGTTTTCATTTAGATCCATCAGCTAAAATTATGAAAACTCAAAATAATAAATCAATATTTATTGAATATGAAACTGAGGGTTGGAAATTTTCTTGTGAAGATTATCACATTAATATTGATAATGGTTTATATTTCGGTAAGAAAAATAGTTACATAGAAAATCAAAATATTTTTATTTCTGGTATTACTAATTCACAAAATAATAATATAAAATGGGAATTAATTAAAATATAATGAGTAAGATTAGAAACGCCTTAATTTCACTATCAAATAAAGAAGATCTTAGAATTCTTTTATCTACATTAAATAGATTCAAAATTAACATAATTAGCTCTGGTGGAACTTATAAGGCTATAAAAAAACTAAAATATAAATGCACAGAGGTTTCAGAATTTACTGGCTCACCTGAGATTTTGGGTGGAAGAGTTAAAACACTTCATCCCAAAATACATGGAGGAATCTTAAATAAAAGAGAAGATAAAAAACATCGAAGAGATGTTAAAAATAATAAAATAACAAATATTGATTTAGTAGTAGTCAATTTTTATCCTTTTGAAAAAACTATTGAAACTAACTCAAATAAAAAAAAAATAATTGAAAATATTGATATTGGTGGTCCAACAATGGTTAGAGCTGCTGCCAAGAACTATAAAGATGTTGCTGTAATTACATCAGTAAACCAATACCCAGCTTTAATTCAACAATTAAAAAAAAATAATGGATCAACTTCTTTAGAATTCAGAAAAGAATTATCCCAAATTGCATTTACAGAAACTGCTTATTACGACACTATAATTGCTAATTATTTAAACAAAGATTCAACAAAAAAATTTCAGGATAAGAAAACTATTCAATTTAAATTAATAGAAGAACTTAGATATGGTGAGAACCCTCACCAGAAGAGTGCAATTTATTCCCATAAGAAATCTTTAAATTTAAATCAATTAAATGGGAAACAACTAAGTTATAATAACTTCAATGATATTAATGCAGCTTTAACAATCTCAAAATCCTTGCCTAAAAATACTGGTGTAGTGATAGTAAAACACGCTAATCCATGCGGCGTATCAATAAAAAAAGATAAAATAAAGTGTTACAAATCAGCTTTAGCTTGTGACCCAGTTAGTGCTTTTGGAGGAGTCGTTTCATGTAATTTTAAAGTTAATTCAAAATTGGCTTTAGAATTAAACAAAATTTTTTTAGAAGTAATTATCGCTAATGGATTTGATCAGCTAGCACTTAATATATTAAAAAAAAAGAAAAATTTAAGGTTAATAGATGCAAATAAATTTATCTTAAGTCAAGAGTTGAGAATGAACTTACTTAATAATGCAACCTTAGTACAAACTGAAGACAACATTGAATTTATAAAAAAAAATTTTTCAATAGTTTCAAAAATAAAACCTACTAAACAACAAATGGAAAATTTGATTTTTGCTTTTAATATTTGTAGATATGTGAAATCTAATGCAATTGTCTTAGCTAATGATAAAACAACTGTTGGGATTGGATCTGGTCAACCAAGCAGGGTTGATAGTTGCCAAATAGCAATAGATAAAATGAAAAAATTTTTAAATCCAACTGGAGATATTTTTGCTGCCTCTGATGCTTTTTTTCCTTTTGTAGATGGAGTGGAAAAATTGGTTCAATCAGGTGTTAATGCTATAATTCAACCTTATGGTTCGATAAACGACAAAAAAATTATCAAATACGCAAACGATACAAATACAATCTTAGTTTTTTCAAAAACAAGACATTTTAGACATTAGTAATTTCATCTATTTTTGCTGCTAATATAAAATCATTTTCCGAGAGTCCTTCTATTGCATGTGTTGTAATAGCAATTTTTGCATAACCCCAACCAAAATTTATATCAGGATGATGTCCTTCTTTCTCAGCAATTTTTCCAACTTTGTTTACAAAATCTTGACTATCAACAAAGTTTTTAAATTTAAATCTTTTTTCAAGGAAAAAAATTTTTTTATCATTATTTTCTAAATTCCACCCATCAACTTTTTTTTGATATTTATGAATTTCTGATATATCAAAAGGTATAACACCACCTTCACATGGCAAACACTTTTTTTCGGTTAATTTAGTCATTTGAATTAAATAATTCCAATTGTTTTGATGAACTTTTTATTAAAAAATAATTTCCTATTGTTTTATAATTTTTTGATAATTTTTCAATCTTATCAATTATATCGTCGATTTCTATCATATTTTTTTGTACATCATAAATTTGGTAGTCAAAGTCAATTAAAAATTTTCTAAAAGCTTGTTTATTATATTCTTTACCCAGAAAAAACTTTGAAAACTCAATTATTATAATTGGTGAAAAATTTTTAATAACATTGAGCCCCCCTTCAATTGCCCTCATTTCATGTCCTTCTAAATCCAACTTGATAAAAAGTGTATATTTTTTTAAATCAAAAGACTTTAAAAGTGTATCTATTTTTACTGTTTTAATATTAGAAATGTTTCGCAAAGGAAAATCTTGATGATCAATTGAACTTTCCCAATCATTTATACTTTCATTAAAGGATACTTCTTTATCATCTTTATCTGATATGGCCTTATTAAAAAATGAAATATTCTTAAAATTATTAATTTCAAGATTTTTTAAAAATTCTTTTGCTGTATTTTTTGATGCTTCAATAGAAACTACATAATTTGTTTTTTTTAAAGATGCTAAAAAAAAAGAGTAAAATCCGTAATTGCAACCACAATCCAACAAAAAAACATCATTGAAATTAGAAAATTTTTTAAGATTTTCGAATTCATAAAAATCACCAAATTCACATTTTTTTAACAAAAAATATGAAGTTCGTTTTTTATTAATACTTCCAAATATTTTGAATCCATAGATGTTTAACAGAATATCATTTGTCAAAAAATTTCTAACGATTCTAAAAATTAAATAGTATAAAAAACTATTTTTTAACAATCTTATATCTTTATTTTTCAAAAAATTTTGAAATAAATTAGTTATATATTTTGATTTAATCACAATAATTTGGAGCGGGCAAAGGGGGTCGAACCCTCGACCTTCTCGTTGGCAACGAGACGCTCTACCACTGAGCTATGCCCGCATAAAAATCATTATAAATAGTCAATTTTTTTAATTCAAGCAATATTAAATATGTTATAATTATTAATAATGAATAAAAATGAGTTACCAAAAAAATTGCCTGTTTTTCCATTAAGTAACTTTATTATATTTCCAAAAACTTCAGTCCCACTTAATATTTTTGAACCCAGATATCTAGATATGATTAACGATAGCATAAAATCAAATAAATTAATTGGAATGATACAACCTAAAAATAAAACGACTAATAACAGCAATTTGCCAGAACTTCATAATATTGGTTGTATGGGAAAAATTACAACTTTTAAGGAGACAGATGATAGTCGTTTTTTAATTGAATTAAAAGGACTTATCAGATTTCAAATTGTAAAAGAGATTGAATCTAACAAAAGATACCGTGAATGTGAAGTTGATTTTGATGATTATATTGATGATCTTAATAGTAAAAATATAGAAATAAAATTTTCAGATTTAGAAATGATTTTTAAAGATCTGAAATCATTATTTGAAAAAAGAGGATTTATTATAAATTGGAAAGCCTTAGAAAAACAAAGTTTAGATGAAACTATAAATGCACTTGCTATGGCCTCACCTTTTACTCTTGAGGAAAAACAAGTTTTATTAGAAGCAAAAAATTTAGATATTAGAAAAGATAGAATTGCTAAAATATTAACTACCTATACTTTCGATCAATTTAATAATAAAACAATACAATAAAATCAGTATATAATT
>CACFZB010000023.1 GCA_902570715.1 uncultured Pelagibacteraceae bacterium
AGTTTTAAAAAATAAAGATACAACTGTTAATCCTATTTGGATAATGAGACAAGCAGGAAGGTATCTTCCTGAATTTAGGGAAATAAGAGAAAAAAATCAAAACTTTATAAATTTATGTCTTAACACAAAACTGTCTACAGAAATTACTCTTCAACCGATTAAAAGATTTAATTTAGATGCAGCAATTATTTTTTCAGATATTTTAATGTTACCATACGGGTTAAATCAGAAAGTAGAGTTTAAAAAGGGATTTGGACCAATTTTAGAAGAAATAAATTTAGATAAAATTTCAAAGGTAGATGAAATTGATTTTATTCAAAAGATTTTACCAATTTATAAATTGATTAAAGAAGTAAGTAATCACAAACTTACCCAAGATAAAAATACAATAGGTTTTGTTGGAGCTCCTTGGACGTTATTGGTTTATATGATTAATCAACAATCTCCGAAAAAAAGATTGAAAGAAAATTTTTTCAAAGATGAATTTTTGATTAATAGAATTTTGTTAATTATAGAAAAATTTTTGAAAATTCATATTAAAAACCAAATTGAAAATGGTGCTAATATTATCCAAATTTTTGATAGTTGGGCCGGCTTGTTAGAGGAAAAAGATCTACCAAATTATGTTTATACTCCTACTTTAAATTTAGTTAATTATGTTAAATCTTTAAATATTCCTGTAATATGTTTTCCTAGAGAAATAAAAAATTATAAAGAGTTTTGCAACATTATTAAACCCAATGCAATTAATATTGATTATAATGTTGATCCAAAAAAAATAATTAAAGACATCAAAATACCAGTCCAAGGTGGATTAGACCCTAAAGTTTTATTAACTGACAAAGAAACATTAAAAAAAGAAACGATGAAATATTTAGATATTTTTAAAGATCATCCTTATATCTTTAATCTTGGTCATGGAGTATTACCTGAAACCAGTCCTGAGATGGTGGAATATTTAGTAAAAACAGTAAGAGATTATAAATGAAAAAAGCCGTTATTTTATTTAACTTGGGAGGACCAGATAAATTAGATAGTGTTGAACCTTTTTTATTTAATTTATTTAATGACCCAGCCATTTTAAATTTACCAAGTTTCATTAGATATCCTTTGGCTAAACTTATAGCAAACAGAAGAGCTCCAACAGCAAAAAAAATATATCAAGAATTAGGTGGGTCCTCACCTATATTACGTCTTACCGAAGAACAATCCACAGCCTTAGAATTAAAATTAAATCAAGACGATAACTCATCAGAGTATAGATGTTTTATAGTTATGCGATGCTGGCATCCAAGGGCAGAAAATGTAATCAAAGATGTAATTAATTATAATCCAGAGGAAGTAATTCTTATGCCATTGTATCCACAATTTTCTGCTGCAACATCTGGCTCGTCTTTCAAAGAGTGGAAAGAAACTTGTAAAAAAAATGGTTTTCAAGCGAAAACAAGCACCATTTGTTGTTACCCAAATGATGAAAATTTTGTTCAAGCACATAAAGATGAAATATTGAAAAAAATAAATAATCTGAAAACTTTTAAATTAATATTTTCTGCACACGGATTACCTGAAAAAAATATTAAAAAAGGTGATCCATATCAGTGGCAAGTAGAACAGTCAGTTGAAAGAATTGTAAAATCTTTGGATATTAAGAATTTAGACTGGGTATTAAGTTATCAAAGTAGAGTTGGACCCTTAAAATGGATTGGACCATCCACCGAGGATATAATTATAGAAAATTCAAAATTAGGAAAAACTATTGTTTTAGTTCCTATTGCCTTTGTATCAGAACATTCTGAAACACTTGTCGAATTAGATATAGAATATAAGGAACTCGCAGACAAAAATGGTTGTAAAAATTATTTGAGAGTGCCAGCCCTTGGAACAAATGAAAAATATATAAAAGCAATGTCAAATTTAATAATTAATAAACAAGATTATAATTTTAATGAAGAACTTTTTCCTCCTAAGATACAATGCCCAAATCAATTTAAAAAATGCCCTTGTTTAAGTTATGAATAGTTATTTGTTATTTAAAAGCCTACATCTAATAGCTGTTATTTCGTGGATGGCTGGTCTTTTGTATCTTCCTAGAATATTTGTTTATCATTCTGAAAATAATAATGAAATTATTATCAATGTATTTAAAACAATGGAAAGAAAGTTGTTCTATTATATTATGACACCAGCCATGGTATTAAGTTGGATATTTGGCTTAGTTTTGATCCATGAGATCGGTTTTGAGCAATTAAATAATCTATGGCTTCAATTAAAGCTAATTTTAGTAGTATTTTTAACAGCTTATCATTTTTATCTTGGACTGTTGCTTAATCAGTTTAGGCTGGACCAAAATACTAAGACGTCAAAATTTTATCGTTATATTAATGAAATACCTACTTTAATGCTAATTTTGATTGTTTTTATCGTAATTTTTAAGCCAATCTAGGGTTGAATTTTTTTAAATAGTAGATATATTAATTTTATTATTAAGTCCTTAATAATTTTAAATCATGAACATACAAGAACTAAAACTTAAATCATCCGAACAACTTATTACTCAAGCTGAAGAGCTTGGTATTGAAAATGCTAGTACATTAAGAAAACAGGAGATACTTTTTGCAATTTTAAAAAAAGTAGCTGAGAAAGAAGAAATTACTGGTGCGGGAGTTTTGCAGCTTCTACAAGATGGCTTTGGTTTTTTAAGAGCCATGGAGTCGAATTATCTTCCAGGTCCTGATGATATTTATGTAAGCCCAAGTCAAATAAGAAAATTTGGTTTAAGAACAGGTGATACAGTTGAGGGTCCTGTAAGAGCCCCCAAAGAAGGTGAGAGATATTTTGCTTTACTTCAAGTAAGCAAAATTAATTTTGAAGAACCTGAGAAATCTAGACACAAGATAGCATTTGATAACTTGACCCCTCTTTATCCTGATAAGCAGCTAGTTATGGAAGTAGAAATCTCTAAGCCAGACAAAAAACAAGACTTAACACCAAGATTAATTGATTTAGTCAGCCCAATTGGAAAAGGACAAAGATCAATAATTATTTCACCACCTAAAGCTGGTAAAACAATGATTTTACAAAGTATAGCTAACTCAATAGCTAAAAATTACCCCGAATGTTATTTAATAGTTTTATTGATTGATGAGCGTCCCGAGGAAGTGACAGATATGCAAAGAACAGTAAAAGGAGAGGTAATTAGTTCTACTTTTGATGAACCTGCACAACGTCACGTTGCTGTAGCTGAAATGGTGATAGAAAAAGCTAAGAGACTAACTGAACATAAAAAAGATGTAGTTATACTTTTAGATTCTATTACAAGATTAGGGAGAGCCTACAACGCAGTAATACCTAGCTCAGGTAAAGTTTTGACAGGTGGTGTAGATGCGAATGCTTTACAAAGACCTAAAAGATTCTTTGGTGCCGCGAGGAATATTGAAGAAGGAGGATCTTTGACAATTATATCAACTGCTTTAATTGATACTGGCAGTAGAATGGATGAGGTTATTTTTGAGGAATTTAAAGGAACTGGTAATAGCGAGACTGTTCTTGATAGAAAAATTGCAGATAAAAGAATATATCCAGCAATAGATATCACAAAATCAGGTACACGAAGAGAAGAATTATTGTTTGAAAAGGATGATTTACAAAAAATGAATGTTTTAAGAAGAATAATTGCCCCAATGGGAACAATGGATGCCATAGAGTTTATAAGCTCAAAATTAAAAGATACAAAAAATAATTCAGAATTCTTTAATTCTATGAATAGACCTTCTTAGACTTTTGATTATTTTAAATACCCAAGTTCTTCCATCTCAATTTTAAAATTTTGTTCTATTTCAATTTGCAGTTTTTTATCTAATGAATTTTCCCAATTATTATCGGGCCCTTGATGGAAAAAAACAACTTTGGAACTTGAATTTTTAGTTAGAACGCTTTCCTTAAATAGACCTTTTTCTTCCATACTCTTAAGGTTTTTAAAACTAGTTGTATTAATTATATTTTCTCTCTTTTTTTTATCTACATTAAATGTCATATAATTTTTCAAAAAATTAATTATCTTATCTAATTCTTTATCTATATTTTGAATTAAATCTTCATACTTAATGAGTAAAAAATTTTTACTGTTTTGTTTCCAAAATCTATAATGCTCACCCCAACTTCCCAACAAGGTCATAACATACCCACTGCTATTTTCTTTTTCACCTAAAAATTGAGGAGTAATTAAAAATTTTTTTGAGTCTTCTTTTGATTTATCGTAATGATTTGAAATTGAATTAATAAGATTTCTTGGGTCTCTAACCACATATATAGTTGCGCATGTGTTTGATGTATTGGTAAAATTATAATCATCAATTTTACAGTTTAAATGATGGGTTTTTAAAAATTTAATCTTTTGATCTAAATTTATTTTATCTTGGGCATATATCCAATTTTTTTTTAATTCGTGTATATCTCTATATTTATCTGTAAAACCCTCAAAATTTTTTTTAATTGGGAATTGAGGAATTTTTTTTAATAGATCAAATTCAAATTTTCCATCTTCTGTGTAGATAAGAGATGAAACTATTGACCTAATCCAAGTGTTGCCACTTTTAGGGTATGAAGCTAACCATATAATCATTATGATTTTAATAATATCCAATATAAATTTTCAATATATAATAAAATTATGACAATATTTGCTCTTTCAACTGGACCTGGAATATCAGGGGTAGCAATAATCCGGATTTCGGGTTCTGAGACATCTACTGTGATTAAATCTCTTACAAATGATAAAATGCCCGAACCAAGAAGAGCTACCCTTCGGAAAATAAACAATATCAACACTTTTGAGCTTATCGATGAGGCTATAATTTTATGGTTTCCAGGGCCTAGGAGCTATACAGGTGAGGATATGGCCGAAATCCATGTCCATGGAGGTAAAGCATTAATTTTGGCCGTTCAAAATGAAATATTAAAGATTAAAAACTGTAGATTAGCTGAACCGGGTGAGTTTACAAAGCTTGCTTTTCAAAATGGAAAGATAAATTTACTTAAAGCAGAGAGTATAGCAGATTTAATCTCAGCAGAAACTGAAATTCAAAGATTACAAGCTGTAAAAATAATGAAAGGTAACTCTTCCGACAAATTTAATGAGCTAAGAGAAAAATTATTAAAAATTTTGTCATTTGTTGAGGCTAAAATAGATTTTCCTGAGGAAGATCTTCCAGAGGAAATTTTAAAAAAGATAAAAAAGGATTCGTCAGATGTCTTAAATGAGATTAATAAAATTTTAGATGATCAAAAAGTGGGAGAAATTATTCGAGAAGGATTTAAAATTGCAATCATAGGACCGACGAATGCGGGTAAATCAAGTCTATTAAATAACTTATCGAACAGAGAGGTTGCTATAGTTTCTGAAATCGCTGGTACTACACGTGATGTCGTTGAAGTGCACTTAAATATAGATGGGTATCCAGTTATTATCTCTGACACTGCAGGCATAAGAGACTCAAAAGATGAAATTGAAAAAAAAGGTATAAAATTATCTCTTAAAAAAGCTGAAAATGCCGATTTAAAACTAGTAGTAGTTGATGCCAAAAGCATTGATTTAAGCGGTTTTTTGAATGATTTGTTAAAAAATAATGCAATCTTGGTAGTTAATAAGTCAGATCTTTTAAAAGCTAAATTAGATCCAGAGATTACCAAATTAAATCATGTTCAGATCTCGTTAAAGGAAAATTTAAATATAGATAAATTAATTTCAAAAATAAAAGATAACTTAAAAAATAAATTTATAACCGAAGAAGATATTTTGATTACAAGAGAAAGACATAGGCAACATTTGGTTCAGTGTGTAGATCACTTAAAAAATTTTTCGAACAAGAGAGATAAAAAAGATTTTGATAAAGCAGCTGAGGATTTAAGATTAGCAACTAGACACCTAGGCATGATTGTTGGAAAAGTTGATGTAGAGGAGATATTAGGTAGTATTTTCAACGATTTTTGTATTGGTAAATAATAACGATTTTCCTGTATTTTTGACCCCTTTTTTACCATTTCCGTTGATAAATATAGCTTATTTGTAAAAAAAAACTCAAATCTTGTAAATCTTATAATCAAATATAAATTTATAGTATGAAAAAAGATTTATCTTTTGATGTGGTAGTAATCGGCGGAGGACATGCAGGGTGCGAGGCAGCAGCAGCATCCGCACGACTTGGAATTAATACTGCTCTATTCACTCACAATAAAAATACCATAGGGGAAATGTCATGTAATCCTGCTATTGGTGGTTTGGGTAAAGGTCATCTAGTGAGAGAAATTGATGCTTTAGATGGTGTGATGGGTGATGTAGCTGATAAGTCTGGAATACAATTTAGATTATTAAATAGAAGTAGAGGACCTGCCGTAAGGGGACCGCGAACTCAATCTGATAGATCATTATATCGTAAATTTATGCAAGAAAAACTTGCAAACTATTGTAATTTAAGCATTTTTTCAGATCCTGTTGTTAAATTTATTTTTTCAAATAATGAAATAAGTGGATTTGTTACAGCAAAAGGCAATAAAGTTAGTTGTAATAAGTTAATCTTAACAACTGGCACATTTTTAAATGGATTAATACATATTGGTGATGAAAGAACCCCCGCAGGTCGTTTCAATGAAAAATCAAGTACTGGTTTGAGCGAACAGTTAGAAAAATATAATTTTAAAATAGGTAGATTAAAAACTGGGACTCCCCCAAGGTTAGATACTAGAACTATTAATTTTGAAAATTTAGAAAAACAATTTGCAGATGATGAACCTTACTTTTTTTCTTTTTTAACAAAAAAAAATTTAAACAAACAAGTGTCTTGTGCAATGACTTATACTAATGAAAAGGTACATAAAATTATTGAAAAGAATTTATCCAAAAGTGCAATGTACTCTGGCAATATCCAGGGTGTTGGTCCAAGATATTGTCCTTCAATAGAGGATAAAATTGTCAAATTTGCTGATAAGACAAGACACCAGATATTTTTAGAACCAGAGGGTTTAAATGACCATACAATTTACCCAAATGGCATATCAAC
The DNA here is from genome assembly GCA_902570715.1 of uncultured Pelagibacteraceae bacterium. Lineage (GTDB taxonomy): Bacteria > Pseudomonadota > Alphaproteobacteria > Pelagibacterales > Pelagibacteraceae > Pelagibacter. The sequence continues at coordinate 7,056 of CACFZB010000023.1, forward strand.
ATCTCTACCTGAAGTTGTGCAATATGAAATACTCAATAATATCAATGGTTTAGAAAATGTTAAAGTAATTAGACCAGGATATGCTATAGAATATGACTATATTGATCCAAGAGAGCTTTTTTTAACTTTAGAGACAAAAAAAATAAAAAATTTATATCTAGCTGGTCAAGTTAATGGAACTACAGGATATGAAGAGGCAGCGGCTCAAGGTCTTATAGCTGGTATTAATGCTGCACTTTCTTTAAAAAATATGGAGCCTTTTATTTTAGACAGGTCAGATGCATATATTGGTGTGATGATTGATGATTTGGTGACAAAGGGTGTCGCTGAACCATATAGGATGTTTACCTCAAGAGCCGAATATAGGTTAAGTCTTAGATCTGATAATGCAGATTTAAGGCTCACGCATAAAGGAAATATGATTGGATTAATATCTGAGTTTAGAAAAGAGATTTTTGAGGATAAATTTCAGAAATTGAGCAAAATATCAATGCAAATGGCTAATTTAAATATTTCCCCAACTAAAGCTGGTAAATTTGGCATTAAAATCGCCAAAGATGGTGTATTTAGAACTGCTGATGAAATTCTTAGTCAAAAAAATGTAGATATGAGAAAAATTAGGGAGATTTGGCCTGAGATTTCTGATAACGGGAAAGAAATCGATGAACAGATTGAAATTAATTCCCACTATAAGGGTTATCTAAAAAAGCAAAAGGCTGATATTTTAGCTTTTAAGAGGGATGAGAATTTGATTATACCTGATGATATTGATTATGACCAATTCTCAGGATTTTCTAATGAAGTTAAAGCCAAATTTAAAGAAATAAAGCCTAAAACCTTGGGTCAGGCACTTAGAATCGACGGAATTACCCCTGCAGCAGTATATATTTTGTTGTCACACGTCAAAAGAAAGTCTATTAAGCATATAGCTTAATGGATAATCAAATATTAGATTCTTACACTAAAATATCAAAATTGAATGTTTCACGTGAAACTTGTAATGAGCTTGAAATCTTAATTTCTATGATTCAACAAAAAAACAAAGAAATAAACATAATAAGCAGAGAAATGTTTAAAAAAGACCATATAAGAAGCAGACATATTATAGATTCAGCGCTAATCTTTTTTTCCTCAATAAGTTTTAAAACATCACTAGGCAGATTAAGTAATCTCAATGAATTTGTAATATAACTTCTGCTTTTGCCTATAAATTTTGAAACTTTTTCTTGATCATATGAAAATTCATCAATTAGTCTTTTATATCCTTGTGCTTCTTCCAGTGGATTCAAATCATGTCTTTGAACATTTTCCACAATTGCAAATTCTAAAGATTTAAGGTCATCTGCCTCTGTAACAACAACTGGAATTTCATGTAGACCAGCTTTTCTTGCGGCTAACCACCTTCTCTCACCAGCAATAATTTCAAAATTATTTTTATTAGAATCTGATCTTCTAACTATAATAGGCTGGATTACACCACGTTCTTTTATTGAGTTAGTTAAGTCATTTAAATTTTCTTCATCAAAGTTTTTTCGCGGTTGAAACTTGTTTGGAACAATGTCACTTAATAATAATTTATTAGTTTTAGGTTCAACTTTAGACTCACCAATTAAAGATGATAAACCTCTACCTAAGCCTTTTTTTATTTTTGAGTTCATCAGGCGGCGCTTCCTATATTGCTTTCTTGATTTACAAATTCGTCAGTAAAACTATAATATGATTTACTTCCTGGACAATTTTTATCGTATATCAAAACTGGAACACCATGAGAAGGTGCTTCAGATAATCTAACATTACGTGGAATTACTGTTTGATAAACTTTTTCTTTAAAATAATCTCGAGCTTCTTGT
>CACFZB010000024.1 GCA_902570715.1 uncultured Pelagibacteraceae bacterium
CTAATTAAATAATCTATTTCAGATAAAGATCCTGAAGGAAATATAACTATTCTTGCAATTAACGCAGCAAGAGTAGAATAAGCAAGACAATTAAACCATCTAAACATTTTTGAAGTTTCCTTAATCTTCTCTGCACTAACAACTCCTAAAAATCTGGATAAGTATGTCGCTAAAGATGTAACAATAATTACTAATATTATATTAGTTGCCATTTTTTTCTCCTAACAAGAAAGCAATTGTTCCTGCAATAAATCCACCAAATAAAATACACCACTCTGGAGATAAAAAGTAAAAAGCAGGACCTAAAATTGCTCCTAATATTACAGATAAACTGATTTGAAATGTCTTCATTGCACCAATCATCATGCAAATAAATTAAATTGGATTAATGATGGCTAAACCAATAAGTATATCTTTATTAAGAAAATCTGAAGCAACATAGCCTATTACTGTAGAAAAAATTGCAACAGACCAAGTAGCTGTGCCAATTCCTATCCAAAAATCTATTCTATTTTCTTTTTCTATATTTTCGTAATTATCTTTCATTATTAGCCATGAAGAGACAGCTATAAAGTGACATGATAAATAATATTTCCATCTCGGTTGATTTTCGTGAATTAATAAAGGCATCAATGCTACAGTCATTGGATATAATCTGGCGTTAACCAACCATACTGCTATGAAAATATTTATTAAAGATGCTCCAATCAACATTGACTCTGCCATTACTAATGAACCAGGTAATGCGTAGGTCAAAAAAGTAGAGAAAATACTTTCTTGAATTGTGAAACCTAAATTTTTTAGTAAAGCACCTATAGCTACAAAACTAGCACCTAATGCTATTGCAGGACTTCCAACACCTTTAATAGATTTAAATCCTTTTAAAAAATACTTGGTATCAATCATTAACCACCTAGGAATAGGCGACCAACATCTGGATTATTTAATAGATCATCTCCTTTTCCAGCAATTGCTGTTTGACCTGAAACAAGAACATAACCTATATCCGCAAACTCTAGACCTTTCTTTGCATTTTGTTCAACTAAGATGATTGTTTTTTTTTCATTTTGCTGAAGATCTCCTAGAATTTCAAACACCATATCTATATATCTTGGTTCTAAACCAATTGAAGGTTCGTCTACTAGTAATACCGAAGGTTTCATAACCAAAGCTCTAGAAATTTCTAATAATCTTCTTTCACCACCTGACAAAACTTTTGCTGGTTGGTTTCTTCTATTTCTTAATCTCTCATATTTTTCAAAAATTCTTTCAGCTTCTTGATATGATTCCTCTGTTTTTTCTTTAATAAAACCACCCATTAGTAAATTTTCCTCTACAGTCATATCTGGAAAGACTGAGTTATCTTGAAGTATGTAAGCTATTCCAACAGATCTTAATTTTTCAGCAGGCGTAAGATTTGTAATCTCTTTTCCATCGATTTCTATTTGTCCAGAGAATATATTTGTAAAACCATAAATAGAATGAAGTATTGTTGATTTACCAGCACCATTAGGACCAATCAAACAAAGTGATTGCGCTTTACTAACAAAAAGATCAAAATTATGTAGAATTTCCATTTTCCCATAACCAGCATTCATATTTCTAATTGTAAGATGAATGTCGTTTGGAGAAAGTTTTTTTAAATCTTCTGCACCTGGAGCTTTTCCCAAAACTTCGTATTGATTAGACATTATTGTGCCCCCAGGTACGCATCTATTACACGTTTATCATTTTTAATTTCATCCGGTGTTCCATTTGCAAGCATTTTTCCATGAGCCAAACAATAAATACTTTCAGCTAATTGCATTATAACTCTCATATTGTGCTCAATAACTAAAAGAGTAATTCCAAAATCTTGATTTACTTTAATTAATCTATCAATAATTCCATTGATTAAAGTTGGGTTTATACCAGCTGTTGGTTCATCTAACAAAAGCATTTCTGGCTCGTTCATCAAAGCCATTGCAAGTTCTAATAATTTTTGTTGCCCGAATGATAAATCGCCAGCTCTTAATTTTCTTTTTTGGTAAAGTCCAACAAAATTTAAAAGGTTTTCAGCTTTTTCTGTTAAATCTTTTGGTATTTTAGAAAAGATCTTTAATATGTTTTCGTCACTTCCTTTGTGACTTATAAGCATATTATCTACGCAGTTTAATTTTCCATAAATTCTTGTTTGTTGGAAAGTTCTTAATAATCCAAGTTTAGCGATCACTGGCACTGGTAATTCAGATACCTCTTTGCCATTAAATTTAATAGAACCATTATCTATTGGATAAGTTCCTACAATTGAATTAAATAGGGTTGTTTTTCCTGAGCCATTGGGACCAATCAATCCAAATATTTTTCCTTTTTCTACGGACATGGAAATATCCACATTAGCTTTCACACCTCCAAAAGATTTACTTACATTATTAACTTCTAAAATACTCATTTCAATTCCACCTGTGCTTTTCTATCTGCTTCATCAACAACTTCACCAAATCTCTCTGGATATTTTTCTCTTAACCATCCCATAATTCCCTCTGGGAAATAAATCACAATTACAACTATTAAAACTCCTAATGCCACATACTGCCATCCTAAAAAGAATGTCCAAAATCCCTCTTTGAAAATATGAAAAACTGTTGCACCAATTACAGGACCCCATAAAGTTCCTTTACCACCTAAAATTGCCATCAATACCATGAACACACCCATCTCTCTTCCATCAAAAGCAACGTCTGTTGAGTCAATATATCCAACTAATCCTCCCATTATACCTCCGGCAAGACCACAAAAAAATGCTGATACCATCCAACCAATGATTTTATATTTCATCGTTTCAATTCCCATTGCTTCAGCTTTATCTTCGTTATCTCTTATCGCATTTAGAATTAGCTTGAACCTAGTTGAGTAAATCGCTTTGACAGCTAAAAATGTTAATATAAGCGCTCCAAAACTTAAAAAATAAAAGAATTCTCCTCTGGCTTCTAAACCACCTACATTTGGAAAAGGTGGAGTCGTAAAGCCTTGGCCAGCTCCAATAATTTCTATACCTCCAGATATTTCACCTGCTGCTACTCCCAATCCCAAAGTACAAATTGCAAAATAATGTCCTCTTAATCCTAAAATTGCATAACCAATTAGTCCTGCAACTATTGTTGGGACTACTGCGGCAACAACTAATCCAGCTGCCATTCCTTGAAAAAATTGAGCCGAGGTATGTACAAAAGTTTTTTCTCCACCACTTTCAGTCCATTCTGCTAAAGGGAAAAACATTCCGACTTGTACAGATGCACACAAATACATTCCCAAACCATAAAACAAGATGTTTCCAAATGTATTGTATCCCATTTCTCCACCTTGAATGTTCCATGTAATAGCTAAAACAATTAATACACAAAGAATTGATAACTGGACTTTAAAGGCTGGAAAAACAAAAGGTGCAGCTAATCCAAAAATTAAAATTATAGTATATAATATTACATTTTTATTCATTATTTTAAATACTCTCTTTTTCTAGAAAGTTTAAACCTTCTGTAAACAAGAATTAGAACTAACAATAAAAACACTGATCCTATTCTAAATTCTGTACCTAAGATATAATCTGCAAACTCTTCAAATACGCCAAGGCCCATACCTGACATTGCAACACCTGGTAAATTTCCTAACCCAGCAACAATAACAATCATGAAAGACCTAATTGTATAAGGTAACCCCATATAAGGATGAATTGTAAACGTTATTGATATTAATGCTCCCGCAACACCACATAAGGCAGCATTTATTCCAAAAGTAGCGGCATAAACTTTTTCTGTATCAACACCTAAAATTTTTGCGGCTCTTGCATTTTGAGCAGTAGCCCTAATTGCACGACCAAGCTTAGATTTTTTCATATAAATTACTAAACAAATCGCAAATACTATACTTACAAATGCTGAGAATATTTTTGAATTAGGTAATGTAACATTGTTATCAAACAACATAGTTGTACCATATCCAGAATTTGCTAGAACAACATCTGCACCAAATGCGAAGTTCATTAGTTGCATAAATAAAATACTTATTCCAAATGTAGCAAGAATTGAGATGAATAAGTCTCTATCAACTACTTTATTAATCACCAGCTTATAAATACCAACACCAACAAAATACATTATAATCGGTGAAACAATAACACCCCAAGCGGGATGTATTCCATAGAGATACATGAAGTAAGCAATGTAACCTCCAAGAATAACTAAATCACCTTGAGCTATATTAATGATATTCATCACTCCCCATTGCAAAGCCATACCATAAGCAATCAATGCAAATAAAATACCAAGGAGTAATCCGTCCAAGCAAGCTTGAACAGTAATCATTGGATATTGGAAAACCATAAAATCCATAATCAGCCTTTAAAAAAAAATACCCCCTAGGTTTTAGGGGGTATTTACAGATTTGTTTTTATCTTTCAGACCACTTAGGAATTGGGTGAATTAACTTAGCTGAAGCCCATTTAGTTGGAGCTACAACTTTGTTTTCACATTTTCCTGAGCCATCACACATTACTTGGAAAAGCACCATAGGCTTGTCAACGTTCTGACCTCCTGGTGCAAACTTGATATTTCCATAAAATGTTTGCATGTTAGTCGCTGCAAGAGCATCTCTTACTTTCTTTTTATCGAAAGAATTTGCTCTTTCAAAAGCATCTTTAAATACTAACAATGCTGCAGATGATTCTGCTGATTGGTAAGGTGGATCATAGTCAAACTTTTTTTCAAAGTCTTTCGCGTATTTCTTACCTGTTCCAAAGAATTTATCTTTGTAAGTTAATGATTTATGCCATTGAGAAGCACAAAGAGCGTACTGAGAATTTTTACCATGTTGTTTTGATAATTTAGCAGCATCACAATGTGTCATCGCTAACATTGGAACATCAACTTTCATTTCAGCAATTTGTCTGATTGCAGTTAATGCACCTTTTGTATGACCTGATACAACAAGAACATCTGGCTTCATTTGTTTTACTTTTACTAATGTAGCAGCCATATCATTTAGTTCTTTTGGTAATTTATCATCAATTACTTTTTTTGAACCTGTTCTTTTAATTGCATCTAAAACTCCCAATCTTACATCTTGAGAAAATGCATCTTGTTCAAAAGCCATAGCAACAGTTACTGGTTTTCCATTGTTCTTTTCTACCGCTAAATCAATAGCAACATCAAGATACAAATTAGCTGGAGCTAAAACTGCAAATAGATATTTGTAACCTTTTGTAAACAAAGATCTAGAAGCACCATTTGCTTCAACCATTGGCACACCATATTTTTCTGTTACAGGTGCAATTGCTTTTGTTAAACCTGAACTGTATGGCCCAAGCATAAACTCAACACCATCTTGAGAAATTAATCTTTCTGCAAGTTGTGCAGCTCTTTTTGGGTTTGACTCGTCATCATAATATATAATGTCAAACTTATAAGTTTTTCCACCAACTTTTACTCCACCCATATCGTTAATTCTCTCAACAGCTAAATTATATCCGTTTTGAGTATGAACACCATTAGATGAATATTTTCCAGTTAATGAAATTGCAGCACCAAGAACAATTTTATCGCCAACTACTTTTGCAAAAGAAACAACTGAAGTTGAAAGTAAGATTGCTAATGCAGAAATAAAACTTAAAATTAATTTATTTAGTTTCATTTTATTCCTTTGGTTAATTAATTAAAATTAGATTAAATAAAGAAATCAAATATTTTTCAAGTGGCAAATACATCATTTAAATAAAATTAATACTGTTGTGTAACAATAATTATTAAAGCAATAATAACTAAAACACTCGCTGAGATTGTATTAATTGTTTTTGGATTAGCTTTTATCCATATAATTAATTTTTGAGCAAGTAATGGCATGGAGTGAAAATTTGAGTTTAGATAAATGTAAAGAGCTAGATGTTTTGCCATGTAGTAAAGAAGATTTGATTAAAAATTCAGATTTTTTATCAATCCATGTTCAGGGTGGTCAAAGATATAAAAATTGTATTACTTTAAAAGAATTAGATAAAATGAAAAAGACAGCTTATCTAATAAATACTTCAAGAGGTCCAATTATAAATGAAGATGACTTGATTATTGCATTGTCTACTAATGAAATCGCAGGTGTCGGTCTTGATGTTTATGAAAAAGAGCCTTTACCAGAAAATAACAAGTTACGGTTTTTACCTAATGCATTATTAACACCTCACATAGGTTATGTAACTGCAGAAAACTATAATATTTTTTATAATCAAATGATAGAGTCTCTCGAAGCATGTGTTAATGGTAAACCAATTCGTATTATCGAATAAGTATGGACTTATCTGTTGTTAACCATGAGGATTACTTTGCAAAAATTGGTGATGACCACAAATTTCCAATAAATAAGTTTGGAGAACTTGCTAATTACTTATTAAAAAAAAAGATAGTCAAAAAATTTCATATCCCTACAGCTTGCTCTGAGGAAACCTTAAAAAGAGTACATTCAGAGAAATATATAAAAGATATAAAAAATAAAACTTTAGATGAAAATACAATTAAGAAAATTGGCTTTCCATTAGTTGATAGCGTGGTTCAAAGGTCTTTAGTAGCAACTGGTGGTACAGTGCTTGCATCTAAGCTTGCTATTAATAATGGTGTTGCTTGTAATACTGCAGGAGGAAGTCATCATGCAAATTTTGAGGGTGGTGCTGGTTATTGTATTTTCAACGATGTAGCAGTAGCTGCTCAATATTTATTAGATCGAGGATTAGCTGGTAGGATTTTGATTGTAGATTTAGACGTACATCAAGGCAATGGAAGTGCTGATATTTTTCGAGATAATAGAAATGTATTTACTTTTAGTATGCATTCTAAATCAAATTATCCAGCAAAAAAATCTATCAGTGATTTAGATGTAGAACTTGAAGATAATATGGAGGATATACAATATATAAAATTACTTAAATTTTATTTAAATCAACTAAATGAAGAAAACTTTGATTATGTTTTTTACATCGCAGGTGTAGATATTCATTTTAATGATCGTTTAGGAAAATTAAAGATTTCAGACGAAGGTATAAGAGAAAGAGATGAAATTGTTACAGAAAATTTTTTTACTAAAGGTGTTCCTTTATGTGGAGTTTTAGGTGGTGGATATAATAAAGATTTTGTTAAATTAGTTGAATTGCACTCTTTTTTGCATCAATCTTGTGCTAAACTATTATAATTTAAATGAGTAAAAATAATCCAAATTTAACTGCTGAGCAAAAATTAGTTATGTTTGAGGATGGCACTGAGCCACCTGGTACAAGTGATTTGAATAATGAAAAACGTGAAGGAAGCTATCATTGTGCTAACTGTGGAATTAAATTATTTGACTCTAAAACCAAATATGAAAGTGGATCAGGTTGGCCTTCTTTTTTTCAATCACTACCTGAGGTTTTTGAAACAAAAACAGATCACTTACTAGGTTATGCACGTACAGAGTATCATTGTAAAAATTGTAATGCTCATCATGGTCATATTTTCAATGATGGCCCAAAACCTACTGGAAAAAGATATTGTAACAATGGTGTTTGTTTAACCTTTAAACCTAAATAAAATTTATTTGAGTAAATCTTTGAGTTTATTTTCTTTTTCTAAAGCTCTCACCTCATCATAACCACCAATATGTTGGTCATCAAAAAATATTTGAGGAATTGTTCTTTTACCGTTAGCTTTTTTGATCATTTCATCCATAGCTCCATCAACTGTTGCAATATTAATTTCATTGTAAGTTGCATTGTTTCTAGTTAACAATCTTTTTGCAGCATCACAATAATTACAAAGCGGACCTGTATAGATAGTTATTTTTTTCATAACTTATAAATAATCACCTTTTTTAATTTTACTAGATATTTGTTTTCGTGAATACTCAAATTTTTTTCTATGTTTTATACTTTTTTCATGGACTCTTTTTCTCCATAATCTAAATGAAGTTGGTTTAAGAGACCTTCTCATAATTTTAATAACATCAGATTCTCTGTAACCAGTTTTTTTTTCTATTTCTTCAAAAGTGATCCTGTCTGCCCAAGCGGCCCAGATGACCCAATCTGGACTTTCGATATTTGGCTCAGGATTTTTAATTCGTGTGACTGGCCTGTGACCTTTTTTTTTCATAAATCCTTTATATTTGAAAAAAATCAATAATGCATTTTTTTTTGGATCTGATATAATAGTATTTGATAGTCCTTCTTAGCCATCTTTAGCTCCCGGTTTTTAAGGACTATCTTTTTTTTTATGCTCCCTTTAGATTTTATCCTTTTTTTACAAATTATAATTTTTTTATTTGTAACACCAGGAACTCCAAGAATAGTAATTATCTCTTACTCAATGAATTATGGTGTTAGAAATTGTGTGTGGACTGCTTTTGGTGATATTACAGCAAATTTTATTCAAGCAACATTAGTTATATTTGTTTTAGGAACTTTTTTTTCAGATAATCCTTCTTTTTTAAATTTTTTTAAATGGATTGGAGTAATCTATTTACTTTATTTAGCTTACGATGTTTACAAATCATCCCCAAAAGATATTAATTCAAAAATTATAACATCAAAAAGTTTTTTTTCTTTTTTTAAAGATGGTTTTT
>CACFZB010000025.1 GCA_902570715.1 uncultured Pelagibacteraceae bacterium
TGCTAATGTATTCATTTTTGCTCGGTGATTAAAAATTTTTTGGGTACCTTCTATATCTCTTATGTCTTTTGACCAAAATTTTAATGCACTTTGTTGAAGAGCACGTCCATAGGAAAAACTCATTATAAAATTACTATCATTAATCTTGTTTATTAAATTTAAATTTTCAGTTGCCTCTTTTTCAGATTGTCCCCCAGATAAAAAAGCAATTCCAGGGACTTCTGTAGGTACTGAATTTTTCAAACAATCTAAAGTAAATTTTGCTACTTCTTCATTTGAAATTTTGTTTTTACTCTTATTACCAGCTAGGATCATGTTAGGTTTTAATATAATTCCTTTTAAATCAACTTTATGTAAAATAAGCTCATCAAAACATTTTTTTATTACTTCTGAAGTTTTTTGAAAACATTCTTTCGCTGAATGCTCTCCATCCATTAAAACCTCAGGTTCAACTATTGGAACCATGTTACACTCCTGAACTAGTGCAGAATATCTCGCTAATGCATGTGCATTGGATTGTATTGAAAGTTTACTTGGATAATTTTTAGATATACTGTAAACGCCTCTCCATTTGGTAAATTTTGCACCAAGTTTATAATATTCCTTTAACCTTTCTCTTAATCCATCCAATCCCTCTGTAATTTTTTCATCTGGTGAACCTGCAAGAACTTTTGCACCAGTGTCAACTTTTATTCCTGGCGCAGCACCCATATTTGAAATTAATTCTGGGATTTTATTTTTTTTTGAAGTCTCTTGTTTAATAGTTTCATCATATAAAATTACACCTCCAATACATTCCGTCATACTTGAAGCACTAAAAAGTGTTTCTCTAAATAATAGTCTATTTTCAGGAGTTGATTTAACACTTACACCATCTAGTCTTTTAGTCATTGTAGCTGTACTTTCGTCAGCAGCTAAAATTCCTTTTCCTTTTTCTAAAATCTTAAGAGCAATATTATTTAATTCTGACATGTTAATTTAGTGCCTTTATACCAGGTAGCTCTTTTCCTTCAAGATATTCTAAAAATGCTCCACCAGCAGTTGAAACAAAATTAAAATCATCTATTGCATCAATTTTGTTTATTAATGTGATTGTATCTCCTCCTCCAACAACAGAGAAAATTGTTTTTTTTTTAATTATTGTCTTTGCAATTTCATAACTACCATTTGCAAAGTTTGGATTTTCAAAATAACCCGCTGGGCCATTCCACAAAACTGTTTTACTATCTTCAATAATATTTTTTATTTTATGTATTGTTTTTGGTCCAATATCTAAAATTAAATCATCATCGGTTATTTCGTTTAGTTCTTTAATTTTTGATTTATCATCTATATTTTTCCCAACCACAACATCATTTGGATAAGTAATTACACATGAATGATTTTTTGAAGTTTCAAAAATTTCATTAATTATAGTTTCACAGTTTTCCTCTTTAATTGATTTTCCTATTCGATTACCTTTATGACTTAGAATATTATTAGCCATTCCTCCAACAATAATAATATTATCAAATTTAGGTATTAGATTTTTTATTATTCCAATTTTTGTTGATATCTTTGAACCTCCAATAATACAAGTTGTTGGTTTTTTTATTTCTGTAGTAACTTTTTTTAATGCATTAATTTCTGTTTCAAGTTGTAATCCAGCAAAAGATGGTAAAAATTCTGTTATTTTACTTACAGATGCGTGAGCTCTATGAGAACAAGAGAATGCATCATTGACATATAAATCTGCAAGTCCAGCTAAATGCTTAGAAAAATTTAAGTCATTTTTTTCCTCTTCTTCATAAAACCTAATATTTTCTAAAAAAACTATTTGATCATCAGACTTTTTAAATAAATCTTCTTTTCTTAACTCAAAAATATTTTGATAAATAATCCTAATTCTTTTATTAATTTTATTTTCTAAATTTTCACAAATCGGTTTTAAAGATAGATCTTTATTTACTTTTCCTTTTGGCCTTCCAATATGAGAAATTATTATAATTTTGGAATTTTTTTTTATCAAAAATTCAACTATTGGTAAAATTTTATCAATTCTTGTTTGATCTACAATTACACCATCTTTTAATGGAACATTTAAGTCTAACCTCAATAAAACTTTTTTCTCATTAAGGTTTTCAAGGTCTCTAATACTATTCATTAAGAAATTTTATGAAGATATTCTGCTATATCAGCCATTCTATTCGAGAAACCCCACTCATTATCATACCATGCGGAAATTTTACCCATATTTTTTCCAACTACATTTGTTAGACTTGTGTCTACAATTGAGGAAGCAGGATTATGATTAAAATCTATTGATACAAGTTTTTCTTGAGTTACCTCAAGTACCCTATTTTTCTTGCTAAACTCTTTAAACGCTGAATTAATTTTATTAATACTTAAATCTTTTTTTGTGCAAAAAACTAGTTCAATTAATGATACATTAGGGGTAGGCACTCTCATTGCTACACCTTCTAATTTTCCTTTAAGGGAAGGAATAATTTCACCAATCGCCTTAGATGCACCAGTTGAAGTTGGCACAATTGACATTGATGCAGATCGTGCTCTTCTAGGGTCTTTGTGAGAATTATCTAAAATTCTTTGATCAGTCGTGAAAGCGTGAATTGTTGTCATAAAACCTTTTTCGATTTCAAAATTTTTATTAAGAACATGAGCAATTGGTGCAAGACAATTAGTCGTGCAGGATGCTGCGGAAATAACTTTATCATCCTTTTTTAATTCAGATTCATTTACTCCGAATACAATTGTTTTATCAGCATTTTTACATGGAGCTGAAACTATAACTTTTTTTGCTCCATTATTTATATGTGGTTCCAGTTTATCTTTGGAATTAAATTTACCAGTGCATTCAAAGACATAATCAACATCATATTTTTTCCAATTAATATCTTTAAGATTTATTTCTTGGCTAAAAGTAATTTTATTTTTATTTATAAAAAGATGTTTATCATCAAAGCTTATTTCAGCATCAAATTTTCCGTGAATTGAGTCATGTTTTAAAAGATTTGAGCAGCTTTCAGAGCTTGTTCTATTATTAATATGTTTTATCTCAATATTCTTATTTTTATTTTCAATAATAGAACGAACAATCATTCTTCCTATTCTTCCCATTCCATTAATACCAACTTTTATTTTCATAATTTTTGTTTTATTTTTTCTATTATATTTTCTGGATTTAGTTCAAAATAATCATATATTTTTTTATATGGTGCGCTCTTTCCAAAACTATTAATTCCAAAATTTAATCCTTTTTTACCTGTATATTTTTTCCAATAATCTGTTTCAGACGCCTCTATAGATACAACAAGTTTTGTTTCATTAAGGATCTTATTTTTATATTCCTCACTTTGTTGATCAAATAATTTATGGCAAGGCATTGATATTATTTTTGAATAGATGCCATCTGTGGCTAATTTATGACCCACATCTACTGCTAAACTAGTTTCTGAACCTGTTGCTAAAATAGTAAGACTTATTTTTTCCCCAGTCCTTAAAATTTCATAAGCACCTGTAGATGACTCATTTTTGGAGGAACTATTGACTCTTACAGGATTAATCCCTTGTCTGGTTAAAGCTATTACACTCGGAGTGTTTTGACTTTCAAGTGCTAATTGCCAACATTCAAAAGTTTCAATAGTATCAGAAGGTCTAAAGACATTTAAATTAGGAATTGATCTTAAACTTGTTAGTTGTTCAATGGGTTGATGGGTTGGACCGTCTTCACCCAAACCAATAGAGTCATGTGTGAATACATATATAACTTTTTGCTTCATCATTGCTGCTAGTCTGATTGATGGTTTACAATAGTCACTAAAAATCAGAAACGTTCCACCATAAGGAATTAAATTACTGTGCAAGGCAATCCCGTTCATTATTCCACACATTGCATGTTCTCTAACTCCATAATGAATATAGTTCCCAGAAAAATTACCAGGTTTAATTATTTTATGATCTTTAGTTTTGGTATTATTTGATCCAGCTAAGTCAGCAGAGCCACCTATAAGATTAGGTAATTTAGAAATTAAATTTAAAAATATTTCAGAGGACTTTCTTGTAGCAAGTGGTTTTGAGTTTTTCAAATAATCCACTTTTGTTTTTTCAATCAGATTTTGAAAAGACTTGAAATTTTTGAAATTAGAAAAAACTTTCTTATACTTTATTTCATGTTTTTTTGCTTTAAGTGAACTATTTTCTCCAACTCTTCTCCATTGATTTAATAAATCATCTGGTATTTTAAAAGATTCATAATTCCATTTTAGTTTTTTTCTAACTAGTTTTATTTCATCTTCACCTAAAGGGCTTCCGTGTGATGATGCTTTTCCACCTTTGTTTGGAGACCCGTATCCAATAGTTGTTTTACAAGAAATCGCTATAGGCTTTTTTGAATTTTGAGCTTTTTTTAAAGCAAAATATATTTCTTTGTAATTGTGACCATTAATCTTTCTATAGTCCCAACCATAACTTTTAAATCTTTTTTCATGATTATCAGAAACCGCTAAACTAGTAGGTCCGTCGATTGAAATAGAGTTATTATCAAAAAGTAAAATTAAGTTTTTAAGCTTTAGATGACCAGCTAAACTTAAAGCTTCGTGACTTATTCCTTCCATTAAACATCCATCACCAGCTAAAACATATGTTTTGTGATTTATTTTTTTTTTTCCTAATTTCTTTTTTAAAATTTCTTCTGATATTGCAAAACCAACTGCGTTTGATATTCCTTGTCCTAAAGGACCAGTGGTAGTTTCAATGCCGGTATTCGGGTGATATTCTGGATGACCAGCACAAATAGAGTCTAGTTGTCTAAAATTTTTTATATCATTTAATGTAATACTTTTGTAGCCAGTCAAGTAAAGCAGAGAATAAAGTAACATTGATCCATGACCTGCGGAGAGAACAAATCTATCTCGATTTATCCAGCTTGGATTTTTTGGATTAAAATTTAAAAAATCTTTAAAAAGCACTGTTGCTACATCAGCCATGCCCATAGGCATTCCAGGATGTCCAGAATTTGCTTTTTGAACAGCATCAATAGACAAAAACCTAATACAATTAGCTAGTTCTTTATAATGTTTATTCAAAAAATTATCCTGTCTAGACTAAGAAGATTCAATTTAATAATATATTCATATATATATGAATTCTGTGATCGAAAAAGAAAAAAAACTTAATTTAGCGTTAACAAAATTAAAAAACTTAAATCTAAAAAACCCAGATATAAAAAAAGATCTTGAAAATTTAAGTACTCAAAAGAATCAATTAGAAATTGAAAAACAAGAATTGGAGCAAAAATATAAAAATTTAAATGACGATTATAATAATTTAAGTGCCAAGATGGATCAATTACGAGATAAAGAAAAAAATGAGCAAAAAAAACAGATAGAATTTTCTGAGAAAATTGATGAATTAAATCAAGAAACCGATACTTTATTAGATGAGATAGATAAATGGCAAACGTAAGTATTAAATTTAATGGAAAAGAGTTTTTGCTTTCTTGTGAAGATGGACAGGAGGAACATTTAGAGGAATTGTTGATACAAATTAACAAAAAATTTAATAAACTGAAAAATGAACTAGGTAATTTAGGGGAAAATAAACTTTTATTAATAACAGCTGTTAAGGTTATGGATGAATATTATGAAACCTCAAAAAGGGTTGATCAAAAAAAAGAAGAATTAAAAGAATTGTCCAAAAAATTCAAAGAATTGAAATCATTGATTTATGATTATAGAGATAGAAAAGAAACTGAAATTAAAGAATTACATGACAACCATATTAAAATGAAGAATGAAATTGAAATTAATCAAAAGAATTACGAGAGATTAATCGATGAAACAGCAGATGAAATTTCAAATTTTGTCGAAAAAGCAAACCTTGAAAACTTATCTTAATTAATTTTGTGAAAAAATTTGAAATAAGAAAAAAAATTCTCAAATTGAGAAAAAAAAAAAGTTTATGTACTTCTCAAATTAATTTTAAATCAATAATAAAAATTTTGAAAAATAAGGGGTATTCTAAAAAAATTGTTGGTGGATATCACTCATACAATTATGAAATAAATATATCGCCCATTTTAGCTGCAACGGTTATTTCCCGAGATAATTTTGAAAATATTTTTGATCTCTGTTTGTCAGCTTTACCTTTTTTATGTTTTATTCCAGCCCAATGAGAATGTCCTGCCATAACTAATTTTTATTTAATTGTCCACCAAGAATATAACTTTCTATATTATTTGCTAGTCCAGTTTCTATATTGCAATCAACTATTACACCACTCAAAGTAGCTTCACCTTTTGCCGGAAAGTGTTTAACAGAATCTTTTTTCATAAATCTATTTAGAGAATTTATTTTATCCATACCAATAACTGAATCATAATCTCCACACATACCAGCATCTGTTTGATAAGCCGTTCCCTCCTTCAATATTCTTGCATCATTAGTTGGGACATGAGTATGTGTTCCAATAACTAAGGTTGCTTTCCCATCAAAAAAATGTCCAATAGCATTTTTTTCACTCGTAATTTCTCCATGAAAGTCAACAATTAGAAAGTCAAAATCTTTTTTCAATTTATATTTATCTAAAAAGTTTTTAGATGATTCAAAAACATCATCACATTTTTTCATGAAAACATTACCCATGAGATTTAGAACTCCAATTTTTAGATTATCTTTGATATTAAAAATTTCAAATCCACTCCCGGGTGCCGGTTCAAATAAATTTTTAGGTCTTAATAATCTATTTTCTTGACCTATAAATTCCATTATATCTTTTTGATCCCACACATGATTGCCTGTTGTAATTACATCTACACCACACTTAAAAAAATTATCACATATTGCTTTAGTTAAGCCTACACCAGACTCATCTGCATTTTCACCATTCACTACCACAAAATCTATCTTGTTTTTTTTTATTTGATCTGCAAGATTCTCTGTTATCTTTAAACACCCTGCGTTACCCACTACATCTCCTAAAAATAATATTCTCATTTATCTGTCTTTTTCAGTAACAATAAAATCTAATTTTACATCATGTTTATTAGCTGGAATTTTTTCAACTTTTTGAAAAGAATACGCTATTCCAATTGTTACTACCTTTTTAATTTTTTTAATTTTTTTGATATATCTGTCATAAAATCCTCCACCGTATCCAATTCTATTAAAATTTTTATCATACGCCACCAAGGGCACCAACAAAATATCAGGATACATTACTTTACTTGAAATAGGTTCTGGAATTCCATATTTGTTTATATTAAGTGGATCTTTAGTAGACCAGATGAAAAAATTCATTTGTGATTTTCTACTTATTTT
>CACFZB010000026.1 GCA_902570715.1 uncultured Pelagibacteraceae bacterium
ATTTACTATTGCAAAAAGTTTAGATGATTTAAGTAAAAATAAATTATCAAAATTACTTAATAATATAATTAGAGATAGAGATACTGGTTGCTTTATTATTAAACCAAAAAAATTGATATCAAAAATTGATGAAACTTTTTTAGTAAAATTATCAACTGCAGTAGCACATTTAATCGGCACTCCCAATCATGATGCTATGGCAGGAAAATATTATGCAAGGTTTCATGTAAAACATGAAGATAAAAGTGATTCTTATTTAAGGAAAGCTTATACAAACATGGATCTTCATACAGATGGAACCTATGTTAAAGAGAAAACCGATTGGTTATTAATGTCAAAATTACAGGAAAAAAATGTACAAGGTGGTGAAACAGCAATGTTGCATCTTGATGATTGGGAACATTGTGATGAGTTATTTAATGATCCTATAGCCAAAGAAGATTTTATTTGGGGTTCACCAAAAAGTAAAAATATTGATTACAAAGTAGAGCATCCAGTTTTTTCATCTGATCAAGAGGGAAAACCTCAAATTTCTTACATAGATCAATTTCCA
Organism: uncultured Pelagibacteraceae bacterium; assembly: GCA_902570715.1. Taxonomy (GTDB): domain Bacteria; phylum Pseudomonadota; class Alphaproteobacteria; order Pelagibacterales; family Pelagibacteraceae; genus Pelagibacter. Next base: position 554 of record CACFZB010000026.1, read on the forward strand.
GAACCTAAAAATATGAAACAAGGAACATTTTTACAAAAATTGTCTGATAGTCTAGAGGAAAGCAACAATAAGATTGTAACAAAGCTTCCGGTTGGATCAGCAGTAGTTGCAAATAATTATTTTTGGCTTCATGGGAGAAAACCATTTAAAGAAAATAAAGAATTAAGTAGAGAGTTATTAAGAATTAGAGGTTCTTTTTTTATTAATTAATATAAATTATCCTTTATAAAGTATTAGTTATGAAATTGGGTTTTATAGGAACAGGAAAGATTGCATCTTCAGTTATAACTGGGGTATGTGGATCATCAATTAAATATAGCAAGATATTCATATCTTCTCGAAATAATAAAATTGCCAAAGGATTAAAGAAAAAATTTAAAAAAATATCTATTGAGAAAGATAATCAAAAAATAGTTGATAATAGTAATTGGGTATTTTTAGCAGTGACACCTACGGTAGGAGAAAAGATAATTAAAAAACTTAAATTTAAGTCTAATCAGACAGTTGTAAGTTTTATTTCGACTATCACAATTACAGAATTAAAAAAAATGATTAAAACAAAGGTTGATATTGTGAGAGCAATCCCCTTACCACCAATATCTCTAAAAAAAGGACCTGTCCCAATTTGTCCTCCAAATAAAAAGGTAAAAAATTTTTTTGATAAAATTGGTTCTACTGTGGAGATTAAGAATGAAAAACTTTCTATTAATTTTTGGTCAACATCGGGAATGATGGCATCTTATTACGAATTATTGAAAGTTATGAGTGGATGGTTAGTGAAAAGAGGAATTAAAAGATCAGATGCTCAAAAATATATTACAACATTATTTTTAGCTTTATCTGAAGATGCAGTAGTAAATTCAAAAAAAGAATTAAAATATTTGGTAAAAGAATCACAAACTCCTAAAGGATTAAATGAGCAAGGTCTAAAAGAAATGAGCAAAAAAGGTGTTTATAAATCCTTAATAAATACTTTAAATAGCATTCATAAAAGACTAAACAAATAATTAATGTCTGAAAATATTTTAGAAATTAATAATTTATCAAAATATTTTGGGGGGCTAGCAGCGGTATCAGAATGTTCTCTTAAAGTTAAAAAAGGAACTATCACTGGTATTATTGGACCAAATGGTTCTGGTAAAACTACTTTATTTAATCTTATTGCTGGAAATTTAAAATCTTCTGCTGGTAGCGTTATGTTTAATAATGAAAATATTACTGATGTGCCATCCTATGAATTATTTTCAAAAGGATTACTTAGAACTTTTCAAATAGCACATGAATTTACAAATTTATCTGTTTTAGAAAACTTAATGATGGTTCCAGGAAATCAATCTGGGGAAAAATTAATGAATGCTTTGTTAAAACCTTCATTAGTTGCAAAAGAAGAGAGTCAGATAAAAGAAAAGGCTATGGAGGTTGTTAATTTTCTTAATCTTGGTCATTTAAAAAATGAATTAGCAGGAAATTTATCTGGTGGACAAAAAAAATTATTAGAACTTGGTCGAACAATGATGGTTGATGCAAAATTAGTTTTATTAGATGAGGTGGGAGCAGGCGTTAATAGAACTTTACTAAAAGATCTAGGAACAGCTATTCAAAAGCTCAATAAAGAAAAGGGTTACACTTTTTGTATGATTGAACATGATATGGATTTTATAGGAAGATTATGTGATCCAGTAATTGTAATGGCAGAAGGTTCGGTTCTTTTCGAAGGTTCGGTTGAGGATGCAAAAAAAGATGAAAAAGTTATTGAAAGTTATTTAGGTAGAGGTTCAAAATTAAAGGATAATTGAGATGGCATTTTTTGAAGGTAATAACATGACTGGCGGGTATGGTAATGGACCAGATATAATTAATTCATGTTCTGTAAATGTTGAAAGAGGAGAAATAGTATCGATCCTTGGACCTAATGGAGCTGGAAAATCTACTGCGATGAGAGCGATGTTGGGTTTGTTAAATTTAAAATCTGGCTCAGTAATTATCAATGGCAAAGACATTTCAAAACTTTCTCCACAAGACAGAGTTAAAGAAGGTATTTCATTTGTACCTCAAACAAAAAATGTTTTTGCAGGTATGACAGTGGAAGAAAATTTAGAGATGGGTGCATTCTTAATTAATACTGAATTCAAAGAAACAATTAATGAAATTTTTGATTTGTTTCCTATTTTAAAAGAAAAAAAAGATCAATTAGTTGGTGAGTTATCTGGCGGACAAAGACAACAGGTTGCATTAGGCAGGGCACTCATGATTAAGCCTTCTGTATTAATGTTGGATGAACCAACAGCAGGTGTATCACCCATTGTGATGGATGAACTATTTGATCATATTGTAAAAGTAAAAAGAACTAATGTAGCAATTTTAATGGTTGAGCAAAATGCAAAACAAGCATTAAATATTTCTGATAGAGGATATGTTTTGGTAACAGGTGAGAACCGGCATTCTGGTACTGGGAAAGAATTACTAGAAGATCCAAGAGTAAGAAGCTCTTTTTTAGGTGGTTAATATGGATTTTGTAAACGCAATTATACTTTTATTAAACTACATTTTTGTTCCAGCTTTAGCATATGGATCCCAATTAGCACTTGGTGCAATTTTTGTAACTTTAATCTATGGAATTTTACGATTTGCGAACTTTGCTACAGGAGACATGATGTCTTTTGGAACAATGTTTGTAATCCTATTCACTTGGTATTTTCAGACTGTTGGAATTAGTCTTGGAGTTTTTCCCACAGCTCTTTTAGCAATTCCTTTTGCAATTATTTTCATGGTTGGTTACATGTTAATAATAGATAAATTTGTCTTTAAATATTACCGAACAAAAAAAAGTCCCCCTGTACAATTAGCAATGGTAAGCATTGGAGTAATGTTTGTTACTCAAGCAGTGGTTCGTATAATTATTGGCCCCTCTGATAGAAGATTTTTTGATGGAGAAAAATTTTTGATTAAAGCAGGTGAATTTAAAGAAATGACAGGATTAAACGAAGGTCTTGCGATAAAATCTACTCAAGTTATTACAATTATTGTTACATTGATTTTAGTTTCAACTCTGTTTTGGTTTTTAAATAAAACTAAGACAGGAAAAAGTATGAGAGCGTATTCTGATAATGAGGATTTAGCATTATTATCAGGTATTGATCCAAAAAAAATTGTTATGACAACTTGGATTATAGCGGGTATCCTTGCTACTATTGGTGGTGCTTTATATGGTTTAGACAAAAGCTTTAAACCATTTACCTACTTTAATAATATGCTGCCAATATTTGCAGCAGCTATAGTGGGTGGTATTGGTAATCCATTTGGAGCCTTTCTCGGAGGATATGTTATTGCTTTCTCTGAAATATTGTTAACTTACGCTTATAGAAAATTTTTCATGTATGTTTTACCAGAAAGTATGGAACCAGATGGCTTAATTCAATTACTTTCTACAGATTATAAATTTGCAGTATCTTTTTCAATACTGGTGATTGTATTACTCTATCGTCCATCAGGTATATTTAAAGGGAAGGTGCTGTGAGAAAAAATTTAAACGTAATTGCTGCATACAGTATAATGATGGGGTTAATTATCCTTGTGGGTATATTTCAGTCTTGGAACATTGCTCTATCGATATTTAATCTATGTCTTATTTCAGCAGTGATGACAATGGGTGCTAATATTCAATGGGGATATGCTGGTCTTATTAACTTCGGAATAATGGGTTTTACAGCATTAGGTGGTTTGGCAGCTGTTTTAATATCAGTAGATCCAGTTCAAGAAGCTTGGAGCGCAGGTGGATCTAATATTTTATTTAGTCTTTTTCTTATAATAGCGATGGTATTGGCTGTAAGATATATCTTAAAAAATTATAAGAAATCAAAAAATAGAACTTACATTGTAGCTGCTATCATAATTTTGGGAATTGTTATCATAAGATTTATTTCAGAACCTGGAATTGAGGCAATTGAAAATGTAGAGCCAGCAAAAACTGGTTTTCTTGGTGGATTAGGTCTTCCAATTATTTTTTCTTGGGTTGTCGGAGCTTTTTTTGCAGGTGGATTAGCTTTTGTTATAGGAAAAGTAGCCTTAGGATTAAGAGCTGATTATTTAGCAATTGCAACCTTACTAATATCAGAAATTGTTATTGCAATTATAAAACATGAAGATTGGTTAACAAGAGGTGTTAAGAATGTAATTGGACTTAAAAGACCTGCACCTTATGAGGTAAATTTACAACAAACAGATTGGTTTATAAATCTTGTTGAAAAATTTAACTCAAGTAAATTAAATTTAATTAGTGATTTAACTGAAAGACAAACAGCTTTAAATCAACTTGTAATCGAAGGATCATCAGTTTTTGTAAAACTTTGTTACTCTGGATTATTTTTAGTTGTAGTAATTATTTTATTAATCTTAACTCAAAAAGCTCTTTACTCTCCTTGGGGAAGAATGATGAGAGCAATTAGAGATAATGAGGAAGCGGCTAATGCAATGGGTAAAAATGTAGTAAAACAACACTTGTTAATTTTTATTTTAGGATCAGCTATTGTTGGTATTGCAGGAGCTATGCTTGTAACTCAAGATGGATTATTTACACCAGGGAGCTATAGACCTTTGAGATACACTTTTTTAATTTGGGTAATGGTAATTGTTGGTGGAAGCGGAAATAATTTTGGAGCAATTCTTGGAGGTTTTGTGGTGTGGTTTTTATGGATTGAGGCGGCACCGATTGGTCTTTACTTAGTTAATTTAACTACTGCTGGACTAGACGATACACACTTTTTAAAAGTACACTTAATTGAAAGTGTTCCATACTTTAGATTTTTAATGATGGGAGTAGGTCTTTTGGTAATAATGAGATATAGACCAAAAGGTATACTTCCTGAAAAAATAGAAATAAAATAATTATTATGAAATATATTATAACAGGTGCTGCAATAGCTTGGGCTTTATATATGGCAGATAAATATTTATTTTTTTAAAAAAAACCCCCAACAAATTAATGCTGGGGGTTTAAATTTTAAGATAAATTATCTTTGTTTTTTAGTTTTGAATTTTCCGCCTTTAACTTCTTGTTCTAAGAAAGAACCTTCAGCTTCACCGACGCTAGTAAAAGTAACTCCAGTTGCACCTTCGTAGTCAACTTTTTTACCTTTAGCTAATAAATCTAAACCTTTTTTAAGTTCACCTGGGTAAATTTTTGTTCCAGGACCGTTAGCAACGTCCATTACATTTTTTGCAATTGATGCTCTATCAGCTGAATTACCTGCTTGCATTGCTAAAACAATTAAAGCAGCCGCATCATAAGATTCACCAGTGTAAGGACCAGAACTATCAATACCAGCAGCTTTCGCTACATTACCGAATACACCTGCACCTTTACCAGTTGAACCTGGCATTGAACCAAAAGATTTTTTTAAATCTTTACCAAATGCATCAACTAAAGACTGACCGATCATACCATCAGATAAAATAAATTTATCAAATGCACCAGAGTCTAAAGAGGCTTGGATAATTCCTTTACCACCTTGGTCTAAGTAACCAATTACAGCTACTGCATCACCACCTGCTGAAGCAAGAGTTGCTACTTCAGAAGAGTAGTCTGCTTTACCATCTTCGTGAGCAGTAACAGTAGTCACTTTAATACCATGAGCTTCAACAGCTGCTTTATAAACATCTGCTAAACCTTTTCCGTAGTCATTATTTGTATAAGTTATTGCAACACTTTTAACTTTTCTGTCTTTGGTAATATCAGCTAAAATTTGACCACCTCTAGCATCAGATGGAGCAGTTCTAAAGAAATACCCTTTGTCATCTAAAGTAGTTAATCCTGGTGATGTAGCTGATGGTGATATCATTACTACACCATTCGGTACAGCAACGTTTGAAGCAATTGCTCCAGTTACACCTGAACAATCAGCACCCATAATAGCTGCTACACCTTGTGATATAACACCTTCAGCCGCTGCAGTTGCTGCTGCTGAGTCAACACAAGTTGAGTCTGCTCTTATAACTGTTATTTTTTCTCCACCTAATAACGAACCTGAGTCTGAAGCT
>CACFZB010000027.1 GCA_902570715.1 uncultured Pelagibacteraceae bacterium
AATTAAAATATTACAAAGATATTAACAAGATATACATGACTAATTCTTATCAAATTTTTTTAATTTCAGATTCTACTGGTGAGACTTTAGATAGAATTTTTATATCATTAAAGGCGCAATTTAAAAATATAGAATATAAAATTAACTCTTATTCTTTTACTAGAACTGAAAATCAAATTTTAAAAATTATCGATTTAACTTCAAAAGAGCCTAATCCTATTATATTGTATACAATCGTTGACAACAATTTAGCAAAATATTTAGCAAATAAATGTAATGAAAAAAAAATTCCATGTTTTGGTGTTTTAGGAAGTTTAATATTAAGTTTTTCAAAACTTTTTAATCAAAAGGCCTCGCATGAACCCAGCGGTCAATATGCTTTAAACGAAGAGTATTATAATAGAATAGAAGCAATACAATTTACAATGAATCATGATGATGGAAATTTACTATCAGATGTTACTAAATCTGACATAGTTTTATTGGGCGTGAGCAGAACAAGCAAAACACCAACTTCAATCTATTTGGCCAACAAAGGGTATAAAACCGCAAACATACCTCTCGTTAATAAAAATTCTTTACCAGAAGTTTTAAAAAATAAACCAGAAGATATCTGCGTAATAGGGCTATCAACAGAAGCAGAAAGATTGGCAGATATAAGAAAAAATAGAATTAATTCTTTGAAAGATACAAAAAATCAAGATTATACAAATATAGAAAAGATAAAAGAAGAAGTTGAAGAAGCTAAAAATACTTTTAAAAAATATAAATGGCCAGTAATAGACGTAACAAGAAAATCTGTCGAAGAAACCGCTGCATCAGTAATTAAAATTCACGAAATATTTTTAAATAAAAAAAATGGTTAAAAAAATTATATTAGCTTCAAAGAGCAAAGTTAGAAAAGATATATTAGAAAAACACAATATAATCTGTGAAGTCAAACCGTCTAATATTGATGAAGATACGATAAAAAAGAGCTTAGAAAAACAAAATGCTACACCCGAAATTGTTTCTAAGAATCTTGCAGAAGTTAAATCTAATAAGATAAGTCAAAAATTTCTTGAAAGTTTTGTAATTGGTGCTGATAGTGTAATAGACCTTAAAGGGGAAGTAATTTCAAAACCTGAAAATAGGGAAGAGGCCTTAAAAATTTTAAAAAGATTAAATGGTGAAACACATTATTTGATAAGTTCGGTATGTATTTCTAAAAATGGAAATATGATTTGGAATTATACAGATAAAGCCTCTTTAACAATGAAAAAAATGACAGAAGATGAATTAAAAATATATTTGTCTAAAATAAGTGACAATGATTTGTATGCATATAATGTCTATCAGATAGAAGGTCTCGGTAGAACTTTATTTTCTAAAATTGAAGGAAATGAAAACACAATAATGGGCATACCAGTAGAAAAAATAAAACAATATTTAACAAAACATAATGACTAAGAAATACTTAATAATTGGTAATCCAGTAAGCCATTCAATGTCACCTCAAATACATAATTATTGGTTTAAACAAAATAAAATAGACTCGGTTTATGAGAAAAAAGAATTAAATGAAAAGGAACTACCAGATATAGTCAAGAACATTAGAGATGGTGAAATTTCTGGAATAAATGTGACTGTTCCTTTTAAACAAAAAATAATTCCTTTTTTAGATAAACTCTCAAAATTATCCAAAAAAACACAATCAGTTAATACTATCTATTTAAGGGATAATGAGGTCATAGGAGATAACACAGATGTTTATGGTTTTGTTAAGTCAATTAAAGATACTGGCATAGAGCTTAAAGACAAGGTGGCTTTAATTGTGGGGGCTGGAGGCGTTGTTCCATCTATAATATGTGCACTTCAGGAATTATTGTTAAAAAAAATTTATTTAACCAACAGAACATTTAAAAAAGCCGAACAATTAAAAGAAAAATATCCGAAATTAGAAATAGTTAAATGGGATGAATTAGTTGATTTTGATATTATAATTAATGCTACAAGTGTTGGATTAAAAGTTGAGGATAAAATAGATTTAAACTTAAAAAAATTAGATGGAAAAAAATTTTTTTATGACACAATTTATAATCCACCAACAACAGATTTTCTAAATAAGGCCAAAATTAATGGTCATTTATCTATGAACGGTAAACTCATGCTAATCTATCAAGCTCAAAAGTCTTTCGAATTTTGGAATGGGTTTTTACCAGAAGTTGATGAGAAATTTTTAAATTTATTCCAAAATGATTAAGTTAGCGCTCGTAGGGGATATAGGTTCAGGAAAAAGTTATATTTCAAAATTTTTTAGGTATCCCATTTTTAATGCTGATTTTGAGGTATCAAACATTTATTCAAAAGATAGAAAATGTTATAGAAAAATAAAAAAAGCTTTTTCAAAATCCAATTTTTCATTTCCAATAAAAAAGAAAGAACTAATTAATTGTATATTAAGCAATAATAAAAATTTAAATAAGTTATCAAAAATAATTCATCCTATTATACGAAAAAGATTAAATATTTTTTTAAAAAAAAATAAAAGTAAAAAAGTAGTAATTTTAGACATTCCTTTATTTTTAGAGAATAAGCTTAATAGCAGCACAGATATTATTATATTCATTCAAGCTAATAAAAATGAAATTAGAAAAAGACTTTTTAAAAGAAAAGGATTTAATAAAAAATTATTTAATTTATTCAAGAAAATTCAACTACCATTATATATAAAAAAAAAAAGAGCAGATTTTGTTATTAAAAATAATTTTTCTAACAAATTAGAAAAAAAATCAGTAAACTATATTTTAGATCAAGTTTTAAAATGAAAGAAATTATATTAGATACGGAGACAACAGGCCTTTCAATAAAAGATGGACATAGAATTGTTGAAATAGGCTGCATAGAATTAGAAAATTTAATACCAACAAAAAAAAGATTTCATTGTTATTTGAATCCTGAGAGAAAAGTTTCAGAAAAGGCCTTTGAGGTTCACGGCTACAGTGATGGTTTTCTTGCAGATAAAAAAAAATTTTCTGAAATTGCACAAGAGTTTTTAGATTTTATAGAGGGCAAAAGATTAATAATACATAATGCAGAATTTGATTTATCTCATTTAAATAACGAATTGAAAATTATAGGAAAAGATATGATAAAAAATGAGATAATTGACACATTAGTTCTAGCAAGAAACAAATTTCCCGGATCGTCAATTAGTTTAGATGCTCTTTGTAAAAAATATAGAATTGATAATTCTAAAAGAAAACAACACACAGCATTAATTGATTGTGAGCTTTTATCAAAAGTATATGTTAATTTAACAGATCAAAAAGAACCTACGTTAAATTTTCAAAACAAAGAATTCAAAGCCAAAAAGAATCTTTTAAAAAAAATTTTATATTATAAAAAAATTGTTGAAATAAAAAACGAAGAAAAAAAAAAGCATAATATTTATCTTAAGACAGAATTAAAAAAGAATTTTTTCTAATTATATTTTTGTCTATAAAGTTCTTCAAAATCAATTTTTTTTTCTAATTTTATGCCTGGATAACCTGAACTGTGTAAAAGATTTAAAAATGATTTTTCTAATTCAGGATAAATTTCTTTTTGTACATCACAAAGTATTATTTTTTCTAAACTTTTTTTATCATTAATTTCATCATCAACTTTTATTACTGTTGCATAAATAATTTCAAAGTATGACTTTTTTTTATTATCTTTTTTATCCTCGAACTTTAGTGTCGTATTTATTTCAACAATTTTATCTTTTAATGCTTTAGAAATAATTTCAATGTTCAATTGATATTTAGAAATATATTCTCTAACAAATAGATAAGTTTCTATATCTGGGGTTTCACTAGACATGTCCTTAATGTACTTACCTAAAATTTTATAATTTTTGCTCATCATCATCCTTAATATCCTCAAATTCACCTTCTATATAAGGTTTTTTGATATTTGATTTATCTTTGAATTTTTTTATGTATCTACCAAAAATTAACTTTCTGGTTATTGGAAATATAAGTAAAAAACCTAGTACATCAGTCGCAAATCCAGGCAAAATTAAAAGTAAAGCAGCAAATGCAATAGTAGCACCTGAAATAATTTCATAAGCTGGGAGTTCGTTTTTTATTAATTGTGACATTGCTGATTTCACAGTATTTAATCCCTCAAATCGTGCATAAAACACTCCAACAGCAGCTGTTAAAAAAATTAATAAAATTGTATTAAATGCACCAATTTGGGATCCAATTTTAATAAAAATGTAAATTTCAATCACAGGGATTAAAATAATTGATAAAATAACTGTGTTCATTTGTCTTTAATGTAATTGCTAGTTGAAATTAATCAACATAGTAATTAGATTATAATTATGAATTATAGTTTTGAATATATCGATATAATTTTGCTAGCAATGATAGCTGGTTTCATTTTTTTAAGATTAAGAGGAATTTTAGGTAAAAGAACTGGCTTTGAAGGAAAATCAGCTCCTCAATTCGAGGAAATAATTAAAAATATTAATCCAGAGGTAAAAGCAAAAAAAAATGAAAATTTCGATGAAAATGCAAAAAAAGAATTTTTAACTGGTGCAAAAATTGCTTATGAAACAATAATAACAGATTTTAGTGACGATGATAACAAACTTACGAAATGTAAAACATTATTAAGTGAAAAGATCTATAACCAATTTAATCAAGCTCTAAAAGAAAGAAGTAGCAGAGGTCATTCTGCGGAAATTACATTTATAGGTATAAATGCAGCAAATATAAAGGATCATAAGAAAAGCGAAAGTATTTTAAAAGTTACAGTTGATTTTGTAGCTGAAGTAATCACTTGTGTAAGAGATAAAAATAAAAAAATTATATCAGGTGATCCTGAAAAGATAAAAAAAATTTATGACACTTGGGTCTTTTCAAGAGACATCAGATCAAATAATCCGAATTGGCAACTAGTTGATATTTTAACTTAATTGAATAAAAAAATCACAGACAAAGATAAAAAAGATTGGGAAAATTTTTTATCTAACAATGATAAGTTACCTGATAAGGATATTTTTTCTTCCAATAAAAAAAATAATAAAATACAAGTAATTGACTTACATGGTTTCAGCTTAGATGATGCAAATAATGAAACTGAAAGATTTATTTTTGATTGTTATCATAAAGGTTTTAGTAAGTTAAGAGTTGTTACAGGTAAGGGCATACATTCACAAAACTACAAAGATCCATATGTGTCGAAAAATTTAGGTATTTTGAAATATTCAATCCCAGAATTTATTAAGGGTAATAATAATTTAATGAACATCATTTCTTCTTTTGAAAGTGCATCAATTGAGGATGGAGGTGATGGAGCTTTTTATATTTATTTGAAGAAAAGAAAATAAATTTTTTTATTTTGGTCTAAAAAAGTGATTATAAAATAAATTTAGATAAATCTGTATCCTTAACTAAATTATCTAAATTTTGATTTATATAATTTTTATCAATTATAATTTTTTCTCCTGATCTGTCAGTTGCTGTAAAACTTATTTCATCAAGTATTTTTTCAATAATTGTATGTAATCGTCTAGCACCAATGTTTTCTACAGTAGAATTGACTTCAGAGGCAATATTAGCTATTGCATTTATTCCATCCTCTGAAAATTCTAAATCAACATTTTCAGTTTTTAATAAAGCTACGTATTGTTTAATCAAACTATAATCGGGTTCTTTTAATATTCTCTTAAAATCTTCGCTGGTTAATGCTTCTAACTCTACTCTAATTGGTAACCTTCCTTGTAGCTCAGGCAGCAAGTCAGAAGGTTTGGCAAGTTGAAAAGCTCCAGAAGCTATAAATAAAATGTGGTCTGTTTTGATAGGACCATACTTAGTATTAACTGTTGTTCCTTCAATTAAAGGTAATAAATCTCTTTGAACACCCTCTCTAGATACATCGCCGCCAACTCTGTCTGTTCTTCCTGAAATTTTATCTATTTCGTCTAAAAAAACTATTCCATTGTTTTCAGTAGATGTTTTAGCAGCTTTAATTATCTTATCTTGTTCAATTAATTTATCAGACTCATCATTTATCAAAATTTCATGAGACTCTTTCACTGTCATTTTTTTCTTTTTTTCTTTAGCACCCATAGATTTTCCTAACATCTCACCAATGTTTATCATTCCAACATTTGCCCCAGGCATTCCAGGAATTTCAAAAGAGGTATTATTATTTCCTGTATCACTTACAGCTATTTCGATCTCATTCTCATCAAGATCTCCATTTCTTAATCTTTTTCGAAAACTCTCTCTCGTTGCTAAGCTAGCTTTTTTTCCAACAAGTGCATCTAAAACTTTTTCTTCTGCTAGTTTTTGTGCTTTTGCAAAAACTTCTTTTCTTTTTTTTTATTTTTTCCATTGAAATAGCTATTTCAATTAAATCTCTAATTATTTGCTCAACATCTCTGCCTACATATCCAACT
>CACFZB010000028.1 GCA_902570715.1 uncultured Pelagibacteraceae bacterium
AGTTTTTTTATCTTGTAAATATGATTGTTTAAAAATATTAATTGCTGAAATCAAAATATCTTTTGTTACTGGACCATCTAAAATTTTACAAGTTGCTAAAACATTTAATATCTGAGATGATCTTTTGGATTCTTCAGTATTTTTTTCTAAAAATTCAATAATTTCTCTGTATTTTTTTTGTTTAAACGATTCTGATATATCAAAAAATTTTTCATTCATATAAATTTAATAGCCATATTTAACTTCTGTTACCAAATATTTTAGATCCTATTCGTAAATATGTAGCAGAAAAGTCAACAGCATCTATGTAATCAGAGGACATTCCCATGCTTAATTCTTTTAATTTAAGATTTTGCCTTAAATTTTTCATTTTTTCGAAAAAAATTTTTGAGTCATGATTTATCGGAGGAATACACATGATACCCACTATATCTAGATTTATCTTAACGCAATATTTATAAAAAGAGTCTAAATCATTAATTTCAACACCTGATTTTTGATCTTCATCTCCAATATTTACTTGAATAAAATTTTTTATCTTTCGATTTTGCTTTAAAGATTCGTCGACAATTTTTTTTGCTAACTTTTCATTATCAACAGAATGAATAAAATCGAATAATTTTACCGCATATTTTACTTTATTTGTTTGTAGTTTACCTATTAAGTGTAATTTTAAATTTTGATTTTTTTCTTTAATGTCAGTCCATTTTTCTACGGCTTCTTGCACTTTGTTTTCACCAAAATCAAAATGTCCATGCTCTATCAGTGGCATAATTTTTTCAATTGAAAATGTTTTTGAGACAGCAATAATCTTGGGTGTATAATTTAGTTTCAAATTTTGCACTTTAGAGCTAATTTGATCTTCTATAGTTTTTAAGTTTAAAATTGTTTTATGCATAAAAAATATTACCAAAATTTTTGTTTTATAAAAGAGCTTGATACAAAGCATATTTTATACCAAAAAAAAAATACAGTTTTTATTTATAGAAATTATCTAAGAAAAATTGATATTGGTGAAATATTAGACATTAAGAAGCTATGCAAACAAACTGGTAATAAACTATGCTTATCAAACAATGTTAAACTCTCTATCAAATTAGGTTTAGATGGAGCTTATATTCCATCTTTTAACAATACTATGAAACATCTCTCTTTTTCACTTAAAAAAGATTTTATTTTGCTAGGTTCTGCTCATAATTTGAAAGAAATTAGAAATAAAGAATTACAAAAAGTAAACTTGATTTTTTTATCATCTATTTTTAAAAAAAATAAAAATTACTTAGGAATAAATAGGTTTAAGTTGATTAGTAACTTCTCAAAAATAAAAATAGTGGCTCTTGGCGGTATAAATACCAAAAATATAAAAAAATTAAATCTTTTAAATGTTTATGGAATTGCGGGTATTAATTATTTTTCAAAAAAAAAGGCCCCTAAAAAGGGGCCCTTCTAAAATTTAAATTTGCGTCAAATTAGAATGCAAATCCTAGGTTAATTTCATAACCTTCTTTATCATTAGTAGTTGTACCACCAACGTTTTGCATATCATTAGCATGACCAGCAATAGTTACACCACCCATAGTGTAAGATATAGAAACACCTTCTGACTCTTGATCACCAGTTGTGCTTCCTACATCAACAGTATGTTCGTTGTAAGAAATTGATAGCTCATCACTTACTTGGTATGAAATACCAAATGCTTCTGACTCATCAGTGTCAGTTGCAGATGCAGCATCATATTCTGACTCTTGGTAACCTACTGTAATCGGACCATAAGCATACTTAATGTAAAATGTGCTTTCGTCCACTGCAGAGGCTGCTGTTACTTCAGATTCACCTGATGCATAACCAATAGTTAAACCATCAACCATTTCTGGAGAGATAGTTACACCAAAGTCATTATATACACCACCTGAATGTGTTGTAGCTGAGTCAGCTGTTGAAGGCATGATCGCAAAATGGAACTGTGCTCCACCGAATGATTCAGAGTCATAACGAATAATATCGTTACCAGACTCACCATTGATTACGATTGCAGTTGTTCCACCTAGTGAATCAAAAGCTTCTTCGTAAGCAGTTGGCATCATATCGTCCATACCACTCATTACAGTATCACCACCGTGACCACCGTAAGTAATAGTACCCATACCATTAGTGTTGATTGTTACAGAGTGGTTATCAATTGCACCATCGTCTGATTCATCACCATCTAATTGTAGGCTGAACGTTACTGTCATACCGTTGTCTAAGTCACCAGAACCAGAAAAAGTTACGTGGTCATCGTTTGACCAAGTAGTTTTTGCGTTCTCGTCTGTAGCCGTCATATATAGGTTTGCACCACCTGAAACAGACATCTCACCTGCAGTTGCTGAAGCAGCAACTAGAGATCCTGCTAATGCAGAGAAACCAAGTTTTTTAATGTTCATATTAATTACTCCTTTATTTTTATTATTAATAATAAACGAAGTCTTTTTATCATTTTTCAGCTTTTTTAAGCGAAATCAGTGATTTATAGCGATAAAAAAATGAAAATGTTGCAAATTTGCAACACAAAATACCCCTATTTTCTTAACTTTTAAATTAATTGCTCTGGATTTAGTATAAAATTTATTTTAAATCAAAATAAATGAAATCAAAAATTTTTAACATTAATCTTGTAGTTTTAATATCGTCATTTCTCCTACTTAATTCCTGTGGTGGCAAATTACCAGGTGCAGATGCAAGAAAAATTTCTCCTAATCCTGCTGATAGAGTTAAAAAAAACTTAGAAGAAGGCAAAGGTTTTAGATTAATGGGTGCAATAGAAAAAAGAAAAGGTGGAGGGAATTTTGAATTTGCAAGTTCAAATGAACTTTGGAGAGCATCTTTAGATATTATAGATTTTATGCCTTTAGCTTCGGTAAATTATAGTGGAGGTATAATCGTTACCGACTGGTATTCAGAAAATCAAGGCGTAGGTGAGTCTATTAAAATATCAATTAGATTTTTATCTAATGAAATTCGTGCAGACGCATTAGATATAAATGTTTTCTATAAAAAATGTAAAACTTCATTAGATTGTCAAATTCAGAAACAAGATGGAAAATTAAGATCAGAGTTAACAAAATCTATATTAAAACAAGCAACTATCTACAAAAAACAAAACAAAGATAAAAATTTTCAGCCCTACATAGGAAAAATAGGAAAAAATTAAACCTGTTGTGAATTCAGAAAGATATAACTTCAAAATTATAGAAAAAAAATGGCAGTCTTATTGGGACTCAAAAAAAGTTTATTCAACTAAAATTGATAAAAATAAAAAAAAATTTTATTGTCTTGAAATGTTTCCATATCCATCTGGTAAGATTCATATGGGTCATGTAAGAAATTACACAATAGGTGATGTTTTAGCAAGATATAAAAGTTTAAACGGTTTTAATGTTTTACATCCTATGGGATGGGACTCTTTCGGTATGCCAGCTGAAAATGCTGCACGTCAGAATAATTTAGATCCTAAAACCTGGACAGAAAAAAATATTTCAACGATGAAATCTCAATTAAAAATACTAGGTCTATCTATTGACTGGGACCGTGAAATTTCAACTTGCACCCCAGAATACTATAAACATCAACAAGAATTTTTTTTAGAACTTTACGATAAAGGATTAGTTTATAGAAAAGAACAATATGTAAATTGGGATCCAATTGATCAAACAGTACTTGCGAATGAACAAGTAATTAATGGAAAAGGTTGGCGGTCTGGCGCTATTGTGGAAAGAAAAAAATTAAATCAATGGTTTTTTAAAATTACCCAGTTTTCAGAAATTTTACTAAATAATTTAGATAAGCTTAAAAGCTGGCCAAATAAAGTTAAGATAATGCAAAAAAACTGGATTGGAAAATCATTAGGTTGTGAAATTGATTTTAAAGTTGAGTCTTCTAAAAATATAAAAAAAATAAGATGTTTTACAACTCGACCAGATACTTTATTTGGAATGTCTTTCTTGGCCCTTTCAATCGACCATCCAATTTCTGAATATTATAAGGATAATAAAGATTTTATAGAATTTAAAAAATTATGTTCAACGACAGGTACTACCGAAGAAGCAATAGCAAACGCTGAAAAGATCGGTTTTAAAACAGATCTTGTAGCCTTAAATCCTTTAAATCTAGAAAATAAAGTCCCTGTTTATTTTGCAAATTTTGTTTTAATGGATTACGGACATGGAGCTGTATTTGGTTGTCCAGCTCATGATCAAAGAGATTTGGATTTTGCTTTAAAATATAATTTAGGTATTGCCCCAGTAGTTACACCAGATAAAAATGATAAAAATTTTAAGATAAAAGATAAAGCATATACAGGTCCTGGTTTCATTTTTAATTCTTCTTTTCTAGATGGTTTAAAAGTTCCAGATGAATCAATTCCAAAAACTATTGAATATTTAGAAAATAAAAAATTAGGAACAAAAAAAATAAATTTTAGACTTAAAGATTGGGGTATTTCACGTCAAAGATATTGGGGTTGTCCAATACCAATAGTGTATGATGAAAATGATAATCCTCATAAAGTTCCAAAAAATCAGCTGCCAGTTGAGCTTCCAAAAATTAATCAATTAGAATCAACCGGTAATTCTTTAGATAAATTGAACGAGTGGAAATACTTAACTATTGATAAAAAAAAATTTAGAAGAGAAACTGATACTCTCGATACTTTTGTTGACTCTTCTTGGTATTTTTTAAGATTCTGTTCGTCAAATAATAAAGAATACGGTTATAACCTAGATGAAATAAAATATTGGATGCCTGTAGATCAATATATAGGGGGTGTCGAGCATGCAATATTACATCTTCTTTATTCAAGATTTTTTATGCAAGCTCTAGGATATAAAAATGAAAAATTTAATTTTGATGAGCCATTTGAAGGTTTGTTTACTCAAGGTATGGTGTGCCATGAAACATATAAGGATCCAGAAAATAACTGGGTTAGTCCCGATGATGTCATAACAAAAGATGGTGAGAAATTCCTTAAAAGTAATCAATCAAAAAAAATAATAATTGGAAATTCGGAGTCAATGTCAAAGTCAAAAAAAAATACAATAGACCCACAAAAAATAATAGAAAATTATGGGGCAGACTCTGTTAGACTGTTTATTTTATCTGATAGCCCTCCAGAAAAAGATGTTCAATGGTCCGACGAAGGAATTATTTCATCTTATAAGTTCATACAAAAACTATGGTCATTACATAATAAAATTTTAGTCGAAATTAATAAAGACCATAGTAAAGATACTAATAATAATCTTTTAATTTATTGTGATAAATTTATCAAAAAAATGACTGATAACTTAGATAGATTTCATTACAATAAAGTTATTGCAAATTTACATGAAGTTTATACTTTTTTAACAAAAGAATTTAATAACAGCTTTAAAAAAGAAACAATTATCAATACATATTCTAAAATCTTAACAACCATGCTTCCTGTAATCCCTCATTATGCGAGTGAATGCTTGTACAGTTTAAAAATATCAAATAGTAGAAAATGGCCAAGTTACAATGAAGAAAATATATCGGAAAATATAATTAATTTTGTGATTCAAATTAATGGTAAAAAAAGAGGATTGATAAAAGTTGAGAGAGATATAGACGAGAGAAAATTGTTAGAATTAGTAAAAAAAGAGGATAATTTAAAAAAATATTTAGAAGGTAAAATAATAAAACAAATATTTGTACCGAATAAACTCATAAACCTTATAATCAAGCAATGAATAAAAAAAACTTTTTAACGATTTTTTTTATACTTCTCTTTACGGTAAGCTGCGGTTATACACCAATTTACACTGATAAAAACCTTCAGAACATACAAATTAATATAATCACAATGACTGGTGATGATGAAATAAATGATTTGATAAATTCGAAACTTAAAAAATATGATAACCTAAAAACTTCAAAGAGTTTTGATATTGAAATTAATTCAACTTTTGCAAAAGAAGTTGTTGCTAAAGACTCAACTGGTAGTGTTTCTGACTTTTTATTAACAACTAAAGTAATAGTTATCATAATTAATAAAAACACATTAAATCAAACTCTCACAATAAATGAAAAATTTAATATGAAGAATATTGATGATG
>CACFZB010000029.1 GCA_902570715.1 uncultured Pelagibacteraceae bacterium
TAAAAGTGGAAATGACTGATGGAACACAATTTGAGACAAAATCAACTTGGGGATCTGAGGGTGATTTGTTAAAGTTAGAAATTGATCCAAAATCTCACTCTGCTTGGACTGGTGGTAAGCAAAAATTAATGGATAAAGGTAGAATAAGCAAATTTAATAAAAAATTCCAAAATTTTAAATCAGAAAAAAAAAATTAGATGTCTAACGCACCTTTAATGCCAATGGCTACAGCTGTTTGGCTTGTAGAAAATACAACTTTAACTTTCAAGCAGATTGCAGATTTTTGTAAGTTACATGAAGTGGAAGTTCAAGGAATAGCAGATGGAGAAGTGGCAAAAGGAATCAAAGCTTACAATCCAATTATTTCAGGTCAGCTTTCTAGAGAGGAGATAGAATTGTCTTCTAAAGATGAAAATAGACCTCTAGAGATAAAAAGTACAGATATTGAAATATCTAATTCGGAAAAAAAAATTAAAAAATATGTTCCGCTATCAAAAAGACAAGACAAACCAGACTCTGCGTTATGGTTAATCAAGCAACATAACATTCTTAAAGACTCTCAAATTGCTAGGTTGATAGGAATCACAAAAAACTCTGTAACATCTATAAGAAATAAAAGTTATTGGAATTATAATAATCTTAATCCTAAAGACCCAGTTGCACTTAATTTATTTACTCAAAAAGAGTTAATTGAAGCTATTGAAAAAGCTCAAAGAAGAATAAAAAGAGAAAAAAAAGAAAAAGAAAAATTAAAACAATCATCATAAATATGAATAATTTAAATAGACATAAAATTATAAAAGTGTTAATTACTCACTTTTTTGGAGGTAGTTATTAAAATAGAAGTTAAAGATAATAATGTTGAGCAAGCTCTTAGGGTCTTGAAGAGAAAGTTACAGCGTGATGGTTTTTTCAAAATTATAAAACTAAAAAATACCTATGAAAAGCCATCTGAAAAAAAAAAGAGAATTTTACAAGAAAATATTAAAAGAGTTAAGAAACTAAACAAACTTAAAAATAGAATTTAATTATACCGCGGGGTGGAGCAGTCTGGTAGCTCGTCAGGCTCATAACCTGAAGGTCGACGGTTCAAATCCGTCCCCCGCAACCAAAAAAAATTAAATCTTAAATTTTGATTTTTTACTATCCTCAAGAAAAGCTTTTACTGTTGAAATTGTAAGTTCTTGAAAGGATTTTCCAAAATTTTCTATTTTTTCAATTATAGAAGGTGGAATTGTAATTATATGACAACCTAGTTGCTTTGCTTGAAGATAATTATATGGCTCTCTAACACTTGCCCACAATATTTCAACATTTTTAAATTTCCTTGCTAAGTAAATGCTTTTTTTAAATTCAGGTACCGGATCCTTTCCAGTATCTGCTGCTCTCCCAGCAAAAATTGAAATTATTACTTTTGTTTTTTTATTTATCAATTTTAAAATTTTTTTTGTTTGTTGAGAAGTATAAACTGCGGTTATGTTCAATTTAATATTATCTTTATTTAAATCTTTAATTATTTTTCCCATAAATTTACCCTTGGAATTTACAACTGGAATTTTCACAAAAACATTTTTACCCCATGAGTTAATGTTTAAAGCTTGACGTCTCATTTCGCCATATTCATCTCCAAAAACCTCTAAAGAAATCGGTTTTATTTTACATATTTTAAGTATTTTTTTAGAGTAATCTTTATAACTTTTCGCACCAGCTTTTCTCATTAAGCTTGGATTTGTAGTAAATCCTTTTACAATTTTTTTTTTTTCAAATTTTTTGATTGTTTCTAAATCTGCAATATCACAATAAATTTTTGTATTCAAAAACAAACCTATAAATTTTTTGTTATATCTTCAGTCATTTTTTTTGCATCTGCAAAAAGCATTAATGTGTTTTCTTTATAAAATAAATCATTATCTATTCCCGCATATCCTGGTGACAAACTTCTTTTAACAAATAAAACTGATTTACATTTCTCAACATCTAGTACCGGCATTCCGTAAATTGGGCTTTGTGGATCAGTCTTTGCCACAGGATTTGTAACGTCATTAGCCCCTATTACAAATGCAACATCTGCATTTGCAAAATCATTATTAATTTCCTCTAATTCAAATACTTCATCATATGGAACATTGGCTTCTGCTAATAACACATTCATGTGGCCTGGCATACGTCCTGCCACAGGGTGTATAGCGTATGAAACTTTTATTCCATTTTTTTTTAAAGTATCTACCATTTCTCTTAAGGCATGTTGAGCTTGAGCAACTGCCATACCATAGCCTGGAACTATAATTACAGATGAAGCATTCTTCATTAAAAAAGCTGCATCATCAGCATTTCCACTCTTAACTGGTCTTTGATCTTTGTTTTTAGAACTAGAAGTTTGATCAGTGGCACCAAATCCTCCAAGAATCACATTAAAGAATGAACGATTCATTCCTTTACACATAATGTAGGATAAAATTGCACCTGAAGAACCTACTAAAGCGCCAGTTATTATTAATGCTGTATTTTCCAGTGTAAAACCTATTCCCGCTGCTGCCCATCCAGAATATGAATTTAACATAGAAATTACTACAGGCATATCTGCTCCACCAATTGGAATAATTAAAAGAAATCCAATTAAAAATGAAACTGCTATTAAGATCCAAAAAAGATTGGATGATTGTGTTGAGCATAATAAGTAAATTAAAACTACTATAGATATTAAAATAATTGCGTTGAGGGGATGTTGTCCTTTAAATGTAATTGGTGATCCAGACATTATCCCTTGAAGTTTTAAAAAAGCGATCACAGAACCTGAAAATGTTATTGCTCCAACCGCAGCTCCTATAGACATTTCAATTAAACTGCCAAGTTTGATATTACCACTTGTTCCAAGATTAAAAGCTTCTGGGTTTAAAAAAGCTGAAATTGCGACAAAGACTGCTGCAAGTCCAACTAAACTATGAAAACCGGCAACCAATTCCGGCATAGCTGTCATTGGTATCTTGTATGCAATAAACGCTCCAATCGAACCTCCTATCAAAATAAAAATCAAAACATATATAAAACCTGTAGAGAAATTACCTATAGATAAAAAAGTAACTGTAATTGCAATAATCATTCCCAAAATTCCAAACAAATTACCTTGTCTTGAGGTTTCTGGTGAGGATAGCCCTCTTAAAGCAAGAATAAATAAAACACCTGAAACTAAATAAAAAATTGCTGATAAATTTGCAGATATCATTATTTATCCTTTTTCTTTTTTTTATACATAGCTAACATCCTTTGAGTTACTAAAAATCCACCAAAGATATTAATTGCAGCTAAAGCAATAGCTAAAAAACCAAATATACTTGAGTCATTAAAAATATTTTCAGAGTTTCCTGAAAGACCTGCAATTATAGCTCCAACAATTATAACTGAAGAAATTGCATTAGTAACAGACATTAAAGGAGTGTGTAAAGATGGAGTAACACTCCAAACAACATAATATCCAACAAATATTGAAAGGATAAAAATACTTAATCTAAAAATTAAAGGATCTATTTCCATAAGTTATTTAATAAGGGTTTTTTCTATTATTTCATCTTCTAATTTAATATTTATTTTTTTATTTTCTTTATCAAATAAATTATCGACAAAATTAAACATATTTTTCGCATATAAACTAGAGGCAGAAACTGGAAGTTTATTTAAAATATTATTTTCTCCCATTATTTTTACACCATTTTTTTTTATAATCTTATCAACTTCTGTAAAAGCAGTATTTCCGCCTTGTATCGCTGCCAAATCATAAATCACTGATCCTGGTTGCATATTTTTAATCATACCTTCTTTAATAATTAACGGAGCTTTTTTTCCAGGAATTAATGCAGTACAAATTACGATATCAATTTTTTTTAAAGTTTCAGACAATAAATCTTCCTGTTTTTTTTTAAATTCCTCTGATGCCTCTTTAGCATAGCCACCCTCGGTTTCTAAATTTTCTGAACCCTCAACTGTTAGGAATTTACCACCCAAACTTTCAACTTGTTCTTTAGATGCCATTCTTACATCAGTTGCAAAAACTATTGCTCCCATTCTTTTTGCAGTTGCAATCGCCTGAAGTCCTGCAACACCAGCACCTACAACTAAAACTTTTGCAGCTGGTACCGTACCTGCTGCTGTCATCATCATTGGTATTGCCTTTTCAAAATTTGCAAATGCCTCTATTACTGCTTTGTATCCAGCTAAATTTGCTTGAGAGGATAATATATCCATAGATTGAGCTCTAGTTATTCTAGGAAGTAACTCTAAAGAAAAAAGATTAATTTTTTTTTTTGCTAAATTTTGTAATTTTTCTTTATTCTCATATGGATTTAATACACCAATTAATATTTGATTTTCTCTTACTAATGAAATTTTGTCATCAGTTAACATTCCAAGTTGCACAATTACATCTGCTTTTTCAATAACTTCCTTTTCCTCTTTAAAAATTTCCGCTCCTAAACTTGAATATTCGCTATCTTTTATTCCAAGATGAAGACCATAATTTTCACTTAAACATATTTCAAATCCTAAAGACTTATATTTTTTTACTATCTCTGGAGTTATAGCTACTCTTTTTTCAATATTTTGATTTTCTAAAATAGAACCGATTCTCATAAAAGAACATTACAATAAGAAAATTGCCATTAATACTAATACAGATATAACAGCGACAGTTCCCCACAGAACAAATTTTGTAAAATTATTCCAAGTATTTTTATGATTTTCGTTGTCCATAAAGTTTATTTTTGTCTAGCTTTAAACTTTGGATTAGTTTTATTAATTATGTAAACTCTACCTCTTCTTCTTACAAGCTTAGAGTTTAGGTCTCTTTTTTTTATAGATTTTAAAGAACTTTTGATTTTCATAAATTTTTAATGCCGGCAACGACCTACTCTTCCATGTCTTAAGACAAAGTACCATTGGCGCTAGAGGGCTTGACTTCCGAGTTCGGAATGGGATCGGGTATAACACCTCTGCAATAATTACCGGCGAAAGTTTTATACACTAATAAAGATGATTGTAAACAAACTTTTGTCTAAAAAGTTAGAGGTTTTTTTGTGATCTAATAAAATTTTCTATGTAATTTATTAGACTTATTTTTCCATAGTTTTTATGTACTTTATTAGATAAAGTGATTTTCGTTAAAGCAGATGCGTATCTCTCTCCTTTTCTGGGTGGAAGAAATTTTATTTTAGATTTGAACATTTTTGCAACTTCTAAAATTGAGTAACTTTTTTTGTTTGTAATGCTATAAAAAATATTCTTATTATTTTTCCACGCTTTATAACAAACCTTAATTGTATCCTCTATATGTGTAAACCTTCTGGATTGACTCCCAGGTCTTACAACTGGCAAAGGTTTTTTTCTCTTATAATGATCTTCAAAAATTCCAATTACAGTTGCCATGTCTCCTTTGCAAATTTGTTTTGGTCCATAAACATTGTAAAAAAAAATAACTTCATACTTAAATTGAAACCATTTCTTTAAATTTTCTAAAAGCTCTAAATTTTTTGCTTTACTGAAAGCATATGGAGATAAATTCTTATCTCTTCCTTGATTTCCAAGGCTAGCAGAAGTTGCTGAATACACTAATTTAATTTTATTTCTTAGACAAAAATTAAAAATCTCGTTAGAACCAATTGAGTTAGACTCCAAACATTCATCCATTTTTAAAAAGCTTTGATATATTCTAGAGAATTCCCCAAAATGAAATATTGTATGTATGTTGTTTTTAAACTTATTTAATATTTTTGAAGAGTCTTTTGTGTTCCCTTTATAATATTTAACTCTTTTATTATTTATATGATTTGTTTTGCTACCAGATGAATAGTTATCTAAACTAATTATTTTATGTTTCGTTTTTTTTAATAAATGGCTAATCAAATTTGTTCCCACAAAACCTGCTCCGCCAGTAACAACTAATAAATTTCGCATATTATTAAATCTTTGATCTTAAAAAAATTTTATACGTTTCTCTTATGGATCTTTCTAAGTCTATTTTTGATTTCCAGCCATATTTTTTAGCTAAAGAAAT
>CACFZB010000030.1 GCA_902570715.1 uncultured Pelagibacteraceae bacterium
TTTTCAAAGAAATCTTCATTACCAATTGCGCTTGTAAAAACATTTCCTATAAAATAGAAAAAAAATGTTAGTTTTAATAATTTGCTCATTTATTTTAATTATCTTCTTTTACTATATCGACATTATGAACCATACTTTCATAAAATCCAGCTTTAGTAATTTTAACAAACTGTGGTTTTTTTCTTAAGTGTTTTATTTGTTTTGAGCCAAGATAGCCCATTGAAGATTTTAAACCACCAATTAATTTATATACTATATCACCAACTCTCCCTTTGTACTTGGCAAGACCTTCAACTCCTTCAGGCACGTATTTAGATAGATCTTTTTGTTTAGATTGGAAATATCTATCAGCAGATCCTTTATTCATTGCTCCAACAGAGCCCATTCCTCTAAAACTTTTGAATAATTTTCCATTTTTTTTAATCAATTTACCAGGTGTTTCTTCAGTTCCTGCAAATAATGAACCTATCATTACCGCATCTGCACCTGCTGCAAAAGCTTTAGCTAAATCTCCCGAATATTTAATGCCCCCATCAGAAATTATCTTAACATTCTTATTTTTTACTGCATTTTTAACATTTAAGATTGCACTTAACTGAGGAACACCAATTCCAGCTACTAATCTAGTTGTACAAATTGATCCGGGTCCTATCCCAACTTTAATAACGTCTACTCCTAATTTATATAAAAATTTAGCAGCCTCAGCTGTAGCAATATTTCCTGCACACAGAGCAGTTTTTGTATTTTTTTTTTTCTTAATAAATTTGATTATATCAGCAACTTTTTTAGTATGACCGTGTGCTGTATCAACAACTATCATGTCTATATTTTCTTTTAAAATCATTTCAGCTCTTTTAAACTCATTTGGTCCTGCACCTACCGCGGCTCCAACTAATAATTTTTCTTTTTTAACTTTTCTAATTTCTTTTATTTGATTGCTAATATCTAAATTTCGATGAATCACACCTAAACCACCAGCTTTAGCCATTGCAATTGCCATTTTACTTTCTGTTATAGTGTCCATTGCAGATGACAATAATGGCACTTTAAGATTTAGAAAATTTGTTAAAACAATACTGGTGTCAGTTTCAGATGGTAAAATTTCTGAATACTTTGGAGCAAGTGTTACATCATCAAAGGTAAGTGCTTCTTTAATAGGAACCATAATCATTTATATATGATTCCTTTGAATTTAAAAGACTCTATCTAAGTTTTTTACAAATTATAAAACTTTCCTTAGAATCTTTTCTACTCGATTTAGGTTTAAATACTCTAACTTCTTTGAAAATTTTTTTTCCAAGTGCGACAATTTCATTAAATGACCCTCCCATAAAAATTTTTGATATGAAAAATCCATTGGAGGAAATGACTTCTTTTGAAAAACTCATCGCTTCTTTACACAATTCTCCGGTTTGAATTGAATCAATATTTTTTATACCTGTTGTATTTACTGCCATATCAGACATTACTACGTCTAATTTATTATCTAAATTATTCTTAATTTTTTTTTGTATATCTGGGTCAGTAAAATCACCTTTTATTTGAGTCGTGTTTTCTATTATTTTAAATTCTTTTAAATCTATAGAAATTATTTTTCCATTTTTAACAACTTTTGATACATACTGAGTCCAACTTCCTGGTGCTGCTCCGATATCTAAAATGGACATTCCACCTTTAAAAATTTTGAACTTCTGATCAATTTCAATTAATTTGTAAGCAGATCTTGCTCTATATCCATCAATCTTTGATTGACGAACATATATATCTCTTTTTTGTTTATTAATCCAATTTTTTGAAATTCTATTTTTTTTCAATTAATTATTATATCTCAAACTTTTTAAAATTTTCTTTCTACTCAAAGTTTCAATTTCGATTTTTATACTTTTATCAACTCGCATATCTTTTCCATTTAACCAAATACCGGCAGCCAAATGCATGATTCCTATTTTATAATTAGGTAAGTAAGGTTCTACAAAAGTGTTGTTGTCTTCATCATATTTTGGAAGAAGATTGCTTGTAATCCAATTACAATTTAAAGGTAAAAATTCAGTTTCTAAGTTATCTATATATACTGACATGTTGATCGCTAATCCCTCAGATCCAAAAATATTACCAGCTTTTAAAGTTTTAATTAAGTTACTTTGCCATATTTCCCAGCCCTTGGAATTTTTTTCCAAAGAAAAAACTCCAATATTTATATGAGGAGCGAAAGCGAGTTTTCTAGCTTTATCATAACCAATTTTTGACTTTACAGCGTGTTTAAAGTTTTGAGATTTAATTATTGCTAATTTTCCGATTAGCCAATTAACTTTTGATGTAATTTTGTAACCTGGGCCTAAAGTTTGAGTTATTCCTAACTTACCATTATTACAAGCTTTGAAATATAGCTCTATACAACTCCAATCATTTACCCATGCATCACAATCAATCCATAAATATTTTTCATAATTAGGAAAATATTTTGGTAGAAAAGCTCTTGATACCTGACTTTTAAGCCATTCTTTTCCTTTAACTTTATGAGGTGGGACTTCTATATCCCATTCTGCAGATTTTATCTCATCAACATTTTTAGATAATCGTTCTTTTTGCTCTTCAGTCAATCCTGCATCCAAAACGCATATGGCAACATCCTTGCATTTCTCAAAACTTTTAATAGAATTGATCAACTCTTCAAGTAATGGAAAGTAATTAGCATCAGCTAATGAAACTATTACATTTTTTTTCATTTATAATATATCTTCAAGTCCTTCATCTTTATCTGAAGTTATGTTTTTTTCTTTTTTAATCTTTTTATAATGAAAATAACTTATAGGTATTAATAAAAGATAAATGAATGAACTTATGGTCAGAATTTGGAAAGTGTAAACCAAAAGTGCACCAAAAAATAAAACCATTCCAAATAATAAAAACTTTGTCATTGATCTAGGTATAATAATTTTTTTGAATGAATAAGTTGGAATTGTGCTTATTAATAATAACGAAACTATAATAAAAAATAGTGGCACCAACAAATCATAATTTATCTCTGTAAAGAATTTACTAAATCCACTAAAACTATAAATTAGTGGCATTAAAACTATAATACCCCCAGCAGGTGAAGGTACCCCCTCAAAAAAATTATCTTTCCATGATGGCTCTTCATCAGAGTTAATGTTAAATCTAGCGAGTCTTAAAGCAACACAAACTACATATATCAAGCAAACGAACCAACCTAATTTTTCTAGATACTGTAAGTTCCAAAAATACATTACGAGTGCTGGAGCGACTCCAAAGCTAATAACATCACCTAAAGAGTCTAGTTCCTTACCCATTTTAGATGTTCCCTTAATTAGTCTTGCTATTCTTCCATCCAATGCATCCATCAATCCTGCAAACAAAATTGCAATAATAGCTATCGAAAACTTTCCATCTATTGCAAATTTGATTGAAGTTAGGCCTAAACAGACTCCGATAAGAGTTATTGCGTTAGGTAAAATTATTCTTGCTTTTTTATCAGATACAATCTTAAAATTATTTTTTTTTTGTTCCATGCTATTTTTTAGCCAGCAATGTTTCTCCTGATATTGCTTTTTGACCAATTTTAACTAAAGGTTCATAATTTTCATAATAAATATCTGCTCTACTTCCAAATCTAATCATTCCAATTCTTTCGCCTTGTTTTAATTGTTGCCCTTTATTTGACTCACAAACTATTCTTCTTGCAATAAGTCCTGCTATCTGAACCACAATTACATCATTGTTTTGATTATCTTTAATTTTGTAATAATTTCTCTCGTTATCTTCACTTGCTTTATCAAGTGATGCATTCAAAAATTTTCCTGGTTTATAAAGAATTTCTTCTATTGTACCACCACATGGAGTTCTATTAACATGACAATCAAAAATATTCATAAAGATGCTAATTTTTTTAAATCTTTTATTTTCTAAACCAAGCTCCTTTGGACCATTTACTTCTTCAATTTTTATAATTTCACCATCTGCAGGACTCACAAGAAAATTGTCATCTTCGATTATAACTCTATCAGGGTCTCTGAAAAAATAATAAACCCAAACAGATATAACTAAACCTACCAAAGCTAAAAAATCACTGAAGTTATAAAAAATAACTGTAATTATCCCGGCTATAATTAAAAATTTATAGCCTTCTGCGTGTATCTTAGGAAATATCTTACTAAACATATTCTTCTATTTGATAATTTGACATTAATATGTATATAAAATCACGAAATTCAATTAATAAGATAAGATAAAATTAGTGAGTAAAATAACCGTTAAAAACCCCGTTGTAGAGTTAGATGGCGATGAAATGACCAGAATAATCTGGGAATTTATAAAAAAAAAATTAATTCTCCCATATCTTGATCTGGGTATTGAGTATTACGATTTAGGAATGAAAAGCAGAGACGACACCAATGATCAAATTACAATTGACTCTGCTAATGCAATTAAAAAGATTGGAGTTGGTATAAAATGTGCAACAATCACACCTGATGAATCAAGAGTAGAAGAATTTAAATTAAAAAAAATGTGGAGATCTCCTAATGGGACTATAAGAAATATTATTGGAGGAACGGTTTTTAGAGAACCAATACTTTGTTCTAATATTCCAAAATTAGTACCTTCATGGTCAGACCCTGTTGTAATAGGAAGACATGCGTTTGGAGATCAATACCGAGCTACAGATTTTAAGGTTCCAGGTAAAGGTAGAATGGAGATTAAATGGACTTCTGAGGATGGTAAAAATGAAATTAAACACGAAGTTTTTAATTTTACAGGTCCCGGTGTAGCACTTTCAATGTATAACTTAGATAAATCAATTGAGGATTTTGCAAGATCTTGTTTCAGTTATGGTCTAATTAAAAAATGGCCAGTATATCTCTCCACAAAAAATACAATTTTAAAAAAATATGATGGAAGATTTAAAGATATTTTTGAAGAAGTATTTAATAATGAATTTAAGAAAAAATTTAACGATGCTAAAATTACATACGAACATAGACTTATAGATGACATGGTAGCTTGTGCAATGAAATGGAGTGGAAAATATATTTGGGCATGTAAAAATTATGATGGTGATGTTCAGTCAGATACTATGGCTCAAGGTTATGGATCATTAGGTTTAATGACTAGTACTTTGTTAACACCAGATGGAAAAGTAATGGAAGCAGAAGCAGCTCATGGAACTGTCACTAGACATTATAGAATGCATCAACAGGGCAAAGAAACATCTACTAATCCCATTGCTTCAATTTTTGCCTGGACAAGAGGATTAGCCCATAGAGGAAAATTAGATGGAAATGATGAATTAATTAAATTTGCAAATACAATCGAAAAAGTTTGTATTGAGTGTGTCGAAAGTGGATCTATGACAAAAGATCTTGCAATATTGATTGGCCCATCAAGTAAATATTTAACTACTAATCAATTCTTAGATGTAATTGATCAAAATCTTAAAAAAAAATTAAATTAATTTTTTAATTTCTTCAAAAGCCTCTGTAATCTTAGTTTGATTTTGTCCACCTGCTTGAGCAAAATCTTTTCTTCCCCCACCACCTTGGCCACCAATTATTTTTGAGCTTACTTTTGCAAACTTAACAGCGTCATATTTTTTAATTAATTTAGAAGTAATACCGACTGCAACACCGACTTTGTCATCCTTATGAGCAAAGACTATAACAATTCCTTCACCTAAATCTTTTTTACCTTTGTCTACAAGTTTTCTTAATTCTTTTGAAGGTAAGCCTTCTATGTTT
>CACFZB010000031.1 GCA_902570715.1 uncultured Pelagibacteraceae bacterium
TGCTTTAGATAATAAAGATGTAGTAATGGGTTTTGGCCATAGAGTTTATAAAAGTGGAGACTCTAGAGTGCCTACTATGAGAAAATATTTTGGAAAAGTTGCTAGAATAAAAAAAGATAAAAAATTTGAAAAAATTTATGACATTGTTGAAAAGGTAATGATTGAAAGAAAAAATATACATCCTAATGTTGATTATCCAACAGGACCGACATATCATCTAATGGGATTTGATACAGATTTTTTCACTCCAATTTTTGTTATATCGAGAATAACTGGGTGGTCTGCACATATAATGGAACAACATGCTGCTAATAAACTAATTAGGCCACTTTCAAAATATAGTGGACCAAAGCACAGAAAAGTTCTTCAATTAAATCAAAGATAATTACTTTTGGGCTAAAATATTCTCTTTGTCTAATTGTTTAAGTTTATATCCGTTATCTTTTAATTTTTTTTTAACTTCCTCTAATTTATGACCCTCTTTAAAAGTTCCATCAAAATGTTTAGATTCGAACTGAATATTTTTTATTTCAATTTTACTAAAATTTATTGAATTCAAAATTTCATATTCAGCACCCTCAACATCAATTTGTAAAAAATCAATAGATTGAATTTGATATTTTGAGATTAAGTTATCAAAAGTTAAAAAATCAATATCAATTTTTGAAATATCACTATCTTCTATGTTAAATCTTTTATTTTTATGATTAAGAATATGTTGTTTGTCAAATGATCCTATACCACTTGCCCAATGCTTCCCTAACATTTTAATAGAAGATTCTTTTACAAAAAAAAATTCTTTTTTTGTATTTTCAGAATAGATTGCATTGATATCTATGAAGATATTTTCGTTATTATTATATTTCGTTTGTAAGATTTGATAGTTATATGGCACGGGCTCAACTAAAAGAATTTTTTGATCTTTGTATTTTAATATAATATCATTTAACCAAGCACCTGAATGTGCTCCGATTACTACTAATCCAAAGTCTTTCACTTAATGATTAACTAAAAGCTTCTGCCCAAGTTCCTTGTGTCGAAGCTTTTGAATACTCTGTTGCACGACCTTCAAAAAAGTTCATGTGCTCAACAGCGTTAAGCATAGTATCTAACCAACCCAGAGGATTTTTTTCAACTTTATAAATTGGTTCCAACCCAAGCTGATCTAATCTTCTATTAGCAATAAATCTAATATAATCTTTTACTTCCTGAGCAGTTAATCCTTCCATTGGTCCCATTTCAAAAGCGAGATCAATAAAAGCATCTTCATGCTCTACAATTGTTCTGCAAGCTTCATAAAGCTCTTTTTTTAGTTTAGGAGTCCAAATTTCAGGATTTTCTTTGATAAATTCTTTAAAAATTCTTATCATTGAATTGCAATGGAGAGTTTCGTCTCTAACTGACCAAGTAACAATCTGGCCCATACCTTTCATCTTATTGTGTCTTGGAAAATTTAGAAGAATTGCAAAACTTGCAAATAATTGTAGCCCTTCTGTAAATGCACTAAATACAGCAACAGTTTTCGCAATATCCTCTTTTGAATTTACATTAAAGCCTTGCATATAATCATACTTATCTTTCATTTCTTTATATTTCATAAAAGCTGAATATTCAGACTCAGGCATACCAATTGTATCTAATAAATGAGAATAGGCAGCAACATGAACGGTTTCCATTGCAGCAAAAGCTGTCATCATCATTAAAACTTCAGTAGGTTTAAATACTGTAGTGTAATGTCTTAAATAGCAGTTATTAACTTCCACATCCGCCTGAGTAAAAAATCTGAATATTTGTGTTAGTAAATTTTTTTCAGGTTGTGATAAATTTTTCTGCCAATCTCTAACATCATCGCCAAGTGGCACCTCTTCAGGCAACCAATGAATTCTTTGTTGTGTTAACCAAGCATCGTAACACCAAGGGTATCTAAATGGTTTATAAACTGGATTTTCTGTTAATAATCCCATCTTTTTGGGCTGTATTATTTCTTTTTTATCTAATTTAATTTTTTCAGCTACTGACATGATAAACACTCCTCGTATTCTTGTTCGTTTGATTGTTGGTTTTTGGACTTATACACATTAGCCGTAATATCTGTTGATTTCGCATCGTTGATATTTTCAGCTCTTTGAATTGATTTTGACCTACAGTAATAAAGGCTTTTTAAGCCTTTTTTCCAAGCATCAAAATGAATTTTATGTAATTCTTTTTTATGTACATCGGCTGGTAAAAATAAATTAACTGATTGAGCTTGAGAAATAAATGGTGTTCTATCTCCACTTAAATCAATGATCCAGTGCTGGTTTAATTCAAAAGCAGTTTTAAAAACATCTTTCTCTAAATCTGTCAAAAAATCTAAGTGAGATACAGATCCTTGGTTTGTTGTAATTGTAGACCAAGTCTCATCATCATTTTTACCATGACTTTCTAAAATTTCCTCTAAATATCTATTTCTAACATTGAATGATCCAGATAAAGTTTTGTGAGTATAACTGTTAGCTGCGATTGGTTCGACTCCAGGAGAAGCACCTCCACAAATGATCGAAATAGACGCTGTTGGAGCAATTGCTGTTTTATTTGAAAATCTTTCTTGAAAACCATATTCAGCAGCATCTGGGCACGCACCTCTCTCCTCAGCTAAAACTTTTGATGCTTCATTAACTTTTTCATGAATATTCTTGAAAATTTTTTTATTCCAAGCTTTAGCCATAACTGACTCTAGTGGTATTCTATTTTTCTGTAAAAAAGAATGGAAACCCATTACTCCCAGGCCAACACTTCTTTCTCTCTCAGCAGAATATTTTGCATCTTTAAACTGATCAGGAGCCTTGTTAATGAAATCAGATAAAACGTTGTCAAGGAACCTCATAACATCATTAATCATGTTGGGATCATCTTTCCATTCTTCATATTTTTCGATATTAAGAGATGATAAACAACATACTGCTGTTCTATCGTTGCCATCTTTATCAACACCTGTTGGCAAAGTTATTTCACTACATAAATTAGAAGTTTTAACAGTAAGGTTTGCTAATTTATGGTGCTGAGGAATTTGTCTGTTTACTGTATCAATGTAAATTATATATGGTTCACCAGTTTCAATTCTTGCAGTTAATAATCTAATCCATAAATTTCTTGCTGAGATAGTTTGTTGAACAGATCCATCTACGGGACTTTTTAACGCCCATTGTTCATCTGTTTCAACAGCACGCATAAATGCATCTGAAACTAAAACGCCATGATGCAAGTTTAAAGCTTTTCTATTTGGATCACCTCCAGTTGGTCTTCTCATTTCAATAAATTCCTCTATTTCAGGATGATCAATTGGAAGATAGCATGCTGCCGATCCTCTTCTTAGCGACCCTTGACTTATTGCCATTGTTAAAGAGTCCATTACTTTAATAAAAGGAATTATTCCTGAAGTTTTACCAACTCTACCAATTTTTTCTCCAATAGATCTTAGATTACCCCAATAACTTCCTATGCCACCACCTTTTGCGGCCAACCAAACATTCTCACTCCAAAGATCTAAAATACCACCCAAACTATCAGACGCTTCATTTAAAAAACATGAAATCGGTAATCCTCTTTTTGTTCCACCGTTAGACAAAACTGGTGTTGCTGGCATAAACCAAAGATTACTAATATAATTATAAATTCTTTGTGCATGCAGGTTGTCGTCTGCATAAGTGCTAGCCACTCTTGCAAATAAATCTTGGAAAGATTCATTTTGACCTAAATATCTGTCTTTTAAAGTTGCTTTACCAAAATCTGTTAAGTTAGAATCTCTAGACCTATCAATTTTAATAATTATGCCTTTATCATTTTGAAAAAGCTCTGTTTCATTATTTAACGAAAAAAAGATCAGGTCGATTATTTTTCGAAACATCTTTAACTTCAGGGCTATATTCAGAGACAGCTTTCTTTAAGGCCTGAGATAGTATTTTATTCATTATTTGTTATTATAAATTTTTATTAGTACGAAAACAACTATATGTTGTATGCGTCACGTATTAATATACTATATAACTAGTAAATCAATAGAACATTTATAGAACAGTGTGAAAATAATTCAACTATAAAAATGAAAAAAAGGTAAGTAATTAACAGGATGACTCAGTCTATAAAAATCAATCCTTTGGGCTTTAGAGAATATGACGCACGGTGGATATACAAAAAAGATATCAATGCCGAGGGAATCACAGATCTCGGTAAAGGTTTAGGTACTCAGATCAAAAAACACACAAAAAAAGAAAATCCAAAAGTAATAGTTGGACACGACTACAGGTCTTATAGCGAGGAAATAAAAACTGCTCTCAAAAATGGATTAATCTCGACAGGGTGTTTTATTGAGGACATAGGTTTATCATTATCTCCAATGGTTTATTATGCGCAGTTTAAATTAGAAGCTGACGCTGTTGCCATGATTACTGCAAGTCATAATGAAAATGGTTGGACAGGTGTAAAAATGGGTATCCAAAAAGGATTAACTCATGCACCAGAGGAAATGACAGAATTAAAAGAATTAACTTTGAGTAAAAATTTTTCTAAAGGAGTGGGAAAAGAAATACAAATAAAAGATTTTAATGAAATTTACAAAAATGATTTAATTAATAAAAATAAAATAAATAAAAAGATAAAAACTGTTGTTGCTTGTGGTAATGGTACAGCTGGAATATTTGCACCTGATATTTTAAGAGGTATAGGATGTGAAGTTATCGAATTAGACTGCAACCTTAATTGGAATTTTCCAAAATACAATCCCAACCCGGAAGATTTAAAAATGCTTCATGAGATTTCTAAATCGGTAAAAGAAAATAACGCAGATATAGGATTTGGATTTGATGGTGATGGAGATAGAGTTGGAGTAATTGATAATGAAGGAAATGAAATTTTTTCTGATAAAATTGGTTTATTAATAGCTAGAAATTTATCTAAATTACATCAAAATTCAAAATTTATTGTAGACGTAAAATCAACAGGTTTGTATTCAAGTGACGAAATTCTAAAAATTAACAATTGTAAAACTATTTATTGGAAAACAGGTCATTCTCATATCAAAAGAAAAGTAAATAAAGAAAAAGCTCTAGCTGGTTTTGAAAAAAGTGGACACTTTTTTTTTAATAAACCTTTAGGTTATGGTTATGATGATGGTATTAATTCTGCAATTAAAATATGCCATTTATTAGTCAATGAAAACAAAAAAATGAGTGATTTAATAAAACAAATCCCTAAAACATATCAAACACCAACTATGGCCCCATATTGTAGCGATAAAGAAAAATATGAAGTTGTACAAGATTTGATAAAAAAAATAGAAATATTTAAAAAAGAAAAAATAAAAATTGATAATCAAGAAATTAAAGATATCTTGACTGTAAATGGTGTAAGGTTCTCATTCGAAGATGGTTCTTGGGGATTAATTAGAGCTTCATCAAATAAACCATCATTAGTTATTGTAACTGAAAGTCCATCATCTGATGAAAGAAAATTAAAAATATTTAATTTTATAGATGATTTACTTCAAAAAACAAAAAAAGTTGGTGAATACGACCAGAAAATTTAATCAATTATTTTTATCCTATTTATCCTCAATTTTTTCTGATTGTTCAGATGTTTCATTTAAGTTTTCATTATTTTGAACTGATGATTGATCATTATAGAATTTTTTTAT
>CACFZB010000032.1 GCA_902570715.1 uncultured Pelagibacteraceae bacterium
CATCCCATATTAATTTATCTTTTGGAGTATTGAAAACATGATGAATTGCAACAGTTAGCTCAACAACACCAAGACTAGCTCCTAAGTGACCTCCTGTAAGAGATACTGCATCGATCATCTCCTCTCTAACTTCGTCTGCAACCTTTTGTAATTTTGCTTCTGATATTTTCTTTAAATCAGATGGAAAATTTATTTGATCTAAATATTCATATTGTTTTTTCATCTATTTCTATTCAGAATATAATTTAAAGTTGATGAAAGGTTTTTTGACTTTAAACCATATTCTTTTATATTTTTATTTATTTTTAAAATTAAATTTTCTCCATATTTAATAGTATTTTCATATCCTAGTAAACTAATTAAAGTTGCTTTTCCTTTTTTTTTATCTTTCCCTGTTTTTTTTCCAGCAACTGAAGATTTTCCCTTGTAATCAATTAAATCATCTGCAACTTGAAAAAGTAAACCAATATCTTCACCTATCTTTTCAAATTTTTTAATTTCCTTTTCTTTTTTTTGTTTCATAATTAATGGAGCGACACAACAAAAACTGAAAAGTTTTCCAGTTTTTTTAATTTCCATTTCTATAATTTTTTTTTTTGAAATTTCTTTATTCTCATAATCTAAATCTAAATATTGTCCGCCTGCTATACCAAAATGGCCCGAGCACTGTGAAATTTTATGCACTAAATTACACTTAATCCTTTCATTTAAATCCAAACCCTTAAAAGTTAAAACTTCAAATGCCATTGTTAAAAGTGAATTGCCTGCGAGGACTGCTGTAGATTCTCCAAATTTAACATGAGTTGATGGTTTTCCCCTTCTCATTTTATCATTATCCATACATGGCAGATCATCATGAATTAAAGAATAAGCATGAATACATTCGACAGCAGCCCCAATAATAATTAATTTTTTGTAATCAACCTTAAATAATGATCCAACATCAATTAATATTTTTGATCTTATTTTTTTTCCTCCAGAAAAAAGGCTATATTTCATTGGAATGATAAGATTTGTTTTTTTTTGGTTATTGATAAATTTTTTTAAAAAAATATTTGTGTCTTTTGCAATTTTATTAAGTTTATTTTGCATTTTTTTTTTGTGAAATTTTAAAAATTTTTTCTTTAGTTTTTTCACTTATTTCTTTGATGTTTTTTTGAAATTTTTTTTCAATAACTAAATTAAGTTTTAGCAATTTTTGATAATTTTCTAGTGAATTTTCCAAATCTTTTTGATTTTCCAATTCATCAATCATTTTATTTGCCTCAGTTGTTAAGTCTTCCAAGGATAATGTATTATAATTGTTTGGTAAATTTTTATCTTTCATATATTACTCTGGAATAATACATGAAAATTAATCTTGCAAATATTAAAAAAGCAAAAAAATTACTAGATAATAGAGATTGTGTGGCTATACCTACTGAAACTGTATATGGGTTAGCCGGTAATGCTTATTCAGATCAAGCTTGTAAAAAAATATTTAAATTAAAAAAAAGACCAAAAGACAATCCTTTAATAGTTCATTATTATAATATTAAAGATCTAAGAAAGGATTGTGAGTTGAATTACAATTTTTATAAACTTTACAAAAAATTTTGTCCTGGGCCGGTGACTTTTGTGATGAATTTAAAAAGAAAATCAAAGATTTCAAAAATTGCTACTAACAATAATGCTAGTTTAGCTATAAGATTTCCAAGGCATCCGATAACTAGACACCTGCTTAAAAAGTTAAATTATCCTTTGGCAGCTCCTAGCGCAAATTTATCAACAAAAGTAAGTGCCGTATCTCCCTCTCAGGTAAAAGAAGATTTTGGCAAAAAAATCAAATATATTCTTAATGGAGGTAAATCTTCAATAGGTGTTGAATCAACAATTATTGACCTTAGAAAAAAACCAAAAATTTTAAGATTAGGTGGATTAGAAATTATAAAAATAAAAAAAATTCTGAAAAAAGAAATTAAAGAAAATCTTTATCCAAAAAGAATTATTGCACCAGGACAATCCAAATTACATTATTCCCCCGGTTTACCAATCAGACTAAATGCAAAAAAAATTAGTGATAATGAGGCTGGTTTGATTTTTAAAAAAGATAAGAAAAAAAAGAAAAATTTTTTTTATTTATCAAAAAAAGGAAATTTAAATGAGGCTGCTAAAAATTTATATTCGATACTGAGAAAAATAAAAAAAAGTAAATATAAATCAATAGCTGTCACTAAAGTACCAAACTTTGGATTAGGTAAAACAATAAATGATAGATTAATAAAAGCATCAAAATACTAATGTCCCCTTATCCGCTAGAAATTATAAACTTAGGAAAAAATTATAAAGATAAAAAAGCTGTTAAAGATATTTCTTTTAAAGTAAATCAAAATGAAATTATTGGCATACTTGGTCCAAATGGATGTGGAAAAACTACAACTATTGGGATGATACTAGGTTTATTAAAACCGTCTTACGGTAAAGTTTTAATTGATGGCATAGAAATTGAAAATAAAAGAGTTGAATTGTTGAATCAAATAAATTTTATTTCACCCTATATTGAGCTTCCGAAAAAATTAACTGTAAAACAAAACTTAAATGTTTATGGGCGTCTTTATGATGTTAAAGAATTAGAAAAAAAAATAGAAGATCTCACAGAAAAATTAAGATTAAGTGAAATTTTACATAAAATAACTGGAGAGCTCTCTTCTGGTCAAAAAAATAGAGTGAGTCTCGCTAAATCAATAATAAATGACCCTAGTGTTCTTTTATTAGATGAACCAACAGCGTCTCTTGATCCAGAAACTGGTGATTATGTAAGAAGTTTTTTAGAAAAGTATCAAAGAGAAAAAAAGGCATCAATAGTTTTAGCTTCACACAATATGTCAGAAGTAGAAAGATTATGCTCATCAGTGTTAATGATGAAGAAGGGATTGATTATTGATCAAGGTACACCAAAAGGTTTAATAAAAAAACATGGGCGTAAAAACATGGAAGAAGTTTTTTTAAAAGTTAATAGGGATAATTCATGAATATAAATAAGATTTATGGTCTTTTTTTAAGACATTTTTATTTAATAAAAGGATCTTTACCTAGAGTTTTAGATCTTATTTATTGGCCTACTATTCAAATAATTCTTTGGGGATTTATTTCAAAATTTTTTTCCATCTACAGTGACTATTACAATAATACCTTAGGGATTATTCTAACATGCGCTATCCTTTATGATATTCTTTTCAGATCAAGCATTAGTTTTAACATGCTTTTTTTAGAGGAAATATGGAGTAGAAATTTTACAAATTTATTTATTGCTCCACTGAAATTAAAAGAAATAATAATTGCACTTATTATTACTGCTCTAATCAGAACTTTAATTGGATTAGTGCCAGCTATTATTTTAACTTCTCCATTATTTGGAGTTTCAATATTAAAATTAGGATTTCCATTATTATTATTGTTTTTAAGTTTATATATTTTTGGAATAACTCTTGGTTTATTTGTTAGTGCTGGTCTTATGAGGTTTGGTCCCTCATTTGAGAACATTGCTTGGTCGTCTCTTTTTCTCCTAGCACCCTTAGGATGTATATATTATCCAATAGAAATACTTCCGGAATTTTTCCAAATAATAGCTAAAGCATTACCTTTGGTATATATTTTTGATGAAACAAGAAACATTTTACTAAATGACACAATTAATTATGAAAACTTAAAGTATGCATATTTATTTAATCTAATTTACCTGGGTTTTGGTATTGGATTATTTTACCACTCATTTCTGAAAGCTAGAATAAAAGGAACTTTAATAAATATGGGGGAATAATTGGTGCGCCTGCTAGGAGTCGAACCCAGAACCTCCTGATCCGAAGTCAGGCGCTCTATCCAGTTGAGCTACAAGCGCATTTAATATTAATATATCATTTTATGGAAAAAAAAATAAGTTTGAACGTAAAAGATGTTGAAAAGCATATTAGAGTAGATGTTTTTATCAATAAAAAAGAAAATGACCTTAGTAGAACAAGAATTAAAAATCTAATTTTAAATAAAAAATTAAAAATAAATGGAGAAATCATTACTAACCCCTCTAAAAAAATTTCATCAGGTGATGATATAATTCTAATCATTCCTGAACCAAAAAAAGCCTCGCTAAAGCCTTATAAATTTAAATTAAATATAATTTATGAAGATGAGGATGTAATTGTAATCGATAAGCCCTCTGGAATAGTAATGCATCCTGGAGCTGGTAATTTTGATAACACAATTGTAAATGCATTGATGAATTATGACAAAGGTTCTTTATCAAATATTGGAGATGAACTTAGGCCAGGTATTGTTCATCGAATAGATAAAGACACCTCTGGTTTAATTGTAATTGCAAAAAATAACCAAGCCCATGAAAATTTATCTATCCAATTTAGTAAACACACAATAACTAGAGTTTATCAATTATTAATTTGGGGTAAAATAAGACCTCAAAAAGGAAAAATTGAAACATTAATTACTAGAAGTTCTAAAAATAGACAAATGATGGAAGTAAGTCGTGTTAAAGGGAAAAAAGCTTTAACACATTACAAAACTTTAGAAATATTTGAAAATGAAAATTCACCTACTTTAAGCCTACTAGATTGCAAACTTGAAACAGGAAGAACTCACCAAATAAGAGTACATATGAATTATCTTGGTCACAGTATTGTTGGAGATAATAAATATAAAAAAAATTCAAAAAAATTAAGAATATTGATTCAAATCTTGAAAAAAACCTAACATCCTTAAAAAGACAATTTCTTCATGCCAAAACCCTTGGATTTATACATCCCAAAAAAAATAAAGAAATGATTTTTAACTCAATTTTGCCACAAGAACTTGAAATTATTTTAAAAATACTAAGAAACACGTGCAAATAAAATATTGAAAAAAAGTTAAAATTAATTAGATAAACCTCTTATGAATACAACTTTTAACAACAATCTTCCCATTCTAAGTAACGAGGGTGGTTTGTCTGCGTATTTAGATCAAATTAAAAAGTTTCCTATGTTGGATGCTGAGGAAGAATACATGTTAGCAAAAAATTGGAGAACAACTGGAAATATTAAATCTGCTGAAAAACTTGTAACAAGTCATTTGAGATTAGTCGCAAAAATAGCAATGGGTTACAAAGGTTATGGATTACCAGTAAATGAAATGATTTCTGAAGGTAATGTTGGATTAATGCAGGCTGTAAAAAAATTTGAACCAGAAAAAGGATTTAGACTTGCAACATACGCAATGTGGTGGATTAAAGCTTCAATTCAAGAATACATCTTGAGATCTTGGAGCCTAGTTAAGATTGGGACAACAACAGCTCAAAAAAAATTATTTTTTAATTTAAAAAAATTAAAAAATCAAATTGCACCACAGTCAGAAGGTGATTTAAGAAACGAACATGTTGAAGAAATTGCAAACAAACTAGATGTTAGCAAAGATGAAGTTGTCTCCATGAATAGAAGATTGTCTGGAAAAGAATTTTCACTTAATGCACAAGTTGGCGAGGATGGAGATGAATGGCAAGATTGGTTAGTCGATAAACAACTTGACCATGATTTAAAATTTGCTCAACATGAAGAAATGAAACAACGAAAAGATCTATTAAAGGATTCTATTA
>CACFZB010000033.1 GCA_902570715.1 uncultured Pelagibacteraceae bacterium
TGCCTTATTATTCCTAAGCGACATATTAAAGATTATTTTGATTTATCTCAAAATGAATTGATAGCATGTAATGAACTTATAAAAATTGTTAAAAATGAGATAATAAATAAAGATCAATCTGTAAAAGGTTTCAATATTGGAACAAACATTGGAAAAGCTTCAGGTCAGTCAATTTTTCATTGTCATATCCATGTGATTCCAAGAAGAGAGGGAGATGTGGAGAATCCTCAAGGTGGAGTAAGATCTGTCATAGCAAGTAAACAATATTATAAGAGAGTGAAATAAGCTGTTATTAAAGACAAATTGACTTGAGTTTGAGGTTGAACTATTAGTTCAACTATATATAAAACTCTAAAATAATTCTAAAATTTAACCAAAGGCGGAAATGTTAAATAATAATCCTTTTTCTATTTTAGCAGAGACAGTCTCACCATTAGCAATGCAGTACTTTATTATTGCTATGATATTATTGATTGCTGTAGGGACTATTATTCAAATGATACATCACAAAAATCTTAAATATTTTTTTGAAAATGCAAAAAAAGCAAAATTATCAGCAACAAAAAAATTAGGTATTGGAGAAAAATCAGCAATAATTGCAAAAACAACTGTCATAGATATTGGTACAACATCTGAGTTAGGTTTTGGAAAAAGAAGATTAGCCCATGTGCTTGGCATGTATGGTACAATATTATTTTGGATATCTTCTGCTGTTTTAGTTTTTTGTTATACAGGTGCAGATAAAACAAATTCTGAAACTTGGTCAATGCTTTGGCATGTAGGGGCTATATTAACTTGTCTAGGTGGGTTTTGGTTTTGGTTTTTTTTAAGAGTAGACGTTTCTGCAGAAGCTCATCCATGGTACAGAATTATTAAAGCAGACTTATTTGTGTTAGCATTGTTAGCTTGTTCTTCTTTTGGACTAGCTTGGTCGTACACTCAATTTAGTGGTCAAGCAGGATTATCTTATTTATTTTTGAC
Source organism: uncultured Pelagibacteraceae bacterium (assembly GCA_902570715.1). Lineage (GTDB taxonomy): Bacteria > Pseudomonadota > Alphaproteobacteria > Pelagibacterales > Pelagibacteraceae > Pelagibacter. The sequence continues at coordinate 982 of CACFZB010000033.1, forward strand.
TTTATTTGTAGCCTCGAACTTAATTTTATTTGGTGGAGTTTATTGGTCAAAATTTGCACATATGTTTTACAAACCTGGAGCTGCAATACAGAAAAATTTAGCTGAAGCTGATGGATCGAGAGATAATCTTCCTCCACCTGCTGACGCGCCTGAGCAATTTGGCCTGGGTATAAAAAGAGAAGAGCCAAAACATTATTAATATGATAACTAAAAAGGGAGAAAATTAAATTATGTCAACATTTGTATATATGACTAGATGTGATGGTTGCGGGCACTGTGTAGATATTTGTCCATCAGATATAATGCACATCGATGAGAACATAAGAAGAGCAAAAAATATTGAACCAAATTTTTGTTGGGAGTGTTATTCTTGTGTTAAAGCTTGTCCAAACCATGCAATAGATGTTAGAGGTTATGCTGATTTTGCTCCGATGGGTCATAGTGTTAGAGTAAGAAGAGAAGAAGAAAAGGGAACAATTTCTTGGAAAATAAAATTTAGAAATGGAACGGAAAAAAACTTTGTTTCACCGATTACAACAAAACCTTGGGGAAAATTTATTCCTAAACTTGCTGAAGGAGATACACCTAATCAAGGAGAGATTAATTCACAAAGATTATATAGAGAGCCTGAAGGCTTAAACACAAATAAAGAATTACCTGCAGTTCCAAAAGAGTCTTTTAAAAAAGGAGTTTACTACTAATGGCTAAACACAAAACTCATTTTGAAGATTGCGATGTTTTAGTTGTTGGTGGCGGTATGGCCGGCACAGGAGCGACTTTTGAAGCAAGACATTGGGGAAGAGACTTAAAGATTATTTGTGTAGAAAAAGCCAATATAGATAGAAGTGGTGCTGTTGCTCAGGGATTATATGCAATCAATTGTTATATGGGTATGCAATGGGATGAAAATCAACCAGAGGACCATGTAAGATATGCACGAAATGATCTAATGGGAATGGTTAGAGAAGATTTAGGTTACGATATGGCTCGTCACGTAGACTCTACAGTTCATATGTTTGACGAATGGGGTCTTCCAATGATGAAAAATGAAAAGACTGGAAGATATTTAAGAGAAGGTAAGTGGCAAATTATGATCCATGGTGAAAGTTATAAACCAATTGTTGCTGAAGCTGCTAAAAAATCTGCTGATAAAATTTATAATAGAATAATGGTTACTCATCTTTTAATGGATGAAGCTAAAGAGAATAGAATTGGTGGTGCTGTAGGTTTTAACATGAGAACAGGAGACTTTCATGTATTTAGAGCAAAAACTGTAATCGTTGCAGCAGGTGGAGCTTCACATATATTTAAACCAAGAGCAGTTGGAGAAGGAATGGGTAGAACTTGGTATGCACCTTGGAGTAATGGTTCGGCTTATGCTTTACCAATAGCAGCAGGTGCGAAAATGACTCAAATGGAAAACAGAATTGTTTTATGTAGATTTAAAGATGGTTATGGACCTGTCGGAGCTTATTTTTTACATTTAAAAACTTATACACAAAATGCTAATGGTGAAAACTATGAAAAGAAATGGTACGATCAAACAAAAGAACTAGTAGGAGAATATATTGATCATCATCCAACTCCAACATGTTTGAGAAACCACGCATTTATTCAAGAGGTGGCAGCAGGTGGTGGACCAATCCACATGGTAACTAAAGAAGCTTTTCAAGATCCACATTTAGAGACAGTAGGTTGGGAAAACTTTTTAGGTATGACAGTTGGTCAAGCTGTAGTTTGGGCCTCTCAGAATATTGATCCTAAATACACTAATCCAGAGTTAACAACTTCAGAACCATATGTAATGGGTTCACATGCAACATGTTCTGGTGCATGGGTGAGTGGTCCAGAAGATTTATCACCACCTGAATATTTCTGGGGATATAATAGAATGTTGACTATTGATGGTCTATTTGGAGCTGGTGATACGGTTGGAGGAAGTGCTCATAAGTTTTCATCTGGTTCTTTCACTGAAGGTAGATTGGCTGCAAAAGCAGCAGTTAAATATATTCAAGATCAAAAAGCTGAAGGTATTAATGTTTCAGATAAGCAATGCGATGATTTCAAAAAATCTGTCTACAAACCTTTAGAAACATATACTGTTTCTCAAAATGAAATTACAGGCGGAACAGTTTCACCTAGTTATATTTCACCTATTCAAGGTTTACAAAGACTTCAAAAAATTATGGATGAGTATGTTGGTGGAATCACTTCAAATTACATGACTAATGGAAATATGTTAAAGAGAGCTTTAGAGCTTTTAGATTGGCTTCAAGAGGACTTAGAAAAAGTAGGGGCTGAGGACTATCATCAACTAATGAGAGCTTGGGAACTCAAGCATAGAACATTGACTTCCCAATGTGTAACAGAACATACTTTATTTAGAGAAGAAACACGTTGGCCAGGGTATTATTATAGAGGTGATCATATGAAATTAGATGATGAAAATTGGCACTGTTTAACAGTTTCAAGAAGAGACCCTAAAACTGGAAAATTCTCGATGGAAAAAGTTCCCGTCTATCATATTGTAGACGAAAATGAGAAAAAAAAGGCCTCATAATAAATTATTAAGTATAAATACCTATGGATCTATTATCTAAATCGGATGAGGAAATATTTACTATTGGAAAACCATTTTGGGAAAATTTAGTAAGATCTTCCAATATGAAAGATTATGGTAGTTTTACTAGAGATTTTTCAACCCAGATGTTATTTGGAGCAAATGAGGTAGAGCTAGGAAAACAGTGGGCTAATAATGATCTAATAACCAATTTGACTGAGACCTACGAGCCATTTGGGACCTTGAGGAGAGGAGAGCACATCACAATTCTTATAAAACAAACGAATAAGAAAATTCCTGGAGAGTTTTTAGGAAGACTAGTTCTTGGAGTTGAGGATGGTGAGATCAGGGTCTTTGGAGCAACAATTTACTAGTTCAAAAAAAAATTATTTTATTCAATTAAAGTTTGACAATTTTTTTACTAGGTGTATTGAGAATGTATAGATGCACCTTTCAAATATAAAAATTCCTCAAAAAATTTTAGATAAAAAGAGAACATTTATTAAAACTGGGATTTTTTCAGCTATTGCTACTTGTTGGGGTGTTATCTTAGTTGGAACTTTTTTGACATTTAAATAAGTTTTACAAAAAGTTTTATTTTAGATGGAAGTTTTTTTACCTATAGCTGAAGTTTTTGTTAGTCCAATTGAAATTCTTTTATTAAGTGCACTGGTCGGAGTTCTTTCAGGTTTATTTGGTGTTGGTGGAGGTTTTTTAATGACACCATTTTTAATTTTTTTAGGTGTACCACCAGCTTATGCAGTTGCAAATGAGGCTAATAATATTTTAGCTACATCAGTTTCTGGGTCTACTACCCATTGGTTAAAAAATACTTTGGATTATAAAATGGGTTTTATGATTGTAATTGGTGGTTCCATAGGAACTGCTTTAGGTATTTATACTTTTAGTTATTTTAAGGGAATTGGAAAAATAGATGCAGTTATTTCTTTAGCTTATATGTATATACTTGCAATTATTGGAACATTAATGCTAGTTGAGAGCTTAGGTGAAATTGATAAAGCAAAAAAAAATGTTGTAGAAAGAAAAAAATTACACGTTCATTATTGGATTCATGGTCTCCCATTTAGGATGAGGTTTCCAAAATCTAAATTATACGAAAGTATTTTTACTCCTATAATAATTGGCTTAGTTGTTGGATTTATAGCTGCCATTATGGGAATAGGCGGTGCTTTTATTTTGGTTCCAGCAATGATTTATTTGATAAAAATGCCAACAAGATTAGTTCCTGGAACCTCATTGTTTGTAACTATTTTTGTAAGTGTAATCGTTACTTTTTTACATTCAATAAATTACGGCTCAATTGATTTGATGTTAGTATTATTATTGGTAGTTGGGTCAATTATTGGTGTTCAAGTTGGCCAAAAACTAGGAGAACAAATTGATAGCTCAGGATTAAAAGCATTGTTAGCAATCTTGTTGCTGATTGTTGGTATTGCAATAGCTTATGATACTTTTTTTGCGGAAGAAATTTCAAATGTTGTAATAAAAAATCCAGGAACTGAATTAAATTTTTTCTCAAAATTTATTAAAGAATTTTCTAAAGACATGCCATTTTTTTATGGTTTGTTCTCAATTTTGTTTGCAGTTATTTTAGGAATAGCTGCCGCTTT
>CACFZB010000034.1 GCA_902570715.1 uncultured Pelagibacteraceae bacterium
ATCTTTCTTTCTCAGCAGATTTAATTTTTTCCTCTTTTAATCTAAGTTCCTCCTCTTTTTCTCTTTGAACTGCCTGTTCTCTTAATAATTCTCTTTGAAGTTCTTGTTGTCTATCTATTTCTAATTGTCTTAATCTATTTTCTGTTTCACGTAATTTTTCTTCCTCATATTTTAGTTTTCTAGCTGCTTCACGGATTTTTTGCTCTTCATCCAGTCTTTTTTGTCTTTCAATTTCTTTAATTTTTAATTGTTCTTGTCTTTGTTTTTCTTTTTCCTCTCTAGCTCGTTGAGCTTCTATTTGTTTTAATCTAATCTGTTCTTCTTTAATTTTGATTTTTTCTTCCCTTATTCTTTGTCTTTCTAACATTTTCATTCGAAGCTCTTCTTCTTTCAATCTCCTTGCATCTTCTCGAATTTTCCTAGCCTCCTCGTCTTTAATTTTTTGTTGTTCAATTCTTATTCTTTTTAATTCAATTTTTTTTCTTTTTTCCTCATTTTTTCTTACCTGTTTCTCGTTATCTATAACTAATTTTTTTTGTGCAATAATCTGCCTCTTTTCATTTTTTAATTTTTGTAAACGATCTTTTTGCTCTTGTTTTTTTTGTCTTATTAATTCTTTCTTCTTCTCTAACTCTCTAGTCTTAATTGCTTGTTTCTTTTTTTTATCTAAATCTTTTTTAAAATTATTATAAAAATTAGTAATTTTATTTGAAGTATCTGATAATATATCCAATGAAGGTGTTTTAATTTTAGAAAGATCTATTTTTTTTTTAAAAACAGACTGGAAGCTTTTTAATTTTTTTTTACGCTTCATTTGAAAACCTTACAATTTTAATGAAATATAAAAATATTTGAAGTGTTTAAATTGAGCTTTAGTTATTCATTCAAAAGTTAAAAGTTTGATATTTTTTATAAATACAATTTTTACGTGTAAATTTTATTAACATATGTATAAATTTTAAAAATTTAAATTTTTGAGAATCGTGTATTAGGTTTTTAAAAAATATATGATATTTAGAAATTTAATCTTAGTTTTCTCTCTAGTACTATTAAATAATTGTGCTTCCGGCTCAGTTCTTCTTGGCCCAGTTTTTACTGGTGTCAAAACTGGAAGTGTTTATCAAGCAAGTTTATCATACAGCACTGGAAGACTAATGAGTCAATTTATTCAAGATGAAATTAACATCGAAAATACTTTAACTAATGTTAAATTAAATAAATCCTTTTTAAAAATGGCTTCGAATAATAAGGATCCGATTATTGTCTCTTATTATAAAGTTGATAACGTAAAATTTTCTGAGGTTCTTGAGCCAGAACCACTTCCATAAATTTCTTACATTTAATTATTAATTCAATTATTACGGGTTTTGTTTTTTTTAGAGAATCACTTAAATTAATCTCATGGGTGGTAGAGGGAGACTGAAACCACCCTTTTTTTTATAGTCCAGAATATCTGTAAACAAATATTGTTCCAACAACATACAAAAAAATTCCAAAAAATACTTGTAGTTGAGTTTTATCAATTCTGTGTGCAGAATTTGCTCCAATTCTTGCCATAAACATCGTTATGGGAATAAAAATTAAAAATGCTGGGACATTTATAAATCCTATACTTAAAGGAAGCATTACATTTAAAATAAAACCAGAATACCAAAAACCAATTGCACCACATAAAGCTATGATAAAACCAATTGTTGCAGCACTACCTATCGCTTTTTTTATTGGATAACCAAAATATTTTAAAATAGGTACATTCATAACTGCACCACCTATGCCCATTGGAGCAGAAATAAAGCCTGATAGTAAACCAAAAATAATTCTAAAAGGTAATGAAAATTTTTTCTTACTTATTTTTTGTTGATTAGAATTAATTAACAAATATGTTCCTAAACAAAAAACAACAACTGTAAAAAAAATTACTAGAGATTTTGTTTTTGCCATTGCCGCAAAAGTGGTTCCAAACAAAACTCCAATTATTACAAATAATCCATAAGTTTTTACTATATTTGGATCTACAGATTTGTGTTTATTGTGAGTATAAACAGACACCATTGATGTTGGAATTATTATTGCAAAAGAAGTACCCACTGCTAAGTGCATTAAATAATTTTTATCGACACCTAAAGCTTCAAATATAAAAAAAAGGAAAGGAACTGTTATTAAACCACCTCCAATACCAAACAATCCAGCAAAAAAACCTACAGGGAAGGCTGTTGCTATCATTAAAAGTATATAGAAAAAATATTGATTTGATAAAATTGAATTAAGCAGATTAACCTACTCTTCTTTCGACATTATTATATTTAATCTTATCCATAAGATGATTTATTTTTTGAACATCGGCATCACGAACACACATATTTTCACTTAGATATCTTTTCCAATAACCTGCACCTGATTGACCATGAAATAAACCCAGAGTATGTCTCATAATTTGATTTAATCTTGTGCCTTTCTTCAATTCATTTTTTACATAAGGTATTAAATTTTCTATAACTTCTTGTCTACTCAATATGCTTTCATTATTAAAGATTTCCTTTTCAATTTCTGCAAGTAGATATGGAGTATGATATGCTGCTCGTCCAATCATAACTCCATTAGTTTTTTTAAGGTGATGCTTAATTTCTTCAATTGTTGTAATTCCACCATTAATTATGATCTCGTCATTAGGAAAATCTTTTTTAAGATTATAAACATAGTCATATTTAAGTGGAGGAATATTAAGATTTTGCTTAGGTGTAAACTTTCCAAGCATTGCTTTTCTTGCGTGAATGATAAAAGTTTTAATTCCAGTTGATTTTAAAGTAGATATAAAATTATGAAAATTTTCATAATCCTCAACATTATCATAACCAATTCTAGTTTTAATAGTTACTGGAAGCTTTGTAGAAGCTTGCATTTTACTTAGACAATCTGCTACTAAATTTGGTTCTTTCATTAAACAAGCTCCAAACTTATTTTTTTCAACTTTTTTACTAGGACAACCTAAATTTAAATTTATTTCATCATAACCAAAATCTTCACCTATCTTAGCTGCTTCAGCTAATAGTTTTGGAGAAGAGCCTCCAATTTGCAATGCAACAGGTTTTTCTTTAATATTAAACTCTAACAGCTTTTTTTTATTTCCTCTGCTTATCGCCTCATCAACAATCATTTCTGTATATAAAAGGGTGTTTTTAGAAATTAATCTTAAAAAATATCTTTCATGACGATCTGTACAATCCATCATTGGAGCTACAGATACTGTTCGGTTCATATTTGAACTTTATAATATTTAATTATGAGTTTGAAGTTTCAGATTCTTCTGAGACTACTTCAGTTTCTTTGTTTTCACTTTCACTAACTTCTTCTAACGATACATCGTCTTGAGTTTCTTCATCTGAAATTGGAGTTTCAACTTCAGGCTGAGCTGATTGTGAGAGTTCTGCTAAATCTTCTTTTGATACTTGAATTTTTTCTGGAGCTTTTCTTGCTCTTTTAGATGGTAATATTGGAACACCACTTTTTGAAATTTCACCTTTATATAAATTTTCAAAATCATCACCTACTTCTTCATCATCTTCAGCACCTTCATCAACTTGCTCCACATGTTTTCTTAATTTGTAAACAGCACTATCAGTTAAATCTGGAACTTTAATATTTTCTTCAGCAATTTCTCTTAAAGCAATAACAGTATTTTTATCGTTATCTCTATCTAAAGTTGGTTCTATGCCTGAATTAAGTTGAGTTGCTCTTTCTTTAGCAACTAAAACTAATTCGTAAGGACTTTCAACTTTATCGATGCAATCTTCTACAGTGACTCTTGCCATGCGCTGTATCTACACAGTGAGTTGAAAAAAATCAAGGATATTTTTTAAATATATTGTGGATTTAGCTTGTTTCTGACAAAAAATAACAAGATCAATGAGATAAAAATATAGATAAATGACACCATTGCTATTTGCTCAATAGAAAAACCTCTATCTATCAAAAGACCAAACAATGCTGTTCCAAAAGCAGTGGAAAAAACCATTAGAGCTGTAGTTAAAGCTTTAATGGATCCAATAAATTTCACACCATAAATTTCAGCCCATGTTGATGAGCCCAAAACATTAGCTAAACCATTAGAGATACCTATCAATCCAAGAAAAATAAAAGAGGTTATTGGACTATCAAAGTAAAACAAAACTATAGTAGAAATCAATAAAGGTATATTCATAAATATTAAAAGTTTTCTACTAGTAAATTTATCAATTAAGAACCCAGATCCTAATAAAGTAACAACTGACAATATTGAATAAACCATAAATGATTGAGCAATAATAAAAGGGCCCCATTCTTTTGCTTCGGTAATAAAAGATTGATAAACAAAAACACCCGTTGCAATCCAAGGCATTGCTAGCATATTTAAACATACAATATAAAATCTATAATCTTTAATAACCTCTATTCTTTTCCATTGTTTGATTTCTTTTAATTCAGTTTTACCTGAGTCTACTTGCTCTCTCGTATCAAAATCTAATTTTTTGATTAAAAAAAAAGACGCTAATGGTAAAAAGATTAAAGTTAAAATAGATATTGAAATCCAAATATTTTGCCAAGCGGTGATTGTCAGTAAATAAACGATTAATACAGGTAAAATAAATTCTGCTGTTGAAAGACCAAACCATCCAGCGCTAAGAGCTTTACCCCTAGATATTGTGAAGTACCTTGTAATAGTTGTTGTTGCGGTGTGAGACATTAATCCTTGTCCAGAAAATCTCATTAAGAATACCGCAATAAACAAAAAAACTATTGACGAAATCTTTGAAAAGAAAAAACAAGAAAAAGATAAAAGAAGTGTTACATAAAAAGCAAATTTAAAGATATTGATATCATCAATTTTTTTTCCAACCCAAATTAAAAGAAAGCTACTTAATAATGTTGCTGAAGCATAGATTGAGCCAAATTGTCCATGAGAGATTGAAAGTGTTTCTCTAATGCTAGAATTAAACAAACCAAGAAAAAAACTCTGTCCAAAGCTAGAAAAAAATGTAAAAATAAATCCAAAAATAATTACTTTTAAACTTAAACTACTAAACATAAAAAAATATGAGTTGTAATGTTACTTTTATAGGTCTTGGTGTCATGG
>CACFZB010000035.1 GCA_902570715.1 uncultured Pelagibacteraceae bacterium
CACACCGTTTACCCCTGAGATTAAAGTTGCATTAAGTTTTTCTTTTTTTTCAAAAAAGGCATTATTTTCTAAAGGCTTCATCAAAGAAACAATATATTCTTTTAAGATAATATTTATCTCTTCTGATAGATCTTTGTTTGGATCGATCTTTTTATTAGAAATGATTTCTTTTATTTCTGATGCGGCCTCTACTCCAACATCTGACTCAATAAGAAATTCTTCTATTTTATTTAAGTTTTCATCGTCTATTTCTTTTTTTATAATTATTTCTTTTAAACCAGATGTAAGTGCTGAAGCACTTTTTTTGAAACCAGATTTAAATTTATCAAAAATTCCCATTATAAATTAATTTTAATTTCTTTTATGTCAGAAACAGGACCTTTCATATGGATTGAGTTTTTTTCATCGATCGAAATTGATAACTTTCCATTTTCAAACTCTATGTCTGTTTTATCATTACAAAGATTATTTAATTTAGCTGCAAACGCTGTTGCGCATGCAGCAGTTCCGCAAGCTTTCGTTAAACCAGCTCCTCTTTCCCATACTTTAACCTTAATTAAATCTTTATTTATTACTTGTGCAATTGTGACATTACATTTTTCAGGAAAATATTTATTATTTTCAATATTTGGGCCAAGCTTTTTGATATCAAAATTATTAATTTCATTTACAAAAAAAATAATATGTGGGTTTCCAACGTTTACCGCTGTACCACCTAAGTACTCTTTATCATTTTTATCATTAATTTTAATATTCAAATTTTTTGTATTTAATTTTTCTGATAAAGGTATTTTATTCCAATCAGTTTTGGCTACACCTATTTCAGTAGTAACTATATTATTCCCTAAAATTTCAGATTTTAAAATTCCCGACAATGTTCTTAAAACTATATTTTTACTTTTTATTTCTTTTGAAATCAAATCTGCAACACATCTTGTTCCATTTCCGCATGCTCCAGACTCCCCACCATCAGAATTAAAAAACTTTAAGTAAGCATCTGCTGATTTATCAGTTTCAATTATTATTAGTTGGTCACAACCGATAAAATTTCTGTCACAAATTTTAATTATTTGTTCTTTTGTAAGTTTTGTAATTTTTTGTCTATTATCAATGATTACAAAGTCATTACCTAATCCATCCATTTTAAATGCTTTAATATCCATATATAGTTATTTAACTTATTTATTGACTTTTTGAACCTCTATTATAATTTGTGGCAGTTTCCGCAAAAACGTTAAATTTGCGGTGTCTTTGGAAACAAAGAGATCGACACTAGTCAGCGAGGGTTCGCCCACTAGTGCGTTTACTGCTGTGTGTAATAATTATGTTTGAAAACTTAACAAATAAATTTGAGGAAGTTTTTTCCTCCCTGAAAAAAGCACCATCACTTGATGAAAATCAAGTTGATGAAGGAATGAGAGGTATAAGGCAAGCTTTATTAGAGGCAGATGTATCTCTTGATGTTGCAAAAGATTTTATTGAAAAAGTTAAACCCAAAGCTCTAGGCCAAGAAATAATTAGATCAACATCTCCTGGAGATATGGTTGTTAAAATTGTTTATGACGAATTAGTCAACCTACTTGGTGAAAAAAATAATGATATAAATCTTAACGCAGTACCCCCAGTGCCTATGATGTTAGTTGGACTACAAGGTTCTGGTAAAACCACCACAACTGCAAAATTGGCAAGATATTTAGAAAATACAAAAAAAAAGAAAGTAATGATGGTTAGTTTAGATATCTATAGACCAGCTGCCCAAGAACAATTGAGGTCTTTAGGTGAACAAAACAACATTCTTACTCTTCCAATTATAGAAGGACAGCAACCAGCTGATATTTGTCAAAGAGCAATAAGTGCTGCTAATTTAAATGGAGCTGAAATAATATTATTTGATACCGCTGGTAGAACACAAATTGATTTGCAGATGATGAGTGAAATTAAACAAATTGAAAACACTATAAAGCCTGCAGAAACTTTCCTAGTTGCTGATTCCTTGACTGGACAAGTTGCAGCATCAGTTGCAAAAGAATTTAAAAATACGGTTAATCTTTCAGGAATTATTTTAACAAGAGCAGATGGTGATGCAAGAGGTGGCGCTGCTGTTAGTATGAAATTTATTTCTCAGGTTCCAATTAAATTTTTAGGTATAGGTGAGAAAATTGAAAATCTTGAAGTTTTTCACCCAGATAGAATTGCAAATAGAATTCTTGGAATGGGAGATATTGTATCTCTTGTTGAAAAAGCAGCACAAGATTTAGGAGAAGAAAATATAAAAAAAACAGAAGAAAATTTAAAAAAGGGACAATTCTCGATGCAAGATTATTTAACTCAATTAAGACAAATGAAAAAAATGGGTGGAATTGAGGGCATCATGTCTTTTATGCCTGGTGTTTCAAAAGTTAAATCACAAATGGATGCAGCAGGGATTGATGAGAGTGTTATAACAAAAAATGAAGCTATTATTTTATCAATGACAGTAAAGGAAAGAGAGAACCCAAAAATAATTGATGGTTCAAGAAAGAAAAGAATTGCTAATGGCTCTGGCACTGATCCAGCCACTATCAATAAATTGTTAAAACAATTTAAAATGATGTCTGAAATGATGAAAAAGATGTCAAAAGGAAATCTGAAAGGTATGTCTGATAAAGGAATACCTCCAGAATTATTTAATCAACTAAAATAAAAAAAGGAGAGTAAATGTTAAAATTAAGATTATCACGAGGAGGCACAAAGAAGAGACCTGTTTATAAGGTTGTAGTTGCTGACAGTCGTTTTGCAAGAGATGGAAGATTTATAGAGAAAGTAGGTTTCTTTAATCCATTGTTGCCAAAAGAAAAAAAGGAAAGAATTGGATTGGAAGCTGAAAGAATTAAATACTGGTTGGGACAAGGTGCACAACCTACAACGAGAGTAGCAAGGATTTTAGGTGAAAATGAATTGATGCCTATGCCTGCTAATGGTAATAATCCTCAAAAATCAATTCCAAAATAAATAAATAGAATATAAAGCCCAACCAATTGCTGCCGCGAGCATCCATAAATCTCCAATGGTGAATTGTAAGTTAATTAATAAATTTAAATCTCCCTTTATAATAATAATAAAAACACCTACTAAACATATAATAAGTCCAAGTATTTTAGATAAATTAATTTTCTCTTTAAAGAAAAAATATGAGATCAAAATTATAAAAACTGGGGACGATGTGTAAATAATTCCCATATTTGTAACTGTCGTAGTTTCACCTGCTAAAAAATGGAAAAGCTCCGCATACACCACATCCCATTGAACCTAAAAAAAATAATTTTTTATATTCCTTTTTAATAATATTAAAATTTTTTTTTAAAGTCAGATATGTAAAAGGCAACAATATTAAAAAGACAAGTGTCCACCTCCAAAAAGCAAGTGAAATTGGAGGAACAAATTCTACACCACCTCTTGCAACTACCAAATTGCTTGCCATAAAAATTGGCTGAACAAATAATAATGATAATGGAAAGATATTAATTTTGAAATTTTTCAATTTAATTGGAACTAACTTTTATCAAAGAAAGCTTCATAAATCATCATTATGATAGCTGCACCCATTAAAAAGTAAACTGGAAGAACATCTAAAAAACCAATCATCATTGATCTTGTTAAAGTAGTTGCTAATCCTATTAGAAAAAATACTGCAAATGACAGGCCAATAATAGTTGTAATTTTATTCATTTTAATTATTCCTCACACTCTTTTTCTAACCATCTGGCAACACCTAAAAATCTATGGTCATCATATTTGTCACCAATTAATTGAACACCTAATGGTAAATTATTTTCACCCTCAAGTAAAGGGAGCGATATACATGGTGTTCCAAGGTAAGACCAAACCTTATTAAACTCTGCCGTGCCAGTGCTTTTTAAACCTTTTGGTGCCACACCTGGACTAGAGGGAGATAAGACTCCATGATAATCTTCAAATACTTCTTGGTAAGACTCATAACTTCTTTTCATAAAATCTATTGCTTCAGCGTATTCTTTAGCTGAATGCTTATTTCCTTTAGTAATTGCATCTTGCATATATTTGGAAAGTTTTTTTTTAAATTTTTTAAAATATACTGAAAAATTATTTGCTAAATCTGTTTCATGAATTATCTGATGATATTTATGTATATCTTTAAAGTATGAGGGGGTATCAAAAATCTCAATATTTTTTTTAAATGATTTAATAAAATATTCAAATGACTCTCTTGATTTTTTATCAATTATTTTCCAATGATCTGTTTTATAAAAAATAAATTTTGGTTCAAAAAGAGGACCTTTCTTTGTTTCTGCTAAAATATTTTCTGCAGAGTAGTGAATTGTTGCAGGATCAAATTTATCTTTTTTAATTAACACTTTTGCCAACATTGCTACATCTTCTACTTTTCTGCCAAACATCCCAATATGATCCAGACTGTATGAAGTTTTCAAAACACCATTTCTTGAAATTAGACCATATGTTGGTTTGTATCCTACGACCCCGCAGTAAGATGCTGGTCTAATTATTGAACCTCCTGTTTGAGAGCCAATTGAAGCTGGTGCCATAAAAGAGGCAACAGATGCTGCAGACCCGCTAGACGATCCACCTGGTGTTCTAGTTTTATCATGAGGATTTGTTGTAGGAGGTGGTCCTAAGTAAGCAAGCTCTGAAGTGGCTGTTTTACCCATAACAATTGCTCCAGAAGAATGAAGTAAATCGATTATTTCTGCATTTTGAGAGTATGATTTTCCTTTTCTAATGACCGTTCCGCATTCTGTTGGCATATCAACAGTTCCAATTATATCTTTTACTGCTATAGGAACT
>CACFZB010000036.1 GCA_902570715.1 uncultured Pelagibacteraceae bacterium
ATATGAAAATTAATCAAGGTCATACAAGATGTATAGCAACAGGATTAAAACATATATATCAAAAAGAGGAATTTGATTATGTAATTCCAATGGATGGTGACGGTGAAGATAGGCCTGATGAAATTAAAGCGTTTATAAATCAAATTCAAAATTCAAATGGCAAACCTATAGTTGGGAAAAGAGTAAAAAGATCTGAAGGTTTGTTTTTTAAATTATGTTATGAATTTCATAAGTTAATAACTTTAACATTTACAGGAAAATCAATTAAATTTGGAAATTTTACGTGTCTTCCAAAAATAACTGTAGAAAAATTGATAAATGAGAAAGCGACTTGGAATAGTTTTTCTGGTTCTTTAACTAAAATCGAAAAAGACTTATATGAAATATCATCTATAAGAGGAGATAGATATTTTGGGCCTTCTAAAATGAGTTTTATAAATTTGTTAAAGCATTCACTTTCAATAATAAGTGTTTTTAAAAAAGTAGTACTAATTCGTTCGGCTTTATTTATTGTAATATATATACTTTTAATAAAGAGTTATGCTTCTATTTTAACTTCAGTTCCTCTAATACTGTTGCTAGCAATGATTTACTCAATTTCTAGTTTAGCATTAAGAGAAAATATGGATGAATTTGATAAATCTTTATCAATTATAAACAATATAGACGAAATTAAATAATGAAAAAATTTTTCTTATTAATAGTTTTCAGTTTATTAATTATAGGAACCACAAATTTATCTAAAGAAGTTAATGCAAGAGAAATTACAAATCTTCAATGGAAAAAAAGTGTAGCTACAGGAAAGAAACTTTCTAAATTTAGAGAAACTGTTACATCACCAGCCCTTGGTGAAAAAGCTTGGAAGATTACATTACTGCCAAGAGATTGTGGTAGAGATAAAGAGGGTGATTATTCTGATTGTAAAAATAATGGAAGAGATGCAGTAGTTGGACATGGGGGAGGAGATCGAGCTAGAAGTGAGTATTCCTCATCTGGCCCAAGATATACAGGTGAGAAATGGATTTCGGTAAGTATTTATATTCCTGAGGATTTTAAAACAGTCGAACCTGTGAGCACCTCTCTTTTTCAGATTTATGAGTGGGGAAACACAAATCAACAAAGACACCCAAGAATGATGTTAAGAGTTAAAAGAGGTAATTTAGAGCCAAGATATTTTGCTGTAAATGGAATGGACTCACAGGGACTGATATACAAACATCTTAAAATAGACGATATGCGAGGTAAGTGGACTACAATCATATTTCATACAAAAATGTCTAAAGATCCCAATAAAGGATTTATAAAGATGTATGTAAACGACGTTCTTTATAATGACTATAAAGGAAGGACTGGTTATGGAGGAAAATATTATAATAAATTTGGAATTTACCATAGCTGGATCAGTAGATGGAACGATGAAGTACACGGAGAATATCCAACACAAGTTGTTTATTATGACAATTTATTTAGAACAAATAAAAAAGAAAAACTTTTGAAATTAATTAAAGATTAATTATTTAAACTCTTATCGTTGGTAGACAATAAAAATCAGCAGTATCTATTTTAGAAGAATATTGTCTCCTCATATTCCATTTTTTATGAACACCAGCACTTGCAAGACTTAATGTGGATCTTCCATATCTGTAATTAGTACTATCAATTGATTGCATTAAGCTTTTTATTTTTTCATCTTTTTCTGATGAGAATAGATTTTTTCTACCATCATCGTTGCATAATCCTGTAAGCATCACGCCTGCTTTTTGGTAACGATAACCATTTTTGAATATACTTTCTAAAATTGAAACCGCAGTTTTGACTGTTTCGATACTATTATTTGTGGCAATCGGAAAATCAACTGTTTTCGCATTTGAATAGTATCCAAAATCTCTTTGGAAAGGACTGGTTCTAACAAAAACAGTAATTGTTTTTGCAACTAAAGATTCTGATCTAATTTTTTCTGATGCATTCAAACAATAGTTTGCAACTGCTTCTTTCAATTCTTGAAAACTTTCAATTCTTTTTCCAAATGATCTTGAAACTACACAGCTCTTTCTTTTTGTTTGTGTAGTTTCAAGATTAATACAAGGAATTCCTCTAAGTTCCATTGCAGTTCTTGAACTTAAAACATTGGAACATTTTTTAATCCAGGTATTAGATTTATTTTTAAGCTGCTTTGCATTATAAATTCCATTTTTTTTATAAAATTTTGTAAGTTGTCTGCCAACACCCCACACATCATTGATTTCAACTTTTTCTAAAATTGGATCTAAGTTTTCTACATCAATTAAACTAACTACACCTGATTGTTTTTTTTTTGCAATATGATTTGCAACTTTGCTTAAAGTTTTTGTTTTAGCAATGCCAATACTTGTTGGAATACCTGTCCACTGTAGAACTGTTTTTCTAATTTCTCTTCCAACTTTTTCAACCTCAGAGTCTGGAAAATTAGATAAATCTATAAATGCCTCATCAATTGAATAAACTTCTATTGCTTCATTAAATCTTTTAAGTGTTCTCATTACTCTTCTAGATAAATCTCCATATAAAGAATAATTTGATGAAAAAACTTCAACCTTATTTTTAATAATAATATCTTTTGCTTTAAAATAAGGTTCTCCCATTTTAATTCCCAAAGCTTTTGCTTCATTAGATCTAGAAATGATACAACCATCATTATTAGATAAAACTACAACAGGTCTTTTCCTTATTCTTGGGTTGAATAATCTTTCACAAGAAACATAAAAAGAGTTACAATCAACTAGAGCTAATTTTTTAGTACGTTGAATGAATGACATAAGTTACAACCCCCCAAATAAAAACATCTTCTTCTTCATTGATTAAAATTCTATTAGAAAAATCTTTGGATCCTGATGTTAGAAATTTTTTATCTCTTTCTTGAACTAAAGTTTTAACAACAAGTTCATCATGAACATTTGCAATAACTGTTGAAAAATTTTTTGGTTTTAAACTTTTATCGACAACTAATAAATCTCCGTCATTAATTCCAACATCGACCATGGATTTACCTTGAACTCGGATAATGAAAGTTGCTGGAACATTTCTGATTAAATGCATGTTTAGATCAATATCTTCTTCGATATAATCAGTGGCAGGTGAGGGAAAACCAGCGCCAGCTTTGTGTAGATAATAAGGGACAGTTAGTTTCATGTTCTTGTTTTGTTCCAATTTATAGCCCATTTATACAATGCATGCAAGAGGTTGTATTTTGAGTCCGTAATTGAATCAAAAGTGAATCAAAACGTGAACATCAAAACCACATTTTGTATGCTTGTGGATAACTTCAACCAGAGATAGTTTAAATAAATAAAAATGAAAAAAATTTTATTAATTTTAATCTCAGTAATAGCATTAAACTCTCAAAGTATGGCGTACGAAGAAGCAAATTACGAGGTGATAAAAGAAAATAAAAATTATGAAATTAGAAAATATTCTGATCGCTTAGTAATTGAAACGAATTCTATACAAGGAAATGGTTTCAAGAAATTATTCAACTATATTTCAGGAAACAATGAACAAAAAGAAGAGATAAAAATGACAGTTCCAGTTACTCAAGAAATTAAAAATGGAAATATGACAATGCAATTTTATTTGCC
>CACFZB010000037.1 GCA_902570715.1 uncultured Pelagibacteraceae bacterium
TTATGGAGCTGGAAACTTCCATTCTGCTAATGCAGCTGAATTTGCCAAAAATGTAACTGAAAAAAGTGGAGGGAAGTTAACAATTGTTACTCATCCTGGTGGTTCATTATTTAAAGGTGGAGAGATCTTTAGAGCAGTAAGAACTGGTCAAGCTCAAATTGGAGAAAGATTTATGTCAGCTTTAGGTAAAGAAGATCCATTGTTAGAAGTCGACTCTCAACCATTCTTAGCAACATCTTATGCAGATGCTATGAAATTGTATAAAGCTTCTAAAGCTGAGATAACTAAAGGATTAGATGAGAAAGGTTTAGTATTTCTTTATGCAGTACCATGGCCTGCTCAAGGTTTATACAGTAAAAAGGAAATTAATTCTGTTGATGATCTAAAAGGTTTAAAATTTAGAGCATATAATTCTGCAACTATTAGAATTGCTGAGCTAACAGGTATGGCTCCTACAAAAATAGAAGCTGCTGAAATAAGTCAGGCCTTTTCCACTGGAGCAGTTGAAAGTATGATTACATCACCAACTACAGGAAAAAATTCCAAAATTTGGGAAAATGGTGTGAAATATTTTTATGATATAGCTGCATGGTTTCCAAAAAATATGATAATCGTTAATAAAGATGCTTGGAATAAGCTTGATAAAGTGACTCAAGATTTAGTAATGAAACAAGCAGCCTTAGCTGAGAGAAAAGGATGGCAATTATCAAAACAAGGAAATGTTGGAGATAAAAAAGCTTTAGCAAATGCTGGTATGGTAGTTGGTAAAGTAAATGCTTCTTTGCAAGCTCATTTTGAAAAAGTTGGACAGACTATGGCTAAAGAATGGTCTGAAAAAGCGGGATCAAGAGGAGCAGCTGTATTATCAGCGTATAAATAATTAGATCTTTAATTAAGGCCACTTAAATTTAAGTGGCCTTAAATCATTATGTTCGACTCATTTAATAAAAACTTAAACAAACTTTATAATTTTTCTGGTTATATTGCTGCAATGTTTTTGATTTTAGTAGCAGTGTTTATCTTGATTGGTATTTCATCAAGAATATTTGGTTTTTATATAAGAGGTCTAGCAGAGTATTCTGGGTATTGCATGGCTTCAGCATCTTTTTTTGCATTGGCATATACATTTGTGGAAGGTGGTCATATTAGAATTACACTTTTTTTAGAAAAATTATCTGGTCTTAAAAAAAAGATAGTAGAAACATGGTGTTTAATAATTGCTACTTTCTTTTCAGGCTATTTAGCATTTTATTTTATTAAGATGCTGATAATTTCTTATAAGTTTCAAGAGCGAAGTGAAGGAGCAGATGAAATTTTAATTTGGATCCCACAAACTAGTGTAGCATTAGGATCAATAATATTCTTCATAAGTGTTTTTCATCAATTTATTTTAAAAATTAGGGAAAATTTTAATGGCTGAAATTTTTTTAACAATATTTTTTATTAGTGTTTTGTTATTTTTTTTAGGCACAGGTATATGGGTAGCATTGAGCATGATAGGGGTGTCTGCAATAGGAATGATGTTATTTACTTCTAGGCCTGTTGGCGATGCAATGGCAACAACAATATGGGGCACTTCATCCTCCTGGACTTTAACTGCGTTACCTTTATTTGTTTGGATGGGTGAAATATTATTTAGGACAAAACTTTCTGAAAACTTATTTAGAGGTTTAGCACCTTGGATGCAAAAACTGCCAGGAGGATTGATACATGTAAATATTGTGGGTTGTGCTTTATTTGCTGCAATTTCAGGATCTTCAGCTGCTACTGTTGCAACGGTAGGCAAAATGTCTATTCCTGAATTAAGAAAACGAAACTATCCAGAAAAAATTTTACTTGGTAGTTTAGCTGGTTCTGGAACTTTAGGTCTTTTAATTCCACCATCAATAATCTTAATAATTTATGGAGTCGCTGTGCAAGAATCTATTGCTAAATTATTCATTGCAGGAATTATACCAGGAATAATGATTGCTTTAATTTTCATGTCATATGTAATTATTTGGTCGTTAATTAACAAAAAAGATATGCCAAAAGTTCTAGAGGAATACTCATTTTTGGAAAAATTGAAAAGATCAACACAACTTCTTCCAGTTATTTTATTAATTTTAGCTGTAATTGGATCAATATATTCTGGTATTGCTACAGCAACAGAAGCTGCCTCTCTCGGAGTTGTCGGAGCTTTGTTATTATCTTTTTTGCAAAAAAGTCTAAATTTTGAAACTTTTAAATCGTCACTATTAGGAGCAACGAAAACTTCGTGTATGATTGCTTTTATCCTAGCAGGATCAACATTTTTATCATTGGCTATGGGTTTTACAGGTTTACCAAGAAACTTAGCGATATGGATTCAAAATATGAATTTATCACCCTATGTTTTAATTTTTGTATTGATGATTTTTTATATAATTTTAGGCATGTTTCTTGATGGTATATCAGCTGTAGTATTAACGATGGCAATTATTGAACCAATGATAAGACAGGCTGGTTTTGATATGATTTGGTTTGGAATATTTTTAGTTATTGTAGTTGAGATGGCCCAAATTACTCCACCAGTAGGGTTTAATTTATTTGTACTTCAAGGTATGGCAAATAAGGATATGGGTTACATTGCAAAAAGTGCTTTCCCATTATTTTTATTAATGGTTATTGCAGTTGTGTTAGTCGTGATTTTTCCTGAGATAGCATTATGGATGCCTGAACAAATGGTCAAAAATATTAATTAATACTTTGAAACTTTTTCTCCAGCTATTATTGCCTTAAGGTCTTCGTATTCTTTACAATTACAATTTTTTAATACTTCAAGTCTTTCAACTGCAAGATTATGTCTATTTGTTGCAACATACAGCTCTCCTAAATATTCATTAATACCTACATGATTTGGATCAATTGAAAGTCCTTGTAAATAATATTTTTCACCGTTTTCATAGTCTCCAAGTTTTCTTGTAGTGAAACCTAAGTAATTCAAAGTATTAGCTTTATTTGGAAATTTTTCATTAGATTGAATTAATAATTTTTGAGCTTTTTCGTATTTTTTTTTTGCTTTTTTTAACTTATCTTTTTTTTCCAGGTTTTTTGCAGTTTTGATATAAGAAACTGCCATGTCATATTGTGTTTTAGTTTTAGATGAACCACTGTCACTTGAACCGGCCGCGAATGCATTTAATGTTAGTAATGTTGATAGACATATCGAAATGAATAATTTCTTTTTTATCATATAAATTTTCTCATTTTATTTAAATTTGTTAATTTCAATCCGTTCTCTAGTAAATTAGCTCGTATTGATCTAGCAGTGGCTAAAGAACTAAGATTATCCCCATGTATGCAGACAGAGTCAATTTCACAAGATATTTGCTTACCACTGTGACAATTAAGCGACTGAGTTTTTACCATCTTTAATACATGTTTTTGTGCTTGTTTTGGATCAGTGATTAAAGCATGGGGTTTTTTTCTTGATACTAGATTTCCATCATCTTCGTAATTTCTGTCAGCAAATATTTCACAAGCAATTTTCATATCTAATTTTTTTGCTGCCTCTTCCATTTTAGATCCAGTTGGAACTAAATATATTAGATCTTT
>CACFZB010000038.1 GCA_902570715.1 uncultured Pelagibacteraceae bacterium
GAAATACCTATAACTAAAGATTCTGCTTTACTTGGCATTTGATCAACATAAGATTTGATCCAATTTGTTATATATTTTACTTTTTCTGATGGAATCATACCTTATATTTAATCATCTTGTAATTTAAAACAATGACTTAAGATGCCGCTTGAATAGCATTTTTAGAATAACTGCTATTCTTTTTTATCTCATCTGAAATTAAAAACGCTAGTTCTAAAGCTTGGTCAGAATTTAAACGTGGGTCACAGTGAGTGTGATATCTACTTGATAAATCAGCATCAGATATTTTTCTAGCACCACCTGTACACTCAGTCACATCTTGTCCTGTCATTTCTACATGTAAACCTCCAGCATATGAACCTTCCGCTTGGTGAACTGCAAATACATTTTTTACTTCACTAACAACATCATTAAAAGGTCTTGTTTTAAAACCCGTTGTGGATTTAATTGTATTTCCGTGCATTGGATCACATGACCATACAACATTTAAACCCTCTTTCTTTATACCTCTAATTAATTTTGGCAAAAATTTTTCTACATTTTTATGACCAAATCTAGAAATTAGTGTTATTTTACCTTTTTCATTCTTCGGATTTATAACTTCACAAATTTTTGCAATTTCATCTGGTTTAGATGTTGGGCCACATTTAATTCCAATCGGATTTTCAATTCCTCTACAAAATTCGACATGGCCACCATCTAATTGTCTAGTTCTATCACCTATCCAAACGAAGTGTGCAGATGTGTCATGATATTCTCCAGTAGTAGAGTCAACCCTTGTCATACTTTCTTCAAAAGGTAAAAGCAAAGCCTCATGAGATGTCCAAAAATTTACAGTGTATAATCTGTTATTAAAATCTGAAGTAATTCCACAAGCCTCCATAAATGCTAAAGCATCAGCAATTTTATCTTCTAACTCTTTAAACTTTTTAGCTTGAGGACTTTTTTTAATATAATCTAAATTCCATAAATGAACTTTGTTTAAGTCAGCAAAACCACCTTTTGAAAAAGCTCTTAAAATATTTAGAGTTGAAGCAGATTGAGAATATGCTTTAAACAATCTTTTTGGATCAGGCTTTCTTGATTTTTCTGTAAAATCAATTGCATTAATATTATCTCCTAAATAACTTGGTAATTCTTTATCACCTTGTATCTCTGTTGGAGCACTTCTAGGTTTCGAAAATTGACCAGCTATTCTTCCTAATTTTACAACTGGGAGCGATGCTGAGTAAGTTAAAACTAAAGACATCTGAAGTATAACTTTAAAAGTATCTCTTATATTGTCAGGGTGAAATTCAGCAAAACTTTCAGCACAATCTCCGCCTTGTAATAAAAAAGCTTTACCATCAACAACGTCTGCAAGTTGTTGTTTTAAATGTCTTGTTTCACCTGCAAAAACTAAAGGAGGAAAAGTTTTAATCTTATTTAAAACTTGATCCAATTCTTTTTTATCCGGATATTCCGGAATATGTTTTACTGGATGTTTTCTCCAACTATTTAATTTCCAATTTTTCATGTTCAACCTAAGATTGTTGTATCAGAGTTTTATGATTATTCAACGGTTACTGATTTCGCTAAATTTCTAGGCTTATCAATGTCATAACCTTTTTTTAAAGCAGAATAATATGCCAATTTCTGTAAGGGTATTGTCAAAAGAAATGGCAAAAGATCCTGATTAGCGCTCTCAACCTCAATTTTTTCCCAAATATTTTCTGAAACTATTTCGTCTTTACTTTTATTGGTGATTAATAAAACTTTTGCTCCTCTTGAAATAACCTCCTGCATATTAGAAATTGTTTTTTTATAATAACTATCTCTTGGGGCCAAAACTACAACTGGCATTCCCTCTTCTATTAACGCTAAAGGTCCATGTTTCATTTCACCAGCTGGATAACCCTCAGCATGTATATAAGATAGCTCTTTTAATTTTAATGCACCTTCTAAAGCTATAGGGAAAGAAAATCCTCTACCCAAGAACATAGATCCTTTAGCTTCGTTAAATGTGCTAGATATTGTTTGTATTTTATTGTCAGTTAACAATGTCTCCTCAGCTAATTTAGGTAATTTTTCAAGTTCTTTTAATTTTCTTTCAAATATTTCTTTATCAATATCACTTCTTAAAAATCCAACTTTTAAAGCCAAAATATATAAAATTAAAATTTGCCCTAAAAAAGCTTTTGTAGAAGCAACTCCTATTTCTGTACCACAATGAATTGGTAAAACAAATTCTGAGTCTCTTGCAATTGAGCTCTCAATAACATTTACAACAGCACAAGTTTTCATTTTATTTTTTTTACATAAATCTAAGGCAGCATAAGTGTCAGCAGTTTCTCCAGATTGTGACACAAATATATATAAAGTATCTTTTTTAAAACGATTTTTTCTATACCTAAATTCTGATGCTATATCTACATTTACATCTAGTGATGTTAATTCTTCAAACCAATATTTTGCCATCAAACAAGAATGGTAAGCTGTACCACAGCCAATTAAAGTTATTGAATTTATTTCATTTGTTTTCCATGGAAAATTATAAATGTTAATATCTTTATTTGTTTTATCTAAATATTCATTAATTCCATTTTTAAGAGTTGTAGGTTGTTCTTCAATTTCTTTTGCCATGAAATGCTTGTAATCTCCCTTTTCATAATTCTCCTCTGAAGATGATAATTCTAAAACTTTTTTATTTATTTTTATTCCATCTTCATTAAAAAACTCAACATGATCTTTTTTAATTACACAAAACTCACCATCATTTAAGTAAGTTATTTTATTTGTCATTGACTTAAGAGCATAAGAGTCTGAACCTAAATAATTTTCATTAGGACCGTATCCAACTGCTAAAGGAGAGCCTCTTCTAGCACCTACGATTAAATCAGGTTGATCTTTGAATATAATACCAAGAGCAAAACTACCATGTAAAGATTTCAAAGTTTTTTTAATTGAATTTACGATACCCTCAGTTTTTAAGTTCTCTGTAATTAAATGAACTATTACCTCGGTGTCTGTTTGAGATTTAAATTTATGACCTTTACCTACTAAAAATTTTTTTAATAAAGTTGAATTTTCTATTATACCATTGTGAACTACTGAAACATTTTGAGATGAATGTGGGTGAGCATTTATACTATTTGGCAACCCGTGAGTTGCCCATCTTACATGCCCAATACCAATGGTACCTTCCATTTTTTGAACTAAAGAATTTTTTTCAAGATTATCTACTCTACCTTCAGATTTGATCTCATTAATTAATCCGCTGGAAAGTGTTGCGATACCTGCTGAGTCATAGCCTCTGTACTCTAATTTCTTTAAAGAATTAACAATTGATGCTGACACTGGTTTATTACTATTGATACCTATTATTCCACACATAATTATTTTGACTTTCTTTTATAATTCTTAACTTCTGTTTGTAAACTTCTTGTAAGTGCTAGAGATCTTTTTTTAACATTTTTTGTGATAACAGATCCTGCTCCAATTACACTATCTTCCTCAAGTGTCAAAGGCGCAACTAAAGATGAATTTGATCCA
>CACFZB010000039.1 GCA_902570715.1 uncultured Pelagibacteraceae bacterium
AAATTAAGTTACTTTAAGAAATTTAAGATAAATCAAAAATTGATGAGTTTTGCCAAGAAAGATTGTATTTTTCTTCATTGTTTACCCAGAGGAACAGAGGTAGATGAAAAAGTATTTATGAGCAAATACTCTAAAGTTTGGACTCAAGCTCTCAATAGAATTCATGTCCAAAAAAGTGTTCTATTATATTGTTTTGGAAAATTAAGGTAGTGGCAATGGATTGTCTGAGTTCTGATTAAGATATAATATTACTGAAGCCCTATCTTTTTCTTTTCTTAATCCAGCAAAAGCCATTTTGGTTCCCTTTATCCATTTTGCAGGTTTAATTAAGTACCCATTTAATTCCTCAAACGTCCATTCCTTTTTATATTCAGAAAGAGCTTTAGAATATTTATAATCACTTACTGCTCCAACTTTTCTGCCCACAACATTGTATAGAGCTGGACCAATATTGTTCTTTCCACCTTTAACTATAGAGTGACATGCTGCACATTTTTTGAAAACTTTTTCACCAGTTGCAACATCTCCGAGAGCCATTAGAGCAGCCATATCAATTTTTTCCTCAGTTGCTTCAGAGCTTGATTGAGTGCTTGTTGCAACAGCTTGCTCCACATTAACTGCATATCCGGGGGTTTTAGGTTTTTCTACATGAAATATTACATTAGATAGTTTTCCAATACCAATTACAAGAAGTGCAACTAAAAGTACTGCAGCTATTATCTTATTTAATTCGAAAGAATCCATTTTATATAAAATTATTTTGAACGTATAACACTATAAACATAAAATTGCTTATAAATTTTGATGTACAATTTTGCCTCTATTTATATTGTTATGATAAATAAAAAAGATCAATGAAAACATTAGTTATAATTCCTTCTAGAATGTCCGCGACTAGATTACCAGGAAAACCCTTGTTAAAAATTAATGGTTTATCAATAATTTCACATGTTTTTAAGAGAGCTGAAAAAGCGAACGTAGGAGAGGTGGTGGTTGCTACAGAGAATACAGAGATAGTCGATGACGTAAAAAAAAATGGAGGTCTAGCAGTATTAACTACCAATCAACATAATACAGGAACAGACAGAATATATGAGGCTTTACAAAAAATGAATATTTCAAATGTTGATCTAATTATGAATCTTCAGGGGGATGAACCTTTAATAGATATAAATGACATTAAAAACCTAAAAAACAAGATGATAGAAAATAATTCAGAATTAGGAACATTGGCCTCTGAAACTTTAAATGAGGAAAAATATAAAAATCAAAATGTTGTGAAGGTAAAAACAAAAGAAAATTTATCTATATCTAATTTTCCTGAAGCAATAAATTTTACAAGAGAAAATATAGAATTTCGTAAAAATATTTATCATCATTTAGGAATATATTGTTATCGAAAAGAAGCTCTCGAAAAGTTTGTATCCTGTAATCAATCAAGCAATGAAATTAAATATAAGCTAGAACAACTGAGAGCAATTGATAATAATATAAAAATTAATGTTGCATTAGCCAAATCAAGCTCAATTGGTGTTGATACCAAGGAGGATTTTGTGGCTATTAAAAAAATTATGGAATATAAATCCTGATGGGTAAAATTTATTTTCAAGGAACATTTGGAGCATATTCACACTTAGCTGCCCTGTCAATTGAACCAAAAGCAGAGATTATACCTTGCAAGACATTTGATGAATGTTTTTTAAATGCATCAAAAGACTCAAGTTCTAAAATCATAATACCGGAGTCAAATAGAATTACAGGAAATATTGGAATTGAGTATTTGATATTTCATTATAGATTAAATATTTACTCTGAATATTTTCAAAAAATTGAACACAATTTGCTAGGAATACCTGGAACAAAAATTTCTGATATTAAGAATGTATACTCTCATTCGCAAGCATTATCTCAGTGTTCAAATTTTATTAAATCGAATAACTTTGCTGAACACGTTAGTGCAGATACAGCTGGTTCTGCTGAAATGATTTCAAAAAATCAAGATAAAAGAAATGCAGCAATTGCCTCAAAATTAAGTGCAGAAACATACGGCTTAGAAATTATAAAAAAAAATATTGAAAATGAAAAAGGTAATCTAACAAGATTTCTAATTATGGGAAAAAATATTTCACAGCCAGAATTTGAAAATAAAAAATATATAACTTCATTTTTATTTAAGTTAAAAAGTAAACCAGCTGCACTTTATCAATCATTAGGGGGTTTTGCTATTAATGGAGTAAATTTAACAAAGTTACAAAGCTATCCAGAGAAAAATTCTTTTGATTCATATTTCTTTTTATGTGATTTAGATGGTCACATTGAAGATATAAAAATTCAGAAATCTTTAGAGGAATTAGGATTACATTGTGAGGATTTTCACGTCTTAGGTGTTTTTGAAGCTGACAAAATCAGAGAAAAATAAATTTTAATCTTTTCTTGTAGATTAGAAATTATTACTGCTATAATGGTTTTGGAGGCTAGGGCGTTTACTGCATGAACCCGATCAGGTCCTAACGGAAGCAATCGTAATGACAGTTTGACGGGTCTAGTCTCCTAGGATTTATATGAACAAAAACTCAAAAGTTTTAGCTTTAAAATATAGACCTCAAATCTTTGAGCATCTTATTGGTCAAGAGGTTGTGTCAGAAACAATTATCAATTCCATTAAATCAAACAAAGTTCCAAATGCCTATCTTTTTACGGGAATTCGTGGAGTGGGAAAAACAACAACTGCAAGAATTGTAGCAAAGTCGCTAAATTGTAAAAAGGGGATTGATAATTTATGTGAGGATAATCTTTGTGATAATTGTGAAGGCATCACAAATTCAAGGCACATAGATGTTTTAGAAATAGATGCAGCAAGCAAAACTGGTGTTGATGATGTCAGGGAGCTAATCGAATTTTCTAGATATGGACCAACTTCGTCAAAATATAAAGTATTTATTATTGATGAAGTTCACATGTTAAGTAAACAAGCATTCAATGCATTACTTAAAACATTAGAGGAACCACCTGAATATTTAAAATTTATATTTGCAACTACTGAGGTTAAGAAAATTCCAATAACAGTTGTTTCAAGATGTCAGAGGTTCGATTTATCAAGAATTAGATCATCAGAATTATTTAGTTTTATTAAAAGCATAGTTGCAAAAGAAAATGGAAAAGTTACAGATGAAGCAATTAAGTTGATTGTTAAGATTTCTGAGGGTTCAGTTCGGGATGCACTATCTTTACTGGATAGGGGATTGTTGTCTTTGAATAAATCACAAGAGTTAGATCTTACTCAGGCACAAAAAATTTATGGACATTTTGATAAGTCTCAGCTTATAGATTTGTTTAAATTTATTTTAAACGGTGAAGAAACAAAAGTTTTATTCACATTCAGAAAGATTTATGATCAAGGAGTAGAGCCAAAAGTTTTTATTAATGAATTTTTAGAATTAATTTATTATTTTAAAAATATAGATCTACTTACTTTAGAGAGCACTA
>CACFZB010000040.1 GCA_902570715.1 uncultured Pelagibacteraceae bacterium
AGGCTGGTGGAATTTGTGCATTTGTTGATGCAGAGCATGCTTTAGACCCAGTTTACGCAAAAAAATTAGGAGTAAATACTGAAGAGCTTTTAATCTCACAACCAGATGCTGGTGAGCAGGCTTTAGAAATCGCAGATACATTAGTGAAATCAGGCTCTATTTCAGTTATCGTAATCGACTCTGTTGCAGCTTTAACTCCAAAAGCTGAAATTGAAGGTGAAATGGGCGACCATCACGTTGGTCTTCAATCAAGATTAATGAGTCAGGCTTTAAGAAAATTAACTGGTTCAATTTCAAATACAAATACAATGATGATTTTCATTAACCAAATTAGAATGAAAATTGGAGTTATGTTTGGTAGTCCTGAAACTACATCAGGTGGAAATGCACTTAAGTTCTATTCATCTGTAAGAATGGATATTAGAAGAATTGGTGCCATCAAAGACAAAGATGAAATTATTGGAAATACAACAAGAGTAAAAGTTGTTAAAAATAAAGTTGCACCACCATTTAAAGTTGTTGAATTTGATTTAATGTATGGCAGAGGTATTAGCAAAATGGGTGAATTAGTAGACCTAGGTGCCAAAGCCGATATCATTGAAAAATCAGGAGCATGGTATGCTTATAAGGGAGAGAAAATTGGACAAGGTAGAGAGAATGCAAAAACTTATCTTGCTCAAAACCCTAAAGTTGCTGCAGAAATAGAAATGGCAATTAGAGAAAAAGCAGGTGTGATTTCAAAGAAAATTGAAGGAAATCCATTAAGTCCTGAAAAAATTGAAAAAGAGAAAAAAGTAGCTGAAAAAGAAGAGGCTGCTAAAGAAGTTACTCCTTCTAAAAAGAACTAAAATTTAAAGTCATCTTTAAATTATAAAAGGCGCTTATTATAAGCGCCTTTCCCCCTTTATCGCTATCTAGACATAGAATAAAAAAGCTGTATTTTAAAAATATGGCTCAAAAAACACTAAATGAAATTAGAGAAACGTTCTTAGAATTCTTTGAAAAGAATGATCATAGAATTGTTGAGTCTAGCAATTTAGTACCAAACAATGATCCAACATTGATGTTTGCAAATTCTGGAATGGTCCAATTTAAAAATGTATTCACAGGTTTAGAAAAAAGAGATTATCAAAGGGCAACTACTTCACAAAAATGCGTAAGAGCTGGTGGAAAACATAATGATTTAGAAAATGTTGGTTATACACCTAGACATCATACATTTTTTGAAATGTTGGGAAATTTCTCATTTGGTGATTATTTTAAAGAAAAGGCAATTCATTATGCTTGGGATTTAATTACCAAAGATTTTGGAATAGATAAAACTAGACTTTATGTAACTGTTTTTCACGAAGATGATGAGGCATTTAATTTTTGGAAGAAAATAGCCGGCTTAAGTGACGATCGAATTATAAGAATTTCAACATCAGATAATTTTTGGTCTATGGGTGAAACGGGACCATGTGGCCCTTGTTCAGAAATTTTTTATGATCATGGAGATCATTTAAAAGGTGGATTGCCAGGAACAAAAGATTCGGACGGAGATAGATTTATTGAAATATGGAATTTAGTTTTTATGCAATATGAGCAAGTAACAAAAGACAAAAGAATAAATTTACCCAAACCTTCTGTTGATACTGGTATGGGTTTAGAAAGAATTGCAGCTCTTTTACAAGGAACGCATGATAATTATGAAACTGATCATTTTAAAAAGTTAATTCAATCAACTTCAGATATTGTTAAAAAAAAACCTGATCAAAAAAATCTTTCAAGTTTTAGGGTCATAGCTGATCATTTAAGGGCAAGTTCTTTTTTAATTGCTGAGGGAGTTTTGCCGTCTAATGAAGGTAGGGGTTATGTTCTTAGAAGAATAATGAGAAGGGGAATGAGACACTCACATTTATTGGGATCTAAGGAACCAGTTTTTTATAATTTATTTGAGACTCTTAAAAATGAAATGTCAGGTAACTATCCAGAATTAAAAAGAGCTGACTCTTTAATTAAAGAAACTTTAAAAATGGAAGAGGAGAAATTTTTAATACTTTTAGATCGAGGAATAAAAATTCTAAATGATGAGATATCTAAAATAGATAAAGTTCTTCCAGGAGATGTTGCTTTTAAATTATATGATACCTATGGTTTTCCATTGGATCTTACAGAAGACATTTTGAGAAACAAATCTCTTTCTATTGATACAAAAAAATTTCAATCTTTGATGAAAGAAAGCAGAGAACTTGCTAAAAAAAATTGGAAAGGATCTGGAGATGCTGCAGTCGAGGATATTTGGTTTGGTATTAAGGATAAATTGGGTGCTACAGAATTTTTAGGCTATGAAACAAATCAAGCTGAAGGAGTGATCTTGTCTTTACTCAAAGATAACAAAGAGGTTAAAGAATTAAGATTGAATGATGAAGGAATGATTATAACTAATCAAACACCGTTCTATGGTGAGTCTGGTGGTCAAGTCGGTGATACAGGAGAATTTGTTAATGGTAATTTTAAATTTGAGGTAAATGATGTTCAAAAAAAATTAGGAGATCTTTTTGTACATTATGGAAAAGTATTAAGTGGATCAATTAAACTTAAAGACAATGTTGAAATGAAAATAAATGAAGAAAGACGAAACGATACAAGAGCATATCATTCAGCTACTCATTTATTGCATGAGTCTTTAAGAAGAGTTCTAGGCACTCATGTTACTCAAAAAGGGTCATTAGTTGAATCAAGTCGATTGAGATTTGATTTTAGTCACATGAAACCAATTTCTAATGAGGAAATAGATAAAATAGAGTCATTTGTTAATTCAATGGTTTCAAAAAAGTCTGATGTTCGAACAAGACTTATGACACCAGATGAAGCTGTAGAGAATGGAGCATTAGCACTTTTTGGTGAAAAATATGGTGATGAAGTAAGAGTACTTTCAATGGGAGATGATAACGGAAAATATTTTTCAACAGAATTATGTGGTGGGACACATGTTAAAAACACAGGTGATATTGGTAAGTTTAAAATTATAAACCAATCTTCTATAGCTGCAGGAGTAAGAAGAATAGAAGCTTTAA
>CACFZB010000041.1 GCA_902570715.1 uncultured Pelagibacteraceae bacterium
ACTTTGGATCAAGGTTAGCAATTAAAGATAATTTCTTATTTGCTTCAGCTGGTGAAAGAGGAGAAGGGATGATTGCACAAGATCCAACAAAACATCCTGGAAGTATTATTAGAATTAATATTGATGGAAGCATTCCTAAGGATAATCCAAAATTTCAAGGAAAATCTGATTGGCTACCAGAAATTTATCAAATAGGAATTAGAAATCCTCAGGGTTTAACTTTATCTCCATTTGATAAAAAAATTTATTTGGAGATTATGAAGATGCTGTTAATCAAAAAGATAATGTTTTATTTCATAGTGCATTAAGTCCATACATTAACTTAGGTTTGATCACTCCAGAATTTATTATCAAAAAAGTTTTAGAATTTCACAAAAGTAAAAAGATAAGATTAAATTCACTAGAAGGTTATATACGTCAGGTAATTGGTTGGAGAGAATTTATGAGAGGAATTTATCAAAGTTATTCAAATAAAATGGAAACTGAAAATTTCTTTAAACAAAATAGAAAAATGAAAAAATCTTGGTATGAAGGCACTACTGGATTACCTCCTCTTGATTATGCAATTAAGAATGCTCTAAACCATGGATGGTCTCATCACATTGAAAGATTAATGATTTTATCTAACATTATGAATCTTTGTGAAATCAAACCAACTATTGTTTACAAATGGTTTATGGAAATGTTTGTAGACTCTTCGGATTGGGTAATGGTACCAAATGTTTATGGTATGGGACTATTTAGCGATGGAGGAATATTTGCTACCAAACCTTATATATGTGGATCAAGTTATTTTATGAAAATGATGGATTTTAAAAAAGGTGAGTGGTGTAATACAATGGATGGATTGTATTGGAGATTTATTGATCGTAATAGAAAATTTTTTTTGAAAAATCCAAGACTCTCTATGATGGTTAGAATTTTTGATAAAATGAAAGCTGATAGAAAAAAATTAATTTTGTCAGCTGCAGACAAGTTTATTAAACAAAATACAATCTAGTGAAAAAAGAAACTCTTCCTTCAAAAATTTGTCCTGTTTGTAAAAGACCTTTCGTTTGGCGTAAGAAATGGAGATTAAATTGGGAGAGAGTAAAATATTGTTCTAAGAAGTGTTCTAAGCTAAGTTAAGATTATTGAACATAATAATTTTACAACATATTAAAATTGAAGATCCTGGTTACATAAAAGATCTTATGTTAGCTGATGGATTAAATCTTACTACAATTGAGCTAGATGAAGGCGAGAAAATTCCAAATGATTTAAGTAAATTTGATGGTATGTTTTGTATGGGTGGCCCAATGGATACTTATATGGAAAAAGAATATCCTTGGTTAATTGAAGAAAAAAAAATAATTAAAGAGTTTGTTGTTGATTTAAAAAAACCTTATTTGGGTTTTTGTTTAGGTTGTCAGTTACTAGGTGAGGTTGTTGGTGGTAAAGTGGTAAAATCAAGTCCAGCGGAGATTGGTATAATGAATATCAATTTTACTAATGAAAAAAACCAAGATAATGTGTTTTCTGAGTTTCCAGATAAAATTAAAAGTTTGCAATGGCATTCATATGAGGTTCAAGGAATAGAAGATAATAAAGATATAACTTTGTTAGCTTCATCACCAGTTACTAAATATCAAATTTTTAAATATCAAAATCACGCTTATGGCATTCAATTTCACATTGAAATTAAAGATACGACAGTTAAGGAATGGGGGTGTGTGCCAGAATATAAAAAAGCTTTAGAAGATCAATTAGGGAACGGTGCATTAGAAAAATTTGATCAATCTGCAAAAGATAATATGGTAGATATGAATAATTATTCGAAAATTCTTTATAATAATTTTAAAAAACTTTTATGAAAAAAAAAAGAAAAAAGTTAAAAAAGAAAAATCCCATGGCAAAATTATTAAGTTCACCAATGTTAAGAAATAAAATACTAAAAGATAAAAAAAAAATTTATAATAGAAAAAAATTTAAATTAGAGTATGAATAATAAAATTTTTGAATGGGCAGGGGTTATAACAGCAATTTTATATTCATTGTTTGTTGCTATGAATATTGGCATAGAGTTTTTTGGTTTCTGCTTATTACTTATATCTGCAATTTTAATTGGAATTTGGGCTTATAGGGGAGGTCATAGAGGAATATTATTTTTACAATTCTTTTATGCTACAGCAGGAATCATTGGTATGTTTAGGTGGTTTTAGTTAAAAGTTGTAATTATTTTAGGAATATAATTTTTAAAATTAAAAAAACCTTTATTACAATATTGCCAAGAATATTGATCGAGTTTCCTATATAGAAAATCTAATTTTAAACTATTTAAATTTAAATAATCCAGGTTTTCACCAATAGTTGGATAAAAAGCAATAATTTTCTCACTTATATTTTTAATTTCACTTATATCCACTACCTCACAATCAATAGAATTATTTTTTAACCTTTGCTTTTGGTCATCAATTAAAAGTGATTTAAACTTAATAACTTTTTCACTTAGTTTGATTGATCTATTTTCATTTTTATTTGAAATTATATAAATTTTTTTAAATTCCTTATTATGAAAATCGCTGGTTTCAAATGATAAATTATTTTCAAAAATTAAAAGATTTTTGTCATCTATATTTTTATTAATAAAATCTTGTCTGATAATTGAGTAAGTTTTTTCTGAAACTTTAGGAGGAGCTTTTTCGTTCAATTTTATGTTATCAAATCTATTGTTGGTAAATTTTTTAATATTCCATTCACTCGCTAAATAATGTTTTCCTTGAGTTTGAATCCCAGCTACCCATCTCCAGCCAAGTGTGTTAGATGCAGAGTCCCCATCGTAAAGATGTTGCATAAAAAATTCTGCTCCTAATTGCCAAGGTAAATTCAAAGTAAAAATCCAAATACTAGCGAACCACATTCTTGTATGATTATGTAAATAGTTGTTTTCTTTGAGCTCAATTATC
>CACFZB010000042.1 GCA_902570715.1 uncultured Pelagibacteraceae bacterium
TAAATCCTGATGGTTTAAATATAAATAAAAATTGTGGTTCAACTTTTCCCAAAAAAATAAGATCTGCAGTTAAAAAATATAAAGCTCATATCGGTATTTCCTTAGATGGTGATGCTGATAGAATTATAATGTGTGATGAGAAAAGCAATATTATAGATGGAGATCAAATTATAGCTGCTTTAGCAACAAGATGGAAAAATAAAAAAATGTTACGAGGAGGAGTTGTTGGAACATTGATGTCAAATTATGGTCTTGAGAAATATTTTAAATCAGTGGGAATAAAATTCATTAGAGCAAATGTTGGAGATAGATATGTAAAAGAGAAGATGCAAAAATATAAATTTAATTTAGGTGGAGAACAGTCAGGACATATTATCCTAGGAAAATTTGCAACAACAGGAGATGGTTTACTTGTTGCTTTAGAGGCCCTCTTTGCTTTGAGAAAAGGAAAAAAGGCAAGTGAATTTTTCGAGAAATTTCATAAAACGCCACAACTTTTAAATAATATATCTGTTAAAGATAAAAATATTATCTATAAGCCTGAGGTAAAGAAGGCTATAAAAATTGCAGAAAAATTAATTAAGGGCAATGGAAGAATTTTAGTTAGAAAGTCAGGCACGGAGTCCAAAATAAGAGTAATGGGAGAAAGTGAAAATAAAATAGTTCTTTCTAAATGCGTAAATATTATATCAAAAAAGATTAAATAAATTGAAACCGAAATCGAAAATTTTGATTATTGCCGGATCAGATTCATCTGGAGGAGCTGGAATTCAAGCTGATATTAAAACAGTTACAAGTCTTGGTTCTTATGCATTAACAGCTATAACAGCTATTACTGTTCAAAATACGAAAGGTGTGAAATCAGTCATTCCAATATCTCCAAATGAAATCAAAAAACAAATAATTTTTTCAGCTAGTGATATTAGACCTGATGCAATTAAGATTGGTATGCTTCACTCCCACTTAGTTATTAAAAATGTAATATATTCTTTACAAAAACTTAATATAAAAAAAGTTGTTCTCGATCCTGTTATGGTTGCTAAAGGAGGTACTAAACTAATTGATGATAATGCTATAGATTTCTTGAAAAAAAAACTTATCCATCAAGTTAATTTAGTTACCCCCAATATACCTGAAGCTGAAGTTTTGACGGGTGTTAAGATTAAAAATAAAGAAGACATGATTATTGCCGCAAACAAGTTAATTAATTATGGTGCAAAGAACGTTCTTATAAAAGGCGGTCATTTAAAAAATAAGATGGTTGAGGATATTTTTTTAAGTAAGTCAGATTTTAAAATTTTTTATAGCCCCAGACATAAGACTAAAAATACTCATGGAACTGGTTGTACTTTATCAAGTGCAATTACAACTTTTATTTCATGTGGAAAAACTATTAAGAAAGCTTGTGGGCTAGGAATTAAGTATGTAAATTCTGCAATATTAAACA
The DNA here is from genome assembly GCA_902570715.1 of uncultured Pelagibacteraceae bacterium. Taxonomy (GTDB): domain Bacteria; phylum Pseudomonadota; class Alphaproteobacteria; order Pelagibacterales; family Pelagibacteraceae; genus Pelagibacter. The sequence continues at coordinate 1,448 of CACFZB010000042.1, forward strand.
ACCCAAAATATGGTAAAGGACACGGCCCAGTTAATCATTTAGTTTCAATGAACATAAATAAAAGATTCAAATAATGAGAAATATAGTTGTAGTAGGCTCTCAATGGGGTGATGAAGGGAAAGGAAAAATTGTTGATTGGCTTTCTGAACAAGCGGATATTATTATCAGATTTCAGGGAGGTCACAATGCTGGACATACTTTGGTAATAGATGGTATAACGTACAAATTAAGATTGCTTCCATCTGGTATTGTTAGAAAAAATAAGATTTCAATAATTGGAAATGGAGTTGTTGTTGATCCCTGGGCTTTACTTGAAGAAATTAAAGAAATTAAAGACAAAGGTGTTGATGTTAATATTGATAATTTTATCATTTCAGAGTCTGCAAATCTGATTTTACCATTTCATAAAGAAATGGATGAGATAAGAGAAGACTCTGCTGGAAAAAGTAAATTGGGCACTACTAGAAGAGGCATAGGACCTGCGTATGAGGATAAGGTTGGCAGAAGATCTATTAGAGTTATGGATTTAAGATCAGAAAAAAATTTAGATAGCAGACTAGACTCAGTTTTAATGCATCATAATGCTATAAGAAAAGGACTGGGTAAAAAAGTTTTTAAAAAGGAAAAATTAAAAAAAGATTTGTTAGAAATTGCTCCAGAAATTCTAAAATTTTCTCAACCGGTATGGTTAAAAATTGATAAATTTAAAAGACAAAAAAAAAAGATATTATTTGAAGGTGCACAAGGCATTTTATTAGATGTGGATCATGGAACATATCCATTTGTTACGTCATCAAATACAGTAGCTTCTAGCGCTGCAACAGGATCAGGTTGTGGTCCTAATACAATTAACTATGTTTTAGGAATTACCAAAGCATATACAACAAGAGTTGGCGAAGGACCATTTCCAACAGAACTTCATGATAAAATAGGTGAATTGTTA
>CACFZB010000043.1 GCA_902570715.1 uncultured Pelagibacteraceae bacterium
AAACAAAAACTAAACAAGATTTGGATGTAACAATAAATGGTCTTAACAGAGCATCAAAACTTATAAAATAATATGAAAGATGAATTTTTATTTTGTCCATTAGGTGGATCTGGTGAAATTGGAATGAACATGAATCTTTTTGGCTATGGTAAACCTAGCGATCAAAAATGGATTATGGTTGATATTGGTGTCACATTTGCAGATGACACAGTCCCTGGAATTGATTTAATTTATCCTGATCCTGGTTTTATTCAAGAAAGGAAAGAAAATCTTTTAGGTATAATTTTAACTCACGCACATGAAGACCATATTGGTGCTGTAGCTCATCTATGGCCAAAGTTGGGTTGTAAAATTTTTGCTACACCTTTTACTGCTGTTTTAATTAGAGAAAAATTTAGAGAAAAACATATTGATATCACTAATGATTTACAAATTGTAGAATTAAACGGAAAGGTAAATTTAGATCCTTTTGAAATTGAATATATAACTTTAACTCATTCAATCTTAGAACCAAATGGTCTAAAAATTAAGACTCCAGCTGGTGTTGTTTTACATACTGGTGATTGGAAAGTTGATCCTAACCCGCTGATTGGTGATGAAATAAATTCAAAAAGATTAAAAGAAATTGGTAACGAAGGAGTTCTTGCAATGATTTGCGACTCTACAAATGTTTTCAGCCCTGGAAGATCCGGATCAGAATTAGATGTGAGAAAAAATTTACTTAATATCATGAGTAGATTAAAAAAAAGAATAATTGTAACATCTTTTGCATCAAATGTAGCAAGAATGGAATCCGTATTTTACTGTGCTGAAAAGACTGGAAGACAAATTTCTTTAGTTGGTAGATCTATGCATAGAATATTTAAAGCAGCAAGACAATGTGGTTATTTAAAAAATACAATTGAACCTATTGACCCAAGAGAAGCAAAAAACATATCTAGAGACAAGTTAGTTTATCTTTGCACTGGAAGTCAGGGAGAGCCGATGGGAGCGATGATGAGAATTTCTAATTATACTCATCCAGATGTTTTTATTGAAAAAGGTGATACAGTAATTTTTTCATCTAAAATTATACCTGGGAATGAGAAAAAACTTTATAAACTTCATAATCAACTAGTTAAAGATGGAATTGAAGTAATTTCTGAAGAAAGCGAATTTATTCATGTTTCTGGTCACCCAAATAGAGATGATTTAAAAGATATGTATAAATGGGTTAAACCAAAATGCGTTATCCCAGTTCACGGCGAACATAGACATATGATTGAACACATTAATTTCGCAAAAGAAATGCAAGTACCTTTTCCGGTTCAAGTAGAGAATGGAGATATAGTTAAATTGGCACCTGGTGAATTTCCTGAAGTTTATGACAAAGCTCCAAGCGGAAGATTATTTCTAGATGGAAGTATTAGTGTAGAAGAAAATTCACAATCAATAAAAGATAGAAAAAATTTGGGCTCAAATGGTTATCTTGAAATAACAATTTTAATAACTCCCAAAGGAAACATTCATAATAGTCCGATAATCACTTTTAAGGGTTTGCCGATACATGAAAAAGAAGAATTTATTTTTGGTTTAGAAGATGAAATAGAAAAGACATCAAGAACATTTAAACTCGGAAACAAAAGTCAAGAACACAATTTAATTGATGCTCTTAAAATTACTGCAAGAAAATTTACTAAAGATAAAATTGGAAAAAAACCATTTACTAATATTAATCTAGTTAAAATTTGATGAGTATCACAGGATTAGCTATAATATACATAATTCTTTGGTGGATTATTTTTTTTGCGATTCTACCAATAGATGTAGATAGAAATAAAGTTGCTAAAGTAGAAGGTGAAGATCCTGGATCACCAGAAAATCCTAAAATGTTGAAAAAATTCGTTTATTGCACTGGAATTACAACTATCCTTTTCTTAATAATTTATTTATTAATGAAATTTGAATATTTAAATTTAAGAAATATAATTCAATAAAAATGTACATTTCAAAATCATTTATTCCAATTCTAAAAGACAATCCTTCTGAAGCAAAAATTAAATCTCATCAATTAATGCTTAGAGTTGGAATGATAAAACAATCTTCAGCCGGAATATATTCGTGGTTACCACTTGGATTTAAAGTAATGAAGAAGATAGAAAAAATTGTGAGGGAAGAGCAAGATGCTATTGGAGTACAAGAAATATTAATGCCAACAATTCAATCTAGTGAAATTTGGAAAGAGAGCGGGAGATATGAAGATTACGGTGAGGAAATGCTTAGAATAAAAGATCGTCAAAATCGTGAAATGCTTTATGGACCAACTAATGAAGAATTGGTTACGGATATATTCAGGTCATCAATAAAATCTTATAAATCACTTCCACAACTTTTATATCACA
>CACFZB010000044.1 GCA_902570715.1 uncultured Pelagibacteraceae bacterium
TGAAATATTTTCTTTAAGTTCTTTAACAGTAGGAGTTATTGGTTTTTTGTTCTTTAAAAGAAATAAAATTGGTCTCTGTTCAGTTTTTGGTTGATAACGAGAAATACTTTTTTCCTCTGATAATTCTTTAAAAAAATATTTGACTATTTTGTCTTCTAAAGAGTGAAATGTAACCACTGCTAATACTCCACCTTTTTTCAAAACTTTTGTTGCATTAATCAACCCATAGATCAATTCACTAATTTCATTATTTACAAAAATTCTTAATGATTGAAAGACTTTAGTTGCATTATGCACTTTATAATTTTTTCTCTTTTTTGTTGTATCTATTATATTGACTAAAGACTGTGTGTTGATCCTATTAATCTTTCTTTCCTCAACTATTTTTTTTGCAATTTTTCTTGATTCTATTTCTTCTCCAAAATATTTAAAAATTCTCTCTAAATCTTCTTTGTCTAATTTATTTACAACATCATCTGCTGAAAATTTATTAAGACCCAATTTCATATTTAAACTTCCAAACGAGTTAAATGATAGGCCTTTTTTTTGATCTTTAATTTGTGTCAATGAATAACCCAAATCAAAAACGACACCTCTTATATCTTCTTTTTTAAGTTTTAAATTATTGAGTTCACTAAATTTAAGATTTTTAAATATGAATCTTTCTCTAAACTTTTCCTGAATTTGATCTGCAATTTTTTTGCTTTCAGGATCTCGATCTAACGCTATTACTTTTGTATTCTTAGAATTGAGAATTTTTTTTGTATATCCTCCTTGACCGAAGGTACAATCAATAAATGTGCCACCATGTTGAGGGGAAATAATGCTAATAATTTCTTTTAGCAGTACCGGATAGTGTTTTAGAGTATCCAATACCATGGTGGCTTCCATTTATTTTTTCGAAGACCATTAATTTTTTTGTCTTCTTAAAAATGCTGGTATCTCAAGATCATCTTCTTCATTATCTGTGCCCGCAGATCCTAATAAATCATCAGAATTTAGACCCTCATTATCAGAACTAAATAAATCTGGCTCATCAGTATCTACACCAAATTCTTTTAAGTCAGAAGATAGATTTCTTTCATCATCTGTTTTTTCCATCACCTCTTGAGTAAAAGATTGATCGTTATCTTCAGATGTATTTTCAACAATGCTTTGAGCTTCTTGATTTCTTAATAGTTCTTCATGATATTGTTTATTTACCTCATCAACAGATTCATTATTACTGATATTTTCAGACACTACCTCATTTTCTAGCTTTAGTGCATTGGCACCATGTGACATTGGATTTGAACCTGTGTTAGAAAAATTAAATGAAGGAGATCCGTTATTTGTCGCAAAATCAGAATATCCTGGATTTCGATTTTGTATTCGATGTACCATGTTAATAACTGATTTTGACTCTGGTTGTTGTCCGTCTAATGCTGTTGCAACGATAGATACTCTTATTCTTCCTTCTAAAGTTGGATCAATGATTGAGCCATTTATAATTTCTGCTTCAGGATCAACTTCAGATCTTATCTTGTTTACAATTTCATCTACCTCAAAAAGTTTTAAATCTTCTCCACCAGTAATGTTAATCAATAATCCTTTGGCGCCTTTTAAAGAATAGTCATCAATTAACGGATTATTTAAAGCCAATTCTGTAGCTTTATCAGCTCTATTATCTCCCTCAGCCTCACCAGTGCCCATCATTGCTTTACCCATTGAGCTCATAACGGTTTCGACATCAGCAAAATCTAAATTAACCAAACCATCCTTAACCATTAGGTCAGTAACACTTTGAACTCCATGTCTTAAAATACTATTAGATAACTGAAATGACTCCTTATAAGTTGTCTGTTCATTTGCGATTTTAAATAAATTTTGATTTGGTATTACTATAATAGTATCCACATGTTTTCTTAGTTCTTCCAAACCTTGTTGTGCTCTTCTCATTCTAGAGGGTGCCTCATATAAAAAAGGTAACGTGACAACACCTACGGTTAAAATATTTAATTCTTTTGCTGCTCTAGCTATTACATGGGCCGCTCCAGTTCCAGTTCCACCACCCATACCAGCAGTTATAAAAACCATATTTGCACCTTTAAGAATATCCACAATATCATTTAAAGACTCATCAGCTGCCGCTTGACCAATTTCATGTTTTGCTCCAGCACCTAAGCCTTTTGTTAGATTTAAACCAATTTGAACTCTAGTTTTAGATTTACTTGTTTTTAAATCTTGTGCATCAGTATTGACCGCAACAAATTCTACACCATCTACACCAGCATCAATCATCTCATTAATTGCAT
>CACFZB010000045.1 GCA_902570715.1 uncultured Pelagibacteraceae bacterium
ATCTCTCAATAGTATAAGTTGCTTCTGGTCTTCCAGCACCTCTGTAAGCATCAACTGGAGCTGTATTAGTATAAACAGCTTTCACATTAGAATAAGCTGCAGGAATTACGTAAACTCCTGTTGCACAAGGTCCAAACAAATAAGTTGGAGTAACTGTTCCAAATACTCTAGCATAAGCTCCTAAGTTTGCGATTGTTTCATTTTTAAAACCTAAAAACTTACCTTCGTTAGTTACTGCAAGCTCAGCATGAGTAACATGGTCTCTTCCATGTGTATCAGTTAAAAAAGACTCTGTTCTTTCAGCAACCCATTTAATTGGTCTTTCAATTTTTTTTGAAGCCCAACTACAAACTATTTCTTCATTATAAACATTAATTTTAGATCCAAATCCACCACCAACATCAGGAGCTACAACTCTTAACTTGTTTTCAGGTGCTACACCTCCAAATGCTGACATTACTAATCTCGATAAGTGAGGGTTTTGACTAGTAGTGTATAAAGTGATTTCTTCAGATGCAATATTGTAATCGACTACACATGCTCTTGGCTCCATTGCGTTAGGAACTAATCTGTTATTTATTAAATCAACTTTAATAATTTTATCAGCTTTAGCAAAAGCTTCATCAACTGCTTTTCTATCTCCAAGTAACCAATCGTAACAAAGATTTTTATCAACACCATCATGAATAGCATCACTCTTCATTGCTTCCGCAGGGTCTACTACTGCTTTTAAAACTTTGTAATCAACTTTTACTTTTTCAGCACCTTCTTTTGCTTCATCTAAAGTTTCTGCAAAAATAACTGCGATAGGTTCACCCACAAAGTTAGCGATATCTTTTGCTAATGGTGGATTTGCCGGAACCTTCATTTCAGATCCATCCTCACTTCTAATTGCCCATCCAGCAATTAGACCACCAATTTTATCTTCTGCGATTTCTTTTCCAGTAAGAACTCCAACTACACCTGACGACTTTAAAGCTTTTGAAGTATCTACACTTTTAATTTTTGCTCGTGCATGAGGAGATCTAACAAACACAGCGTATGTTTGGTTTGCAATATTAATATCTGCTGTATATCTTCCTTTTCCTTGTAAAAATCTTGTATCTTCTTTTCTTTCAACTCTTGATCCAACTAGACTTGCCATTTTTTATTTTCTCCTTTTGTTAAATTACATTTTTGTTGCAGCTTCTTTAACTGCAGCAACGATATTTTGATAACCTGTACATCTACAGATATTACCCTCTAGCCATTCTCTGATTTCTTTATCACTAGGATTTTTCTTAGTCTGCAATAGATCAACTGCACTCATAACCATCCCTGGTGTACAATATCCACATTGTAATCCGTGAGTTTTTTTAAATGCTGCTTGCATAGGATGGAGTTTTCCATCTTTAGCTAAGCCTTCAATAGTTGTTACTTTAGATCCTTCAACATCTGCTGCTAATGTAGAACAACTTTTTATTGATTTACCATTAACATGAACAACACATGCTCCACATTGACTAGTATCACAACCAACGTGTGTCCCCGTTAAATTTAGATTATCTCTTAAAAAAACTGATAAAAGTGTGTGGTCTGGAACCTCTTTGCTGACCTTTTTACCATTTACTTCTAATGTTACTTTTGTCATCAAGTGTCTCCTTCCTGATATGGATCTAATTTAACCACAAGTAAAACTCATAAACAATTGTTAATTTTGTTATATTTCTACTTCCACTAGAAATTTTATTTATATTTATTTAGGATTTTCTAAGTTTTTTTTAAAAAAAAGAGTAAACCAAAACTGCAATGATCACTGCAACACCAGCGTAAATTAAAATTTTTTGATTTTGTTTTTTAGGTTTGGCTTCATCTGTTTGTTCAATTTTTTCATTTAACATTTGCTCTACAGATTCATTGCTTTCAGTTGAAATTAAATCTGAAAATTTTCCAAAAAATATATCTGCCATTTTTTTTGCTGTCATATCTATTAATCTAGATCCAACCTGTGCAATTTTTCCACCAACATTTGCCTCAACTTCATAGACAAGATTAGTTCCTTTTTCATGATCTTCTAGTTTTACTGTCGCTTCTCCTGATGCAAAACCAACTGGAGAATTACCAGAACCTGTGATCTTATAACTATTAGGCGGATCAAGGTCTGTTAGTTCAATATCTCCCGTAAAGCTAGCATTAAAAGGACCAATTTTGTTGGTTGCTGTAGCTGTAAATTCAGTATCAGAATTTTTCTTAAACTCCTCACATCCAGGTATAG
>CACFZB010000046.1 GCA_902570715.1 uncultured Pelagibacteraceae bacterium
AATTAAAAATAATTTTAATCAAGTCTTAATTGATACTGCTGGAAGACTTCAAAATAAAAAAAATTTAATGGAGGAATATAAAAAAATTGCCAATGTAACAAAAAAAATTGACCCTGATGCACCACATGATGTAATTTTAGTTTTAGATGCAACTTCAGGTCAAAATGTAATCAATCAAGTTGAAGAATTTAATAAAATTATTCCTATTACAGGTGTAATAATGACAAAATTAGATGGAACAGCAAAAGGTGGTATTCTTTTAGCTTTAGCAAAAAAATATAAACTCCCTATCATTGCATTAGGCTTAGGAGAAAAAGAAGATGATTTACAATTATTCAACGCTGAAAAATTTGCTGAAGCCTTTACGCAAATCAATTAATTAAGTTACTTGAAATTAAAGGTTTATAGATATTGCACTTATAGTTATCTTTAAATTTATAGTAACCACAATCTTTAGAGAAAGAGGAAATAATAAAATCAAATTTACCAGTGCTTGGATAAAGTTCCAATTTTTTATTCATTATGTCATATTTGAAATTTGCATTTAAACTTTTTACTGCACTAATCATTACTAAGGTTTTATCATCTTTTAATAAATAGTATGCAAAATCATCAGGAAAAACAGGAAAATCATATTCTTGTAAAAAATATTTAGCTTGTGAGGGAAACCAGTCATAAGAGATAAGAGGAGAAGATGATTTCGTTAAATGATTATAAATATAAAGATCTTTTGGGTAATCATTTATATAATTACTTTCTTCACCTCTAGCTAAAATAGATTTCTCTCTACCCTTGAAATATAGCGTAAATTCTTTGTTGTGTGAGTCCATATGATCGATATGAAATAGGTCATCAGGCTGAAAAAACTTGTCTTGAGAATATGAAAAATTTATTAAATAAAAATATAAAAGAAAAGATAAAAAGGTTTTTTTCATTATCAAAAATTAAAAAAAAAAATTGAAATATCTTTGTTTAGATTATGGCTTAATTTAAACTCTTAAGGAAAGAATTGAGAGCTTTTACGAGATTTTTGTCATATTCCATCATATGATTGTCGTGTTTTGTAAAATAAGAATATTTTGGCTCATTTGCAATTTCATACATTTTTTTACCCATAAAAAATGGCACTATTTGATCAACCTCGCCATGCATGATTAAAACCGGAATGCTTATATTTTTAATCTTACTTTTATTATCGAACTTATCTTTTAATAACAAACCTACAGGTATGTATGGATAAAAAATTTTTGCTGCATCAACCATTGACGTAAAAGGAGTTTCCAAAATAAGACCACTAAAATTTTTGTTTTGTGACAAATGGGTAGCTATGCCAGTACCTAAAGACTCACCATAAATAACAATATCTCTTTCCTCAACACCTTTATCAAATAGCCAATTTAATGCACTTTTTCCATCTTCATATAAACCTTTCTCAGTTGGGCTTCCATTATTCCCACTAAAACCTCTCCAGGCAATAATCAAAAAATTCACATCCATTTCTTGAAAATGATTTAATTTATGAATTCTATTTTCTAAGGATCCTGCATTTCCATGAAAAAAAACAATTGTTTTATGTTTTTTTAAATCTTTTTCGTGATACCAGCCTAACAACTCAATATTGTCACTAGTATTAATCTTAACTTTTTTAATATTAACTGTTCTCTGATCATCTGAGTAATTATTTTCATTTGGGTGATACATTAAATTTCTTTGATAAAAATATAAAAATATCAACATTAAAATGTAAACAAAAATAATTATTTGAAGTAATAATAACAAAATGTTCCTAAACTTTTTTAACATTATTTTTTTTTGCTAAGTATACCCCAAAAAATACCAAGATTGTTCCTATGAAATGATAATTTTCAAATTTTTCATCGAATAAAAAAAAACCATAAATTGCTCCATAAACCGTAAATATATAAAGCGTAAAACCTGTTAAAGATGCACCTAATTTTTTTTGGGCCATAGTATAAAGTGTAAAAGCAATAATACCTGGTGAAATAGCTGCAAAAATTACCCATAAATAAAATTCAGGAATAAATGTTGTCTGTTTATAAAAAATTTCTTCTCCAATATAAAATGGG
>CACFZB010000047.1 GCA_902570715.1 uncultured Pelagibacteraceae bacterium
CAACATCCACAATTACTGATCCTCTTTTCATTAATTTCAACATATCTTTAGTGACCAATTTTGGTGCTTCTGCACCTGGTATTAAAACTCCACCTACTAACAAATCTGCTTCTGCAATTAATTTATTTAAATCTATTTTATCACTTTGTTCTGGAATTATTTTATTACCAAACATCTCAACTAATTGTTTTAATCTTGCTTCGGATTTATCTACAATATGGACTTTGGCTTGCATTCCAGTAGCAATAACTGCAGCATTCTCTCCAACTACTCCACCACCAAGAATTAATACATTAGCTGGTTCACCTCCTGGTGCTCCACCTAACAATACACCTCTGCCTTTTTGATTTTTTTCTAAACAATGCGCTCCTGCCTGTACGGACATACGACCTGCTACTGCACTCATTGGTGCAAGTAATGGTAATCTACCGTTATCATCTGTTACTGTTTCGTAAGCAATATTAATACTTTTTGATTTAATCAATCCCTCAGTTAATTCTTTTGCAGCAGCCAAATGAAGATATGTATATACAATTTGATTTTCTCTAATCATATCAACTTCGACTTTTTGAGGTTCTTTGACTTTTACAATAATTTCTGCATCATTAAAAATATCAGCTGCACTTTTTGCAATCTTAGCTCCAGCTTTAGTGTATTGATCGTTTTCAAAACCTGCTTCAAAACCACCATTATTTTCAATTATTACTTCATGACCCTCTGATACAAGTGTTTTTACACTATCTGGAGTTAACCCTATTCGATTCTCTTGAGGTTTTATTTCCTTCGGTACACCAATTCTCATTAATGAAATTTAATTTTTTTTGCTTTTTGCGTAATTAGTTATTCCAGTTCGAAGTTTTTCAATAATTTCATCTATATGTTTTTTCTCACAAATAAACATTGGTGCAATTATTAAACAATCACCAGTAGCTTTAAAATTTACTCCAGCCTCATAACAATGTTTAAAACAAGTAAATCCAGCTGCTCCTGGTTTTTTATCCATTTTAATATCTATACCACCCATCATTCCATAGCCTCTTATATTTTCAACTACATCAATATCTTTTAATGAAAATAATCCTTTTTGAAAATATGGTGCTAATTCTTTTGCTCTATTAAAAATATCATCTTTCTCAAATATATCTTGTACAGCTAATCCTGCTGCAACAGAAATTGGTATCCCCGAATAGGTATAACCATGAAACAATTCAATAGTACCCTTCGGTGCATTATCCATCAATGCATCATAAATTTCTTCTTTACAAGCAACAACGCCTAATGGACTTATTCCATTTGTTGTGGCTTTTGCCATTGTCATTATATCTGGAGTAACTCCAAACTCTTGCGAACCAAATGGAGATCCCATTCTTCCCCAACCAGTAATTACTTCGTCAAAAATTAAAAGAATTCCATGTTTATCACAAATTTCTCTCAATCTTTGTAAATATCCTTTTGGTGGAACAAGAGTTCCTGTAGAACCAGCAACTGGCTCAACAATACAAGCAGCAATATTTTCTGCTCCAAAGTTAGTGCAAATTCTTTCTAAATCTTCCGCAAGTTCAACTCCTGTTTCCGGTTGACCACTCACAAATTTATGTTCAGGTAAATGTGTATGTCTCATGTGTACTACACCTGGCATTAATACACTTGCAAATGTTTTTACATTATTAACCATACCACCAACTGAAGTAGCACCAATATTCATTCCATGATATCCACGCTCACGTCCTACAAATCTAAATCTTTGGCTATCTCCTCTTGCTCTGTGATATGCAATGCAAATTTTAATTGCTGTTTCTACTGCTGTTGAACCACAAATCGTATAAAAAATTCTATTTAAATTACCAGGTGTATGTTTTGCAATTTTTGTTGCTAATTCAAATGAACCACCAAATCCTTGTTGAAAAGGTTGACAATAATCTAAGGTTTTTAATTGGTTGCTAATCGCATCAATAATTTCTTGTCTACCATGTCCAAGGGGATTGCAAAATAAACCTGAGCTCGCATCAATTTGTGTTTTTCCTTGATGATTTTTTAAATATACGCCT